>JAJTHK010000156.1 GCA_021298895.1 Luteolibacter sp.
TCAACCTGCGGATCAATCTGTGCATGAGAAAAGCCTACGGCTACCGCAGCTTCGAATTACTGCAAATCACTCTATTTCATACACTTGGAAAACTTCCAGAGCCGAAATTCACCCACAGATTTTGCTGAAGAGTCAAAAAACATTTCAACGCTCTCTCGATCGCAAACAACCACTCTGGCGATTTTGGACCCGAAGCATTCGCTGAACAATGCGATCTGTTTGACAAAGCCGGCATCCCCTACTTCGGTGGCGGGCGCGATTTAAAAGCCGCACACACGCCATTGATAATCGAAAAACATGGTATACGCATCGCGCTACTCGGTTACTGCGAAGTCTTTCTCCGCTCGTTTGCGGCTGGCGAAAATCGTGCGGGTTGCGCATGGAGCGAAGACGACGAGCGTGTCCTTGCCGACATTCGAGCCGCGCGCGAAACTCACAAAGCCGACATTGTCATACCTTACATGCACTGGGGAGACGAACATGACCCAGCCACTCAGCGGCAAAAAACACTCGCCCGAAAAATGATCGACGCCGGAGCGACCTGTGTTGTCGGAGGCCATCCGCATGTCGTCCAAGAGACGGAAATCTACAAGAGCAAACCCATCATCTATAGCGTTGGTAATTTCGTTTTTAACGGTTTTGAAACTCCAGAAACCAATACAGGTTGGGCGTTACGAATGACTTTGGACAAACAGGGAGTCGTCGAATGGGACACCATCACCGCACGATTGGACGGCCGCGGCGTGCCTATCCCCGATCTCAAAGCACTCAGTCCTGCCGGCAAACGAGGCAGCGAAAAGATTACAATTCAACCTCCGCGAGAAACCGAGAAACGCTGAAGAGAATGACTCCTCAAGCAATTGAACCTGAATCCTTCAACTTCACCTTCATCTCAAACAAATCCGTCCGCCTATCCAGCAGCGGTGTCACGGAACCCGCAGCGCGTGAGCGATGCAGTGCGGCCATATCCAAATCCGCAACGATCATCATTTCCACATTCGGATCTGCTTCTACTTGAATGCCATCGCGGGCGAATTCGAAATCGCAGGGCGTGTAAACCGCAGCTTGGCCGTAGTGAATATTCATCGCCGGAACGTTTGGCAAATTTCCCACCACGCCGGCAGCGACCACGTAGATCTGGTTTTCGATCGCTCTCGCAGCCGCACATTTGGTCACGCGCAAAAAGCCCTGACGATTATCGGTGCAGTAAGGCACAAACAAAATCTCGATTCCTTGATCTGCTAGATAACGCGCGGCTTCGGGAAACTCGACGTCGTAACAAATCAAAATTCCAATCTTCGCTTTCGGTGTTTGGATGACGTGCAGTTGATTACCGCCTTCGATTCCCCAACACGATTTTTCCCATGGCGTGATGTGCAACTTTGGTTGAGAAACCAGCGAGCCATCTGAAAAAAAGAACATCGATTCGTTTTGCAAACGTCCGTCATCTTTCAGCACAGGATGTGAGCCCGCGATGATGTGGGTATTAAACTCGCGCGCCAGTAAAGACATGAGCTCACGAAACTTCGGCGTCAGCTCGGCAACTTTTCGAATCCCCTCCTCCGCCGGAACGGATTCCATCGCCGAAAGCAACTGCACCGAGAAAAATTCCGGAAACAACACATAGTCCACCCCGTAATCCACACCCGCCGTTTCCACGAAATACCGGACCTGCGCCGCAAACTCATCAAAGTCCGCGATTTTCCGCATCTGATACTGCACACAGGCAACCCTTACTTTTCTGTCATCACTCATTGCGTTCTTGGTGGATTAATTCTGGATGGAAAAATGAACCGCAATGGGAGCGTAGCGCACATGGACGAACTGACGACCAGAAAAATGGGGAACAGATAAATGAAGAAATATAACCACGGAATGCACGGATTACACGGAATGAAATATGAAAATAAAATCCGACAACAAAGCGCGGAAGCGCCCATTCCGTGTAATCCGTGCATTCCGTGGTTAAAAAAATACTTCTAAACTGAGGTATCTCCAGCGCAATCGCCGACTCAGGAAGATTTTCCTGCCGCCAGCATCGCTTGGTATTTCGAAGGGTTTTTGTGGAATTTCTTAATGCAAGGCTTGCAGCAAAATTCAAACACTTGTCCCTCGTAGACCGTGGAAACCCGCTCATCCATCGAGTCCAGATCCTCACCGCTGACCAAACACGTTTTCAGGGGATACGGAGTTGCCTTTGCAGGCTTGGTGGATTTCGGCTGCAATTCAGCAACGCTGGAGTTTTTCCCTACGGAATCGACCTCAACGGTTTTCTGAACCGGACAACAACTGGCAAGCAATGCTGATGTTAGACATAGGAGTGATGTTTTCATTGAGTTTTCTTTAAGTAGCGTTGTGGATCTTTTTCAAATTTTGCCACACAAGGTTTGCAGCAGAATTTCACTTCCTGATTGCCATACACTTTGGTGACGGGAGTTCCCATGGAGCCGAGTTTATTGTCGGTCAGAATACAGGTATCCGAGGTATAGGGTTTCACATTCGAGCCACCGGTTGCGCAGGATGCGAGAACCGCAGCGGATAACAAGGTCAGTATCTTTTTCATATTTTTGTTTGTTTTTTGTTAGAAGCGGAAGCCGATGCCTCCGCCAAATCCGTAGTCCGAGTGATACTCGGCAATGAGAGAAAATTGTTTGGTTAAAGTCGCTTCCAGACCAACGCGCCAATCCCATTTCGTGCCGGTGTCGAATTCGACTTCTGAGAACCCGGAAACCCGATCCGTAAGCTGCAAGCTCTTGCCTAGAGCCGCGCGCAGATCGCCCTCGGAATCGACCTGCAATGAGCTTTGGATGAGGTAAGGAAGTCGGTATTGCACACCAGCGAAGGCCCTATCTTCGGAGTCTTCAAAATCCGTGAAACGCCAACCCAAGGCAGTCGATAAATTCGGATCAATGTAGCGCTCCCACGCGAGATCGACCTCGTATTCGCTTTCATCTGAGTAACCCGCGCGCCATTCCGCGACCCAATCATTTTTCGAATTGCGAAGACTCAAACGACCTTCGCTGAGATGGCTTTGCACGTTGCCCTCCATAAAATAATAGAGCATGTCATGATCATGACCGCCTGCGTGAGGCATGCGTCCGATTTGCCGTGGATCGACCGCTCCCGAGGCTGCATTCGGATTTCCAGGCAAGCAGCAGAGCTTATTGCAAATGATGTTGGTGCCTTCCTTCAACTTTCCTGGCGGCTCCCAGTCATCGCGTTGATAAGAAAAGATCCGAGTCATCCCCGCATGCATGTGGTAGAGAAGATGGCAATGAAACAACCAATCCCCTTTTTCGTTCGCTTCGAACTCGATCGTGCGCTTGGTCATCGGTGGCAAATCGATGGTGTGTTTCAGTGGTGAATATTTTCCCTGTCCCATCAGCACTCGGAAGAAATGCCCATGAAGATGCAGCGGATGATGCATCATCGTATCGTTGAAAAACTCAATCCGTATCACCTCACCTCTCTTGATCGGGATCACGCCTTCTTCGGCAAAGGTTTTGCCGTTGAACGACCAAACATAACGCGCCATGTCGCCAGTCGCGCGAAGTGTGATGGTGCGACGAGGTAGTTTCGCAGGCAGCTCCGTCGAACTCAGCGCACGCAAGCGAGCATAAGGCGCAAGCGGGCGTTCTGGTTCCATCGCAAGCGCTTCAGCATCGCTCATATATACCGACTTGCCCTCACCCATCATGCCCATCTGATCGATCGCCGCCATCATATGAGCATCCATATTGTAAGGATTAGGCTTTGGCAAATCGGGCGCTTGGGTTTCACTACCCTCACCCAACCAAATCGACCCATGACCCGATCCATCCTGCGAGGTCGCGCGGATTTCCCATTTTCCTGTTAGAGGAATTTTGACGGTCACATCATAGGTTTCCGCCATCCCAACAAGCAAGCGTTTCACATGGATCGGCTGCACCGCAGGACCGTCGGCTGCGATGATGCGTAACGGTCCAGTTGCCGATTGAAGATAAAAATAGGTCGATGCCGCCGCATTGACGAAACGTAATCTAACCGTTTCTCCCGGCTTACCTGGAAGATGAATCGAGCGCTTACCGTTTACCAGAAACGCATCATAAGCGACATCGGAAATATCCATCGCCGGCATTCGTGAGCGTTCACGTGCGAAAAAATCTTTGAGCGAACCCGCCTTCGCCGCACCTAACAAACTTTGCGAGCTGCCTTTTTTGAACTGATACCACTCCGTGCCTCGCGTGAGAGAACGCATGACTTCCTCGCCGCTTTCACGAGTCCAATCTGACAACACCACGACGTGATCTCGATCCGTCTTGATGGCTTCGCCACCTTTAGGCTCGATCACAATCGAACCATAAACGCCAACCTGTTCCTGCAAACCTGTGTGGCTGTGATACCAATATGTTCCGGAATGCGTGATGGGAAATTCAAAGGTATGCGTCGTTCCGGGTTGGATAGGTGGAGTGGTCACGTAAGGAACACCGTCTTGTGCGTTTGGCAACAACAGACCGTGCCAATGGATCGAGGTGTCCTCTTTTTTTAAATGGTTGTGAACGCGGATCCGTGCGGTGTCGCCAACTCGAAACCGTATCGTCGGACCGGGAATTCCGCCGTTGATCGTCAGCGCGCGTACAGGTTTGATATCTCCGGGCGTCCATTTTTGCTCGGCGATGGTTAAATCATACTCGACCAACCGAGCATGTAGCTGAGGAAGAGTTAGGAGAAATAAGAGAAAAAACGTTTTCATGATAGAAAAGATTCCAGGGTAAAAAATAGGGTTTTTATGGCCGAAAAGCCGAGACAAGATTCATCCAAGCAAAGGCTCGGAAATCGGTCACACACAGCGACCTCCCTATTTTCTCAAATCAAAAAACACTGTAACCATGCCCGTCTTCGAGCGGGTGGGTTGGTATCGACCCCAAACTCATGGTTCATCACCGCTTCTGCGAGTTCCGTAAATTCTGGAAGAGAAATCATTTCATATTCAGGGTAGCTAGGAAGCTGGATAGGGTTAAATGAAATCGCTTCTTTGGTTTTCCATTCCGTGGCGGCTTCCATTTTCAAACAGCCACAATCGTGCTCTGAATCAGGGGTTTTCTTACCACCACAACAGGAAGAAACCTCAGAAGTCCCCGTTTCATGGGAAAAAGCACAGCAGCAGGGCGGACTCACGACACAAATCGCGAAGACCACAGCAAAGCAGCGCTGAAATATCACATTCATCCAATATCAAGATGAACCAATCAGCCACGAGGTCAAGGGGGATTTCCCCTACCATTCTTCCCTGCTTGTGAAATTTTTCACAATCCACTTGAGCCAACCGCCTCAAGCCACCATCTTTCCCACAAGCCACGCCGCACCATGGAAAGCACCGCAACTGTCCCAACCTACGCCGCCTACGATTCCAAGATCGAGGGCAACATCATCTTCACTCGGGTCGATGCCGCGATCAACTGGATGAGAAAGAACTCTCTCTGGCCGATGCCGATGGGACTTGCTTGCTGCGCAATCGAGCTGATGGCGACCGCTTCTTCCCGTTTCGACATCTCCCGCTTCGGCATGGAAGTCATGCGCTTCTCTCCACGCCAAGCCGATGTCATGATCGTCGCTGGCACCGTCACTTACAAAATGGCTCTCGCCGTGAAACGCGTGTGGGATCAGATGCCCGAGCCAAAATGGTGCATCGCCATGGGTGCTTGCGCTTCTTCCGGTGGGATGTATCGCTCCTACGCCGTGCTGCAAGGCATCGACAATCTCATCCCAGTCGACGTTTACATTTCTGGCTGCCCTCCGCGTCCCGAAGCACTCATCGAAGGCTTGATGAAACTCCAGGAAAAAATCGAATTGGAGCACTCCACCATGGATCAAAAGAAAACGTTTATTGAAGAAAACGTCTGAAAATCCATCCATCTATTTATCCACCGAACCCTTTCCTAACATGTCAGCAACCCTTACTAGCCCAGTTGCCTCAAACGATCTACCTGCCCTGCGTAATGCTCTCGAAAAAGGCATCATCTCCGAGCTCGAATTCCGCGGCGAACACACGCTCAATCTCACGCTCGAAGCACTGCCCAAAGCCCTGGCGATTTGCAAAGAAAAATTAGGTTATGAAATGTTGTTAGATATTTCCTCACTCGATCACTTCGGCGAAGACCCACGTTTCGAAGTCGTTTACGAACTAGCTTCGCTCGACGACACCCGCCACCTGCGCCTGAAAGCCAAGGTCTCCGAAGACGAAGCTGTACCGACCGCTGTCAATCTCTGGGCGGGGGCCGATTGGCATGAACGCGAAGTCTGGGACATGATGGGCATCCCTTTCAGCGGTCATCCGAATCTCAGACGCATTCTGATGTGGGAGGGCTATCCGTTCTTCCCATTGCGTAAAGATTTCCCGCTCGCAGGCCGCCCTACCGACATGCCGGATGTTGCTTCCACTGGAGTTGCTCCATTAGAAGGCGGCCCCTTCGTCACCGCTCCCGGCGCAGACACCGTCGCCAAACGCGAGCCTCGTGCAAGACATCAGGAGTGAGGCCATAGGAAAACCCACCTATGAATCAGTCCAAGCGCGGTATTTTTTATCTGATGGTGTTCTTCTCCGGTTTTGCGGGGTTACTCTATCAAATCCTCTGGATGCGACAGTTGGGACTTCTGCTCGGAAATACTTCCTATGCCGCAGCCATCACACTCGGAATTTTTTTCCTAGGATTAGCTACAGGTAGCTGGTTCTGGGGAAACCGCTGTGCGCGCTTGTCAAAGCTACTCCCCACTTACGCATGGCTGGAAGTTGGAATAGCCGTTTCTGGAATCTTCTTCTTGGCCGTCCTGAATTATTTCAACAGCCTATATCCCATCATCTACCAATCCGTCGGCCCAGGCACGAATCTGCTGATCCTAAAATGCCTGCTCACTTTGTTGATGGTTTTCCCTCCGTCCTTCTTCATGGGCGGAACGATTCCAGTCTTGGGACAATTTCTCATCCGCACTCAAACCAGCTTCGGTACTACCGCAGCTAAAATCTACGGCATCAACACCATCGGCGCTGCCGCCGGAGCCTTCATCACCGGTTTCTTTCTCATTATTCTGTTAGGTTTCAAACTCACCTGCTTTCTCGGGATCTTCATCTCACTCGCCATCGCTTTGGTTTCATTTCTCATTGCACGTAAACCTGAAACCACACTCGGTGAAGCCGCAGTTGTTGCACCTGAACAAAAATCAAACAGCTCCAAAAAATCGGCAGCGAAGAAAAAAGAAATCGCCGAACCCGTGGTCGAACAACCGCAAGCAACATCACGAAATGTCATCTACGCCTTCGCCTTCATTTCTGGCTTCAACGTGCTAGCACTCGAAGTCCTTTGGACACGGATGTTCGCTCAAGTTCATGAAAATTCTGTCTACAGTTTTTCCGCGGTTCTGATTGTCGTGCTCATCTGCTTGGCGCTCGGTGCATTGTTCGCATCATGGTTAGCAAAACGCAGCGCACATCCTATCAAGACACTATTTTTCCTGATGATATTGAGCGGCATCGGCGTCGCGATCTCACCATTCATCTTTTCTTCTATCACCGATAAATTGCAGATGATTCCGACAAATGTTTCGTTTGCAAATTACATATGGAATCTCTTCAAAACCGGTTTTGCAACCATCGGACTACCCTGCCTAGTTCTCGGGACGGTATTTCCGTTTTTGATGAAAAGCGAAGAACGTTATGCAGATCAACCCGGCAAAAGTATCGGTGCTCTCTCCGCTATCAACACCGTTGGCGCCATTCTCGGCGCTATGATTTGTGGATTCTTGTTGCTCCAATTCCTGGGAATATGGCGTTCTGTTCAGATCATTGCAGCGAGCTATTTTATCGTCGCATTGGTTATGCCAACTGGAAAAAGCGCGACTTTGGGCGCCACAAAAATTCTAACAGCTTTTATCTTTATCGTATGTCTCACGATTCTTAATCCCAATAATCTTCCAGTCACAGGAACCGTCTTCGACACCGAGCCTGAAACCATCGTCGAAGTATGGGAAGCCAGCGATGGTACGGTTTCGGTCGTGCAAAGCAACACAGCAGGACACTCCATCAAAGTGAATTCAGGCTACAGCTTGGGATCAACCTCTTCGAGAATATCGCAAATTTTACAAACCCGAGTCCCGCTTCTCATCTATCCAGAAACCGAAAGCATTTTCTACCTCGGCATGGGCACAGGTGCCACAGCCGGTGAAGCATTAAACAAACAAGAATTCAGAAACATCAAAGAAGTCACCGTCTGCGAGTTACTGCCAGATGTGGTCAAAGCTTCGAAAAAATACATGACCGGAAAAGTCGACAATACCGACTACACCAACGGCTTGTTTAGCGATCCAAGAGCAAAAGTCATCGTCGAAGACGGCCGTAATCACCTGATGGCCACCGACAAAAAGTTCGACATGATCAATGCCGACCTATTCATCCCCTATCACCGCGGCACTGGCAGCCTCTATAGCCTTGAGCATTATCAATCGGCTAAAAAACGCCTGAACCCTGGTGGCGTCTATGTGCAATGGCTGCCACTCTATCAGATCTCGGAATATGAATTTGGCGTCATCACCAAAACCATGCTCTCCGCCTTCAATCAAGTCACACTATGGCGTCACAACTTCCAGCCAGGTGCGGAAATTGCAGCTCTGATTGGTCACCAGGACAAGTCAACGCTACCGACTGATGAGTTTTTCGAAAAAAATGTCAGCCGCCAACCCATTTCCGATACAGATGTGAACGCCGTTCAACATTTACACCTCCCAAACCAACGAGACATTCTACTGTTCTACTGCGGCAACGTAAGCGCATCACGCAGCTTATTTGATAATTACCCTATCAACACCGATGACAAACCCATCATCGAATACAAAACGCCGATTTCGCTGCATCATGATAAAGGCAAGGGAACGCAAAAGTTTGTCGCCAATCAATTTTCAGATTTGGTCGATAAGTTATTAGAGACCACTCCACCTGTATCCGATCCTATACTTGCCCGAAAAAATCCACAAAATAAAAACCTCCCTCTCGCCGGCGCAGCTTTTCACAAAGTATATATTTCTCTAGACCCGAGCGATCATTCGAAGGCAGACCAACACTGGCAAACCTTCCTGAAAAACTGGGTCAAATAGATCCTGTGATCCAAGAGCAAATTATTATTCCGAGTCCATCTGCTGAATTATTCGGCCACTGTTTAGGTTTCGGTTCCCAATTACCATTTCCCAAAAAATCTTCCACGAGATCGCCAAGGCTTAGATCAAAAATTTCATGGAAAGCCGACTCACCAGCATCTTCAAAATGCACTTTGGAGATAAAATCTAATATCTCGGAACGAGGAGGCCCTATATCTACCTCAATTTTGCGCCAAAGTATTTGGGCGAGATTATAGCTAAGCTCGAAACTATTGCCTGGAACTTCCCATGATTCTCCAGTCCAAAACTCCTGAATAGTCTCCTCATTCCAATGAGCTATATGCTTATCGTAAATCTCTTGATCGAGATGGAAAGTAGCGGTTTCGCATATGGATTGCTCCATTCTCATCGCCAGCGCTTCATTCACCCATGTTGGAAGAGGAAGGTGACCAAGGCACCCATGTGTCAACTCATGAACCAGTACTGTTCGGTAAGAAGAATAATCTGTCGTCGGAAATGCGAAGTGAACATAACCTTCACCACTCAAACACACACCACCCGACATTGGATGGTCTCCATCAGGATAAAAATAATACAAATAACCGTAGTAATCGTCGATACTCCCAAACATCAATACGACATGTTTTCCGTATCCTGCGTCTGAAGCCACTCCATCAAAATTCAGTAAAATTTGTTTCAGTGACTCCTCGTAAGATTTACAGATATCATTTGCGATTCTTTTAGATGCTTGTGATAAAATCAAAAAATTAGGTGTTTCATAAATATGATAATCCTCATCAAGTTGATCACGTATGCGCTCAACCCATAATCGTGCTACATGCAGCCAAGCCGAATTCCATTCCAACTCTGAAAAATTATTTTCGATAATATCCGAAATTGTGTTCCAGTCAGGATAACAAAAGCCATCCTTCATGTGAAGATGTTGATGAAAATCAGGAAGCATTAGAATCTTCCTATCAGCACAATAATCTTGAGCAAGATGAATTCATATTCTGAAGGAATCAAGATTAGACCCCCCCCTCAAACCCCGCCAGCGGCTTGATCAGGTTCGTGGCCAACGGAAACACTCTATCGTAAATCCCAGGAGCAATTTCCGCGCTTTGAGCGTAGGCATCACGTAGCATTTCCATTTTGGCGTCGAGATTATCGATGTAATGCAGCGCATGAGCTTCAGGTGTTTTTGGTAGCACTGGAGAACCGAATTCCAATTGTCCGTGGTGGCTTCCGATGAGATGTAAAAGATGGATCCTAACTTCTTCGGTTGCGGGTTTGGCTTCTGTGTAAGCATCGAACTCAGATGTATCTGATAGATCATTCCAAAGTTTATTGACGAGCTCTATACCCATTGGGATGTGACCTAACATCTCTCCATACTTCGAATGAATCTGTGCAAAACCTTCTTCTGGATAAGAATTTTCCCACAGCTTGCCGCAATCATGAAACAAGACACCGGAGATCATGAGATCCCGATTCAGCTCAGGATAAATGCCACAGATCGCATTAGCAGAACGCATCATTTGCGCGACATGCTCCACCAACCCTCCCCGCCGAGCGTGATGGTTTTTCCGAGCTGCCGCGGTGCGGCCAAATCGATCCCCCATCTTTTCAAAAAAACACTCCGCCAAACGTTTCAGCCTCGGATCCGTCATGCTCTGGCAGAATCCAATAATCTCCGCATAGTCGCGTTGTTGTTTATCGCGCGTCTTAGGATCGCCTGCGAGAAATACAGCGATCTCTTCCTCTTGCAGTGATGACCAACTGATGTTGCTGCCATTCACGCCGTATTGGTTTTGCGTCCACTCGCCATCAAGTCGCATGATTGCATGGATCGCCATTTTTTCTATCTCAGTGTAAAGCGGTGCATTCGACCAAACTTTCAAACTGATCGATCCCGTAGAATCCACGAAAACGAGATCGAGAAACGGTTTGCCGTCTTTGGTGGACTTTACTGAGCGCGATTGCAATTGCGCGATGATGGACGCGATCAATGGCACATCGCCCGCCTGCTCTTTCAGACTCGAAATCGAAATATCACTCATGCCCCTAGGCTGACATATTCCGTTAGACTGTCACGCGACTTTTCATCAGCAACTCGCGAATTCTGTCCAAATCCACCGCGGAAGTTTTAGCTACGAAACCACGAATGTGAGCAAAATGCACATCCGGCTCCTGTTCCACGCACATGAAATCCAAACCTAGATTGTCATTGAACCGCGAAAGCGCAAAGCCAGCCCCACGCCGATCTGGATAGACCATTCCTATCACTTGCTGGTCCTCTGGTAATCCAGCTGCATACCGCGCCAGACCCGCTGACGCATCTTCGGAAATATTTGCAGAGCGCGGCAAAAACAGAATGCGGAAACGCGCATCGCCTTCGCCGATTTCCCATATTTCGCTGCTACGCGCTATCTCACTCAGTTTTTCCCGCAGCGATCTTAGGTAGCCAATCAAATCCGTTCCTATCCAACGCATGACCTCCCACATCGGCTCACCCGAGCGAATTTCCGACATCACTGCGAATCTACGAAGCAAAGTAAGATCGACGGTTGAGTTCAATTTCGCAAGCAACTCGCGCTCTACCCCCAACCAAGCGGCTGTCTCTTGCGGCCCACGAGTATCAAACCACTCCGCGACTTCCAGCCAATCACAGTATTGCCGCGCATCTTCATACAACCCCATATCCATCAACACCAAGCTCAGTGAACACGTCGGCGGGTGATCTTTCGGAAACTGGTGATGGTCAAAATTTCCCAATTCTGGCTGATGGAACCCGCCGACATCTACCACTGCAATGCGTGGATTGCTGATATCTTGCTGAGTTGGATCACGTCGCAGGATTGGAGCTTCATGCACGGCAACCAGTAAGCTGCACGCAAGAAACTCGTCTTTGTGCGAACTACCTGGATGTGTGATTATCTCTGAGAATTTTTTCATTTCCAATTCAGCAACATGGCAACTGATCTAGCTACGATGCAAGGTCAATGATCGATCCATAGAAAAGAATCGCAAATCGCTTGGTCATAACCTCAATCAAAATGCGGAGTTTTGTGATGCGAGAAATATCCATCACCTAAATACATATCTCCTGAGTAATCTTTTAACGGGCCTGCATCAGGATGCAATGGGATGTTTGCATGTTCTGTATCTTCAGGTTGCGTGTATTCAATCGATACTGGCGTGCCCACAGAAACCATGCGGAAAAACTTCGGTGCTAAATTTTCATGCATGCGAATACAGCCATTGGTGCATGGCGAATGTTTGACCCAACCCGTGTGGAACCCATAATCTGGCTCAAACTCACACCAATACGGCATCGGTATTCCTTTGTATTTCCAACCCGCTGGAGCAGCGCCACCTTTCACTTTACGATACGTTTTCCCGTCCGTTGCATAACCATGCATATGATCCCGACGCCCGGTTTCTTTGTTCTTGATAAGAAAATTCCCCGTCGGGGTCGGTGTGTTTGGCGCACCCACCGAAACCGGCATCACCATCAGCATTTCTCTACCCTCCATCACATAAACACGCTGTTTCGAGAGAGATACCTTCACTTTCACCGCAGATGGATGACTCGGGAGTTTTGCGGGCCTATCATAAGCTTGGTAGGCAGAAATCCCAGTTAAACCAGAATGCGTTAAGCAAGATGAAAACCCCATCACCAAAGCCAAGCTTCCCAACACCGCAAATATCATTCGTCGCATCATATCGTTCACTCTATAAAACCTTACTTACCAGAAATAACGATCAGCGCTCTCTCACCCATTCATCTACCCTACCCGCTGAGAACCAGACCGAGGCTCTAACGTAGGGAATATAGGTTACTTCAGGACCAAAACCCGCACTGTATCCAGAATATCCATAGGGTCCAAATCCTCCCGTTGTGTAACCACCGAAGAAATTGTGCCTGACCACAGGGTAACGTCCTTCATAATCCCAGCGCTCTGAGAACTTCCCATTCCGTTGACCTTCCGACTGGGACGCGGGGTTTCCCCATGCAAAATACACTGCATCCTTGTTCATTCCTTTGACAATTTCGCCCTTAGAAACCAATTCTTTGTGCTTTTCACTGAGTTTCGCGAAGTCCTGAGGGCGTTCCTGGATACGCTTCTGAGGGGTCGATGGTGCACAGGAAGACACAATCCCCATGAATAAGGCCAAAAATAAGAAGGAAACCAATTTTTTCATAAACTAAAGCTGTCACAGCCAAGCGCCCTTTGCAACCTGGTTTCGAGCCGGAAATTACTTCAATTTATCAAAATATAAAAAATATAAGAAACTTCAAACACGGGCTTGCCAATTCCGAAAACATCCGCCCAATCTCTCGCAACACACATCCAACGAACTCCACATCACATGTCAGAACTGTTAGAAAAAGGCGATTTAAAAGACTCACTCAAAAAATGCCCTGAATGGGAGATTGAGAAAAATTCCATCACGCGCTCATTCGAGTTTGAGGAATTCATGGATGGAATCGATTTCGTTAACAACGTCGGTGAGATTGCTGAGGAAGCCCAGCACTACCCAGACATCACCATCAAATACACCAAGGTGACTCTCAAGCTCACCACCCATGATGTCGGTGGTGTCACCGAACTCGATATCGAACTCGCACAACGAGTCGATAATCTTGTGGATTGATGTGGATCGCGCGACTCCAGTCACGCCTCTTCATTCAAACATCAACAATCATCATTCATCAATCGTCAATGCTTTGTGAGCATTAGCGAACTTGAAAACTAAGACGCAGTCCTGACTGCTTGGACTGAGTGAAGCGGAGTCAAACAATTCCTTATCACGGGGGTTTGATCATTTCATGCGATTTACGATTGATGATCGTTGATGTTTGATTTTTGAACTGTGAAGAACTTTCACGCTCTTCATGGATAATTAAATCCCCTTATAACGCACCCGCATTCCGTCTTTTCCAATCGGCCTGTCGTCAACGGGGCGCTGCTTCGGGATATTCATCGAAACTTTTACTGGGCGATCGGCTGGATGATCGTTTCTGCGCTCTTCCGCCTCATTCACTTTCAATTCACGGCCATCCATCTTCATTCCATCTAACAAACGAATCGCTTTCTCCCCGGATTCCATGCTGTCCATAGTGATGAAGGCGAACCCACGTGGGTTACCTGTATCAAAATCCTTTGGGCGTCGAAAATCAACAATCGTTCCGATTTCTGCGAGTGCTTCTGCGAGTTTTTGTTCTGTAGTGTCGTAAGATAAATTTCCGATAAATAATTTCATAGTTTGTAGGTGTGCATTCGTGAAACCCATCACTCACAAGCACGGTCGTTCCACCAAGAACGACATCATGATCAACCGCACAGCAAATTCCCGCACCCGCCTTCCGGGGCTCATCGAGACGCAAGCTAGCACAATGATATCACAAACCAAGCCCGCTTATGAGAATTCCAGGGCGATTGCATCGCAGAGCCTTGAAAGCGTAGCTTTCAAGGCTTTTAAGATTCGCGCTAGACTTTCACTCTAAAACAGCCAGATTAGGCGAGTCATGATATGCACTCACATCTGCTCGCCTCTCGATCCCGTCA
>JAJTHK010000104.1 GCA_021298895.1 Luteolibacter sp.
ATGTCTATCAGGCAACACCCCCAACAACTAAAGCAGCATGAACCAGTCCCCAGGCGCGGCGAAAATGGGAAGCCTCCGCTGCGGTCCTCACACTCCACTGCGCTCCGCTCCGTTGCGTGCTCGGCCCTCCGCTTCAGCTTCACATTTTCGAGTCCCTCACCAACTCCATCCTTGATCTATTATCCATGATCTACTACCCATCTCACGCATCCAAGCACCAAAGCTTAGTTTAGCCAATCAGTGGCCGGACTTTGGGGGCCAGCTCAATTTCATGAAAGAGGCGGATAAGAGGAGGTATCGGGTCGATTATATCGGCGTGCATTGGTATGGAGGAACGAATGCTGAATCCTTCAAAGTTAAGTTAAAAAGGATTCACGAAAAGTATGGGAGGCGTCCGTTATTGATTACGGAATTCGCCCCAGCTGATTGGAAAACAGGTGGGGATATTCATAAACATAAGCACAAACCTGAAGCGGTCCTTGCGTTCATGAAAGAGATTTTACCATGGATGGAGCAGCAGGATTGGATCGCAGGTTATTCATGGTTTTTGTTCAAGATTGATAGTCCGCAGGGAACGAGTTCTGCGCTGTTTGATATAGATGGGAATCTCACAGCTTGTGGCAAATTTTACCGCAGCGTGACGCCTCAAAATCCCAAAGGAGATCAGTCGATTGAAATAGAAAAAGCCAATTAGTATCATACATGTTTTGGTGGATCGATCTGGCTGGGATTAAGGCTGGATATCTTAGGGAATTTGCTTAGGATGCAGATCGCATTTTAAAACGATGAAACTGATACGATTTGGCGAAGCTGGGCGGGAAGAACCGGGGGTTTTATTGGAAGATGGGCGCAAGATAGATGCGAGCGGGGAGTTCATGGATTATGATGAGGCGTTTTTTGCGATGGGAGGGATGGAGAGTTTGGCGGAATGGGTTCAGCAAGGTTGTCCAGGAGGTGTGGAAATTGATCCTATGGCACGTTTGGGTCCTCCGATTGCGAGGCCATCGAAAATTGTTTGTGTCGGACAAAACTACATGGAGCACGCGAAAGAAATGGGCGGTGATATTCCGACAGAGCCAGTGCTTTTTATGAAAGCCACCACGGCATGGAGTGGGCCGTTTGATGATGTTGAGATTCCGCGTGATGCGAAGAAGTTAGATTACGAGGTGGAGTTGGCGGTAGTGATTGGAAAATTAGCAAAGGATATTACCAAGAAAGAAGCGATGTCGCATGTGGCTGGTTATTCAGTTTTCTGTGATTACTCGGAACGCGCTTTTCAAAAAGATCATGGCGGTCAGTGGACGAAGGGAAAAAGCTGCGACAGCTTTGCACCGATGGGGCCTGCATTGGTATCGGTTGATGAGATCAAAAATCCACAAGCGTTAAGATTGTGGTGCCATGTGAACGGTGAAATGCGCCAGAATAGCTGGACAAAGGATATGTTATTTGGAGTGCAACATATAGTCAGTTATATCAGTCGCTTCATGACGCTGTTGCCAGGTGATGTGATAGCAACAGGAACTCCCAGTGGAGTCGCGATGGGAATGAAGCCGCCACGTTACTTGCAAGCGGGAGATTTTGTGGAATGCGGAATTGAAAATCTAGGAGAGTTGAAACAACGAGTCGTTGCGACGCGATCACGAAAATCACATTGAGAAAACGTCTTTCCATATTGTCATGGCCTAGGCCGAGAGGCGGACCGCATTATGCGATCTGTCATTTCTGCGATGCTGTGTATAAGGCGGATTCGATAGCAGAAGGTATGAGGGTGAAATGCAAGTGTTGTGGTGCGACTCTTTACCAGAATCGCCCTGCTTCATTGGTGAGAGTTACTGCATTTTCTCTAACAGCATTATTATTGATGGTCTTGGTGCATACGACGCCGTTTATAACAATGGATGCTGGGAGTATAAGGACTACGCTTACTTTGCCGAGAGCAGCGCATGCCCTGATTCATGAGGGGACGCCTATCGTGGGCTGGGGGGTGGCTGTCTTTACCATTTTAACACCTCTGATTTTAGCTGGGGGTTTGGTGTATGTCTGTGTTCCGTTGTTGTTCGGACGGATTGCCCCGGGCGGGATGTTTGTCGCTCGTTGGATCAGTATTACCGAGCCTTGGAATATGATTGAGGTCTTTTTGTTAGGCGTTCTTGTCAGTTTGATGAAACTCGGAAAATTAGCGGATTTACATTTCGGGATGGGTTTTTGGGCGTTTGCTGTATTAATGTTCTGTATGGCGGCAGCAGTTGCTGCTATCGATAAGAAGGAGCTATGGGATCGCTTGGAGGTGGCTAAAAACCATGTATAAGGCAAATTCATATCCACCACGCGGTGCAGAGCAAGGATTGGCTAGCTGTCATATTTGCGAGAAGGCATCGCCGATTTCGATTGGAGTATGCCCGCGTTGTGGGGCTCATTTGCACTTCCGTAAGCCCGACAGCATCAATCGGACAATCGCATTGATGCTGTCGGCAGCGGTTTTGTATATACCTGCGAATTTATTGCCGATTTTGACGATACGTGAACTGGGTATTCCTAGAGAAAAGACTATCATCAGTGGATTAGTCGAGTTTTGGCAAATGGGTTCCTATCCAATTGCGATTGTCATTTTTAGTGCATCCATACTTATACCACTACTAAAGATAATTGCGTTGCTCTGGCTTTGTGGGGCGGCAAAAGGGATGATTCCCTACTCCGCCAAGATGTTGGGTAAGGTGTATTGGGTGACGGAATTGCTCGGGAGGTGGTCGATGGTGGATATTTTTGTGGTGGCGATTCTCGTGGCGATGGTACAGCTTGGCAATTACATGACGGTCACGCCAGGACCGGGGGCACTTGCTTTTGCGGGTGTCGTGATCCTGACGATGTTAGCTGCTATGAGTTTTGATCCAAGATTGCTCTGGGATCAGCTTGAGGGTAAAACTGAACCGGATAAAATAAATTCAGATTGTGAGTAAGCAACACATCCAAGCCGAAAAACCAGCGATTCAAGCCGCCCAGAGATGGAACATGGTTTGGGTGGTTCCTATTTTAGCGGTATTAATCGGTGGATGGTTGTTGATCAAAAATTTAGGGTCGAACGGACATGAAATTCAGATTCGGTTCGAAACGGCAAATGGGATTGCGGCGGGAAAGACGGAACTCAAGTGCCGTTCTGTGACAGTGGGTAAAGTTTCAAAAATTGAGCTTTCCGATGATTTGAAGTCGGTCTTAGTTTATTGTGAATTAAACTCTGGCAGTGATCATTTGTTACGTAGAGGGACTCGATTCTGGGTGGTTAAACCGCGTGTGACTGCGGCTGATGTCTCTGGTCTGGAAACGTTATTCACGGGTGCGTATATTGAGTTAGATCCGGGTTATGGTGATAGAGGTGGTAAAAACTGGGAGGGGCTTGAAACTCCGCCTGCGACGAGTCGGACTATCCCAGGTAGACGTTTGACTCTAGTTTCAGACGAGGCGAGATCATTGATTGTCGGATCGCCGGTTTATTATCGTGGATTTGAAGTGGGGCGGGTTGAGTCGAGGTATCTCGATTTTGATGAGCAACAAATTGAGTATGAGGTTTTCATCGAAGAGAAATATCAGAACTTGGTGACGAGAAATACGAGATTCTGGAATACCAGTGGTATTGATATTTCCGCTGGGGTTGATGGATTTAAAGTTAGAACGCCTTCGTTTCAGGCGATGGTTTCAGGAGGTGTTTCTTTCTCGGTTCCAGAAGGGCTGGCTGCAGGGGATTTGGTTGAGGATGGAGCGGTCTTTACTCTTCATCGCGATGCGGATTCCGCAGCGTCATCGACCTTTAATCCTTCTCTGCAAATGCTGCTTTTATTTGATCAGAGTGTGAGAGGCTTATCCAAAAATGCGCCTGTGGAATACCGAGGTATCCCGATTGGTAGGGTGAGGAATATTTCCTTCGATTATGTTCCTGAGTTGGATAACCAGCGAGTTCCCGTATTGGTGGAAATTGATCCGAGCTTGTTACGGGCGAGTCGGTTAGAAGATGTAAATCAACAAACAAATCAGTTAGCTGATGCAGTGCGCAAAGGCTTACGAGCCACTCTGAAGACGGGCAGTTTGCTTACAGGAGCGATGTATGTGGATTTCGATTATTATCCTGATGAACTCGCTCAGGAATTGGTATTTCAGGGAGAATTGCCAGTTGTTCCGACCTTGTATTCCGGCTTTGCGCAGCTTGAGGTGAAACTGGCATCGATCTTGGAGAAGATAGATAAATTGCCTATCGAGAAAGCAGTGAATGAGTTCACGACGACCGCTGAGGAATCGAGGGCGGTTTTAAAAGAGTTGAGTGCGGTTGCGAAAGTGGCGCGTGAGACGATGGAGGATCCGGAGTTCAAAGAGTTGCCCGGTAATTTGAAGACCACCCTCGTTGAATTAGAAAAATCCATTACCAGTCTGGGTCCTGATGGTGCGGTTCAAGGGGATTTGTTGCGAACTCTGGATGAGTTTCGTGCTGCGATGAGATCGATGGAGGCGCTTTCCGATACCATTAAAGAAAAGCCCAATTCATTGCTCTTTGGTAAAGATCATTCGAAAGATCCAAGTCCAAAATCGCTGGTTCCACGCAGATAATCATGAAATCATTTTTTATCATTATTTGCACGGTGTGGATGTTTGTTGGGTGCGGTTCGACGTATCCGACGTTTTACACTTTAAGTGCGGAAGGGCCGAGTCCATCGGGTGGTGGAGTTGCGATCGGTGTGGGACCAGTGATTTTGGCGGAGTATGTGAACCGTTCGAATCTGGTGGTGAAAACCAGTGCGAACAAAATGGAGATCGCAAAAGATCATCGATGGGCGGGGGATTTGGATTACTCAATCTCACGGGTTTTATCGATCAACCTAGGTCGCAAGTTGAAGACGGGAAATGTGCGCACATATCCTTGGTCGCGCGATAGCGAGGTGGATTATCAAGTGGCGATGGATATTCGTGAGTTCATTGCAGGAGATGACGGCTACGCGCATCTTGAAGCAAGCTGGCGGATTTACGCTCTGCCGAGTCGGCGTTTGGTGGAGTCGAAAACGTTCGTTGGAAAAGAATCCATCGCTTCAAGTGATTTCGAGACGATGGTCGCGGCGCAGTCAAAACTGTTAGGTAAATTGTCAGAAGACATCGCCTCAGGAATACGGAAACAACAATAGTATGGCTTTTGAGTTGAGTCCTCGTCTGGCGTCTGGCGGTCTTGAAATTGCTCGTCGACGTGGTTGCCGGGTGTTACTGAAGAATGAGGCGAATTTTCCTTGGTTCATACTTGTGCCTGAAGTGGAGGAAGGGATTGAGGATTTGCATCAACTGGATGAGCAGACGTTTCACGAAGTCACTTTGTTGATTCGGGAGATCTCAGAATTTGTCTCGGCTTATTTCAAACCGGAAAAGCTCAACGTTGCTTGCATTGGAAACATGGTGAGGCAGATGCACATCCATGTGGTCGGTCGTTTCACCAATGATCCGGCATGGCCTGGGGTGGTTTGGGCTTTTGATGGGAAACTGCGTTATGATGAGGTTCGGGCGGAGGAAATCGTTGCTGCGGCCAAAGGATATTTGGAAAAGCTCTAGGTTTCTTGTTCAGGTTGATTTTTGAGTTGGTCATCGCTTGTTTGGGCTGTTTGCTTTGTGCGGATACATGAAGATAGGCATCGCACAGATCAACGCCGTGGTGGGGGATTTTCCCGGGAATGCAAAACGCATACTCGCGGCATACCGTGAGTGTTTGGAAAAGGGTGCGGATTTGGTGGTGACCCCAGAGATGAGCTTGGTCGGCTATCCACCCCGCGATCTGGTTTTCAAAAGCCAGTTCGTTCCGAAATGTTTGCAGGCACTCGATTACCTCGCAGACGAAACCAAGGCGGTGCCGCTTTTGGTAGGATATGTCGATTTCCATACAGGAGAAATTGGCAAGCCGTATCGCAATGCGGTGGCATGGTTGGAATCGGGCAAAATCAGACAGAGATTTTTCAAAACCTTATTGCCAACCTATGATGTTTTCGACGAGCGCCGCTACTTTGAGCCGGGTGAAGTCTGCGCGCCATTTGAATGGAATGGAAAACGGATAGGCGTGACGATCTGTGAGGATATTTGGACAGAGGATTATTTGCAGCGCCCATTTTACGATCGCGATCCGGTGGCGGAGTTGTGTGCACGAGGTGTTGATTTAATTTTAAACATGAGCGCATCGCCGTTTCATCTCGGCAAACCTGCATGTCGTCGACAAATGCTTTCCGATGTCGCGAAGGAAGCACGCGTGCCTGTGGTTTATTGCAACTCGATGGGTGGCAATGATCAGTTGGTGTTTGATGGTCATTCAGTGGTGGTGGATGCAACGGGAGAAGTGATCGCACAGCTTTCAGGTTTCACTGAAGAATCTAGGGTGGTTGATGTGGCGGCAGGTGGTGAAGTAGAAACGCTTCGTACCAGCGATGCTGAACAACTTTATTCTGCTCTAGTTTTGGGCCTTCGCGACTATGCTACAAAATGCGGATTCTCATCGGTATGCCTTGGATTAAGTGGCGGAATCGATTCGGCTCTAACAGCTGTGATCGCGGCGGATGCGCTAGGTTCGGAAAATGTTCATGGCTTGACCATGCCGAGTCCGTATTCTTCATCGGGTAGCGTGACCGATTCATTTGATCTCGCGAAGAATCTGGGAATTCGCTGTGATGAGATTTCAATTTCTGCTGCGTTTGAATCGGTGAAGAAAACGATGGCTCCGTTGTTTGAAGGGAGAAAAGAGGATGTGACCGAGGAAAACATGCAAGCAAGGCTGCGCGGCTTGTTGCTGATGGCCTTGTCTAACAAAGACAACCATCTTCTGCTTACGACCGGCAACAAGAGCGAACTTGCTGTGGGTTATTGCACCATCTACGGCGATATGTGCGGCGGGTTGGCAGTGATTTCTGATTTGCCGAAAACCAAAGTATTCGAAGTGGCACGTTGGATAAATCGAGATCAGGAACGGATCCCATGGAATACCATCGAAAAACCACCGAGCGCGGAACTACGTCCGGATCAAAAAGACCAAGACACTCTGCCGGAATACGATGTTCTGGATCAAATTTTAAAACTCTACGTCGAGCAACACCTTGGGGCTGAGGAGATTGTCGAACGTGGTTTCGATGAAATCATGGTTCGCTGGATTCAGCGACGCGTGGATCTCAACGAATGGAAACGTCAGCAAGCAGCTCCGGGCATTCGCGTGACCTCGAAAGCTTTCGGTATCGGAAGAAGAATGCCGATTGCGCAGCGGTTTGTTTGAGTGGGGGTATGGGATAATGGGTAAAGATAATTCAGGAAATTTGGTTGGATTTTGCTGAGAAATATAGTTTCATCTTTCTGAAATTGAATGAATCAGACCTCATACCTTCACCAGATCGCGATCGTTCGCTCATCGAGGCCTGCAACGACCTCGCGAAAAGCCTACGCCCAGGTGGACCAGATGGCGAAATCGACGAATGGTCAGTTTACGACGAAAGCCTCAGAAGGCTCGTCAGTTGGGCAGAAGAAGCGGGATGCTTCTTCGAAGGTCTCCAACCGTTAAAAGAAGGTGGGCGTGAGCACGATTTGACCTTTGTTGAGGAGGGGGTTTATTGGCTCAAGTTTTCCAAACCAGCAGCTATGGGTTACGTCGTTGATTTTGATTTCGGTGCTCCCAGATTGCAGCCCGCTCTTCCACTCGAATACTTGGGGAGACTCATTCTTCAAAATGAACTTTTCGCCGATAGCGTGTCATTTGTTGGTGTAGGTGGAACTCGATTGAAGCCTAGGATTATAACCCGCCAACCTCATGTTCAGGGTGTGGGAGCCAGTCCGGATGAAATCGTTACTTTGATGGTCAATCATCTGGGCTTTAGAAAATTACCGGCGCGGTTCTCTGTTGGCTACTCTGATTCACTCGCGTTTGTGAGAGAAGATACTGCCGTTTTTGACCTTCGTTCTGCTAACGTTGTTCGCACTCCCGAGGGTGTTATCACTCCGATTGACTGCATTCCAGTGCGCATGGATGAAGATGCACTTAGGATTCTTAGTGAATCATCCATTTGATCTCTAAAGCTTTTCGGCTTGGCGGAGGAGTTCAGGCTGCTAAACAAAGAACCTGATGAAAGTTATTTTCGCGGCTCTGTTTGTTGGATGGTTAGTCAGTCTATCTGCTTTCGGGCAAGAGAAAGAGGCTAAGGTGGTAGATCCCTTCGCGGCAAATCCCGAGGCCATCGCTCCAAAAAACATAGCTGTGCAGCTTGAGCTTATTGAGATGTCTCACAAAGATCTTACTCGGCTTTTGATGGAGCATAAACCGACAAGTTCAGACGCGACAGCTCTGCGGATGAAAGTTCAGGAAATGGTGGATAAGGATGCGGCGAAGATTATCGATACTCAAATGGTAGTCAGTAAAGTCGGTCTGAAAACTTCATCAGCATCCAAGCAAGAGACAATATATCCTACGGATTATCAATTCTCAGAAAATAAAGAGAAAGCTGATAAGGAATTTAAGTCTACAGATGGTATTCCTGTATGTTTCGGTAATCCTACGGCTTTTGAGACGCGTAACGTAGGAATTTCTTTTGAAGCTGAAGCATACATAAGTGAGAATGATAAATTCATTGATGTTCGATTTCTTTCCAACTTCGTCTGGCAATCGGAAAATACGATTTTGCGTGAGGGTAAAGATATATTAGGAAATCCTTTTAAAGTTACTATGCCTAACTTTTATGTGATCAATATCGACACCAGCGTATCTGTCGTTTCAGGCCAATTTTTTTTAGCGGGAGTGGTATCACCAAAAGACGCGAAGGGTCAGTTGGACTCAGAGCGCAAGGTGATGGCTTTTTTGAAATGCGATGCGCTCTCGGTGGTTCCTTAAAATAATTCTAACAAAACATGAAAGTAGAACAAAAATTACAAGAAGCGATGGCAGAGTTTGAATGTCAGACAGGGACTTTGCATCGGGCGGATGGGGAGTGGTTGCATTTGGTGGTGCAGATGGGAGTGCCAGAATTTCTCATCGATAAGATTTCCACGATACCCTTTGGAAAAGGAATTGCGGGAGTAGCGGCGTCTAGCAAGGAGCCAGTGGAGCTTTGTAACCTTCAGCAAGATCTCGGTGGAGTAGCAAAAGAAGATGCGCGCAAGACGGGTGTTTCTGGATCGTTAGCAGTTCCTATTTTAGACGAGACTGGAAAAGTCATCGGAACTCTTGGGGTCGGGAAAATCGTGCCTTATGAGTTTAGTGAAGTTGAGAAGGCAAGGCTGACAGAATTGGGTCAGCAATTTGTGCCACTCTTAGTCTAAAAGCTTTGAGAAAAGATTTCACCGCAGAGACGCAGAGGTCACAGAGGGACGCAGAGCTAATATTCTATGCTCATATATTGAGAGAGGGTTTCCTTGTTTCTTGAAATTTGAATGACCTGTGAACATTAGTGAACTAACCCAAGCAACGAAGTCATTCTTCATAGCCGCAAGGCAAACTTGAAACTTAATCTTCCAGATACTTCGCAAGATGCTCGCGTAGGGTGGTGCGGGCTCGGAACAGCAGACTTTTCACTGAAGGCACCGATGTATCAAGAATGACAGCGATTTCCTCGTAGGGGACGTTTTCGTAGCGACGGAGCACCACCGCCATGCGTTGGTTTTCGGGAAGTTTTTGGATTGCGGCGTCGATGGCGTTTTGGAGTTCGGCTTCTAACAAGTTGTTGTCCGGTTCACGATTGGCATCGTCTGGGAATTGAAGATGGTGATCGTCAGAGAGTTGATCGCTTGAAGTGGTCTTTTTGCGGGAGCGGCGGCGGGATTCGTTGTAAACCAGATTGCGCGCAATTGTGTAAAGGTAGGTGGTGAACTTGTTGTCTGGCTTGTAACGTTTTGCGTGTTTCCAGACACGGATGAAAACCTGTTGGGCGATGTCCTCGGAGTCGCTATCGTTGCCAAGCATTTTGGTGACGGTGCCAACGAGGGCATTTTGATGTCGCTCCACCAAGCTGCGGAAGGCGGCGTGATCACCGTTGCCGATTTTCACCATCAACTCGTGGTCGATCGCGGTCTCTGCGTCAAACGGTATGGATGATTGGGGTAGCTCCATCGAATCACTGAAAGTTGGGTTTCCGCTTAAGAGCATACGGGCTTTTAACACCGTGAAATTCTAGGAGTTGCGGATAATGGGTTATTTTTAAGTTAGAATTTGGGGTTTAGGGAAGGTCTTTTTAGAGATCTTGGGGTCGGCAAATGATCATTCCCGCATGTTTGCTCTTTCCATAGAGGTAATCGGTGATGGGTCGGTCAATGATGGTCATGCGGCCTTTGTCTCGCTCCGAGGTGGCGTGGGTGAAATAGGCACGACCATTGATTTTCACGATCAGCCCGACGTGTGAGGTGTAGGCGTCGTGGGCGGTCGTGGTGATAGCGCAGATATCGCCATTTTGGAGATAGGCCTCAGCAGCACGGGCTTTGTCTTTGGGGATGTGGTAAACGGGCAGCCTGGAAACTCGGGCCTCGATTTTACCCATGGGCGTGATGAGCGAGGGATTGTTTTTTAAATAGCGGTAATTTCTCCACTGGACGGTCATTTCATGGATTTCGCGATGAATGCGAACGGCACCAGGAATCTGGGGGGTGATATTTTTGGCGAGGTTGCGGCGCTGATTGTCGTAAAAGACCTCCTCTAGGTGATGCATACGCGAGAGGTAGTTTCCGGTGCATACACCGTTTCGGTAACGCTCGATCTCTATCATTTTGAGCATGTCCTCGGGTTGGTAGGGGCTGGGTTTTGCCACCAGCATACGGGAAATGGCCAGAGCGTTTTCGTAAAAAGTCCAGCAGTCCATGGCGTTGAAATTCACGACGGGGGCCTCGGTATGATTATCTGCTTCGAGGCTGTAATTGACATAAGGCGTGCCAGTGAGTTCGCGCGCGACCCGAATTGTGCGGTCCCCAATCGGCAAGGATCGCCAATTTTCACGCTCCGCCTTGGCGACGATGGCGTGAAATTTCGACTCACCTTTGAAGACGGTGCTGAGAGGGAGTCGTTGTGCGCTGGATTTATTAAGAATTTGAACCTTCTTGCCGTTTCCAGAGGTGGTCGAAATGGTTGGACTCATGCAGCCAAAAAGCGCGAAAGCGGTGAGCAAGCTCACTATCCTGAAACGAATCATTCCATGGTTATACAAGAGCCGTGCGCTGCTGAAAGTTCCTAAATCATGTTTTTTTGATCGACTCAGCAGGGTCTGAGCGTGTCGACTCTCTTACATCTCTTTACATATGACAAAAACACTTCTCCTCAGTCTATCGTTAGCTTTGGTCAGCGCCCCGCACTTAGCGGCTCAGAATACGGCGCCTAAAAAATCAGAGCGCATTGTTTTGATCGGTAACGGTCTCGGTGAGCGGATGGTGGATCACCCACATTTTGAAGTTTTGTTGCATCAGCGGTTTCCTGAGCAAAATCTCTACATCCGAAATCTTTGTCGTCCAGGTGACACCGCGGGATTCCGTCCGCATCCATCGCGAGGATCGCAGTGGGCATTTCCTGGAGCTGAAAATTTTCATCCACAACATAAAGTTCATGCGGGAAATGGATTTCACCCGACTCCAGATCAGTGGTTAACTGATCTCAAACCCGATGTGTTGGTGGCGTTTTTCGGCTATAGTGAATCGTTCGACGGAAAAGCAGGTTTGAAAAATTTCACCGGTGAGCTGGATGCCTTTATCAAGCACACCCAAGCACAGAAATACAACGGCACCGCATCGCCTCGCTTGGTGTTGGTTTCACCGATCGCTTTCGAAGATCTTTCCGCTCAACGCGACTTACCAAACGGAAAAGCCGAGAATGTGAATTTGGAACTTTATTCAAAAGCAATGGCTGAAGTTGCTGCTGCAAACAAAGTGGAGTTTGTCGATGCCTTCGCGCCCACCAAAGCTCTTTTCTCCTCATTGAAATCTCCTTATACCCGAAACGGTTTTTTACCTAACGACGATGGTTATCGTCATCTCGGTGGATTGCTCGCCGATGCACTTTATGGAAAAGCCAGTGCTGCATCAAAACCTGCGAGCAAAGCTTTACTTACTGCTGTGGCAGACAAGAACTGGTTCTGGTTCAACGAATACCGCATGCTCAATGGGGTTCATGTTGATGGACGTCGTTTCAAACCTTTCGGTCCTGATAACTATCCCGACGAGCAAAAGAAAAACCGTCAGATGACAGAGATTCGCGATCAAGCGATCTGGTCTGCTGCACAAGGTAAAACCTTTGATGTTGCTGCTGCTGATAAAAATACGCATCCGCTCTCAGAAATAAAAACCAACTATAAGGGGGCTGTGGTGCCCGAATACAAAAAGGGCACAGAGGCAGTCAAAGATCTAGTGACTCCAGAAGGTTTTAAAGTTGAGCTTTTCGCTTCCGAGTTGGATTTCCCCAACCTCGCCAACCCCATGCAGATTTCCTTCGACGACAAGGGTCGGATGTGGGTGGCTGTAATGCCGACTTATCCGCATTATCGTCCGGGCGATGCAAAACCTAACGACAAGTTGTTGATCTACGAAGACACCAACAACGACGGCAAAGCCGATAAGGAAATTGTTTTCGCGGATGGATTGAATCTGCCGATTGGTTTCGAGTTCGCTCCAGGTGGTGTTTATGTTTCTCAAGAACCACACTTGGTATTCTTGGCGGACAAAAACAACGACGATAAGGCCGACTCGATAGAGATCGTCCTTACAGGTTTCGATTCACACGATACTCACCACGCAATCAGTGCATTCACAGCGGATCCGTCGGGTGCATTCATGTTGTGCGAGGGTGTTTTCCTTCACTCGAATGTGGAAACTCCTTACGGTGTCGTGCGTGGAGTGGATGGCGGATTCTATCGCTTCTGCCCTCAGAAAACCAAACTTGAGCGCACTTCCCAGCTCTCGATTCCAAACCCATGGGGATTTGCATTCGATGAATGGGGTCAGGACTTTTTCATCCACACCTCCGATCCATCATGGAACTGGAATCTCCCTGTATCGCTCAAACCTCAGCATGGTGAAAAAGCACCAGCAACAGCAAACTTGATTCCTCAAGGACAAGCCGTGCGCCCGACGTCTGGTTTGGAAGTTGTGTCATCGCGCCATTTCCCCGATGAAATGCAGGGTGATTTCATCCTCGGAAACTGCATTGGTTTCTTGGGTGTGAAACAACACTCCATCCAAGATGACGGAACCGGTTATAAAACCGCTTTTAGGCATGATCTTCTCAAATCAAACGACGGAAATTTTCGTCCTGCGGATCTTGAGTTTGCTCCAGACGGTTCGTTGTATGTGGTCGATTGGCAGAACGTTTTGATCGGACACATGCAACACAATGCTCGTGATCCGCTTCGCGACCATGTCCACGGTCGGGTCTATCGCGTCACTTATCCATCACGTCCTTTGGTGAAACCAGCTGTGGTCGATGGTGCGCCGATTGCAACCTTGTTAGAAAACCTCAAGCTTCCTGAATATCGCGCTCGTTACCGCAGTCGCCGCGAATTAAGATCTCATAAACCCGAGGAAGTTTTAACAGCCGTAAATAAATGGGTGAAAGCACTCGATAAAAAAGACCCTCGTTACAATCATCACTTGCTTGAAGCGATGTGGACCACATGGTCGATCAACCGTGTTGATATCGCTCTTGTGAAACAGCTTCTCGCAAGCGAAGACTTCCGCGTTCGCTCTGCTGCGGTGCGTGTGGTTCGTTACAATTTCAACCTCTTCCCAGATGCTCTTGATCTACTTAAAAAAGCCGCAGCGGATGATCACGGACGTGTTCGTCTTGAAGCTGTCATTGCTGCGACTTGGTATGATAAAGCGGAAGCCCTCGAAGTAGTGACCATCGCGAAATCCAAAGGCATGGACTCTTGGACTGAAAAAGTTTTCCCTGCAGCTGAAGATCGCTTGAAGAAAAAAGTTGTTACAGAAGTCATCGAACATCCTGCGCCTAAAGCGCCCGATCATCTATCTGATGCAGAGAAAAAATCCTTCCTTGCAGGACATGAAATCTATTTCCGCGATGCTCACTGTGCAACCTGCCACCAACCCGATGGCAAAGGTCTGGATCCAGCATACCCACCATTAGAAAACACCATCTTCGTAAATGGAAATCCAGAGCGTCTGATCAAAATCACACTCTACGGTTTGATGGGTCCTCTGGAAGTGAATGGTAAAAAATTCAAGGGAGATGTTCCCATGACTCCTTTCGGTGGTTTGCTAAACGATAAAGAAGTGGCAGATGTTCTTACCTACGTCCGCAACTCCTACGGCAACAAGGCTGCTGCGATCACTCCCGATCAGGTCAAAGTCGTTAGAGATAAAAACAAAGGTCAGGCGGGAATCCTTCAGGTCGAGCAACTTCTGAAAGATCATCCGCTTGAGAAATAGTCAATCGCCAAGAGCCTGTGATGGCTCCTGGCCTATTTGGCAATATATGCGGGGATTATAGCAGAAATGCGGTATGCATGGCTCTTCACGCTGCGTAGTATACCTGTCATGAATCGGTTCTCGAAAATTTTCGCTCTCAGCCTGCTTTTGGCTCAGAGCGTTTTTGCGCAAGGAAGACGTGATTTCTGGGATCTGGAGCCGATTCGCTATGCGGATACGATTGCATCGGATCGTTTGGCGATGTTGGCGAAAAAAATTGAGGATAGGAAATTGGCGGGTCAGCCAAGTCATGGGTTGAAAGCATTGGAGTTTGTGTTAGATGAGCTCAATGTTTCGAGAGAATCGCAGGTGCTGGTGTTTTCCAAAACAAGTTTGCAGATCAGTCGCATCACTCCGAAAAATCCGAGGAGTTTGTATTTTTCTGAAAATACCTATGTGGGCTACGTCCCGGGCGGCGCAGTGGAAGTGATTTCACACGATGCGGTGTTGGGACCGGTGTTTTACTTGGTGGAACCCGATAAAGACGATGCCTTAAGGATCGAGCGGGATACCAGCCGCTGCCTGTCGTGTCATGCGACCTCACGCACCGAAAATGTTCCTGGGATGTTGATACGATCGGTTTATGCCGAGGAAAGCGGTCATCCGATCTTGCAGTTGGGCACACACGATGTGGCGCATGAAACACCTTTAGCGGATCGATGGGGTGGCTGGTTTGTTACAGGAAAAAGCTCGCTGCCGCATCTGGGAAATCGGGTTTTTACAGAGGACTCAGATCTAACCCCTTCGAGCATTCCGATCAAATCGGTAGCGGGTTTGGTGGATGTGACACACTACCTCAGACCAACCAGTGATGTTGTCTCTTTGTTGGTGTTAGAACATCAAGTGAAGATGCATAATTTAATCAACGCAGCAGCGATGAATTATCGGCGTTCGGTGTATTTCATGCAGGCCTTGAATCCGGGTGCTGATCCAACACAAGGCTCGGCCAGTGATATCGCCGACAGCGGGGCGAAAGATATCGTGGACTATTTGTTTTTCAAAGATGAAGCCGACCTTGGTGAAGGAGTGGAAGGCGATCCCGCATTTCAGCAGGCATTTATGAAACGCTTTCCAAAATGCAATGACGGAGAAAGCTTGGCGGAGTTTCGATTATACGGACGGATTTTTAAAAACCGCTGCTCTTACATGGTTTACTCAGACGCATTCAAAGGCATGCCAGTTGCGTTGAAACATAAGGTCATCGCACGGATGAAACGGGTTCTAGCAGGCGAGGAAGAAGGTTTTGATTATTTGAAAAAATCCGAGCGAGAGAGGATAGAAAAGATTCTCGGAGAGACCCTGCCTGATTGGAAATAAAGCCAAAGCCACATTCCCGCTCAGGACACTTGGTTTACAATCTTTGTCGTGGCTGTGACAAAGATTGTAAAAGGCAGTTTTCTTTGGAGTGGGATTTGTGGGGGTGGTTTGATCTGAATGATGGTTAAAACCTCTCTGCAACCCCTTCAGGGTTGCTTGATCTTGCTGGATCTTGTCTCGGGGTGTCGCTTCGCTCAACCCCGAGCTAATGTCTTTGATCCCTTTGGGATCAGAATGATCTAAGACGATAATCTCAGCGGGATTACAGACATTAGTACGAGGTCGAGGAGCAGAGCGACGACCACCCCGTGAACTTGGATCGCAGAAAAACAAGCACCCCGAAGGGTGTGCCAGATAGTTTGTCGCTGTGCTCTTACTAAAGCTTATTCCTTTGAATTTTTGGGGATCAAATGCAATAAGGTGTCATGTCAACCGTCACTGTACAGCAAATGAGAGAGATCGAGCGGGGTGCGATGCGCTCCGGGATTTCTGAGGCGGAGTTGATGGAACGTGCGGGTTTGGCGCTGGGGCGGGCGATTGGAAATCAATACCGCGAAGTTGGCACTGCGGTGGCATACATTGGAAAAGGCCACAACGGCGGCGATGCGTTGATCGCGTTGCGGGTTCTTAAAGAAGAGTTTGGTTGGCAGATCGGTGTGAGGTCAGATCTTAATTTCGATCAATGGGCGGAACTCACACAGATTCAATGGGATGAGTTGGATTTAGATGAATTTTCAGTAAAAGGATTTGAGAAGCATATTCATGAGCCGCTATTGCTGATCGATGGTTTGGTTGGGATAGGTGCGCAAGGTGCGTTGCGAGATTCACTGCTAAAAATGGCGGGTGAGATGAATCGCCTGCGAGACCAGTTCGGCGCAATTGTGGTTGCGGTCGATGTGCCTTCTGGGGTCGATCCCGATAGCGGCGAGATTTATTCTGGAGCCGTGATTGCGGATCGCACGTTCATGATAGGTGCTGCGAAGTCTGGTTTGCTTCACTCGCATGCCGCCAATGCAACGGGTCAACTCGCTTTGGTTGAGATCGATGTTCTGAAAGCGGACCAAGCTGGAGAAATGGAGCTGATCTGCCCGCAAAGCATGAGTTTTGGGAAATCGCCGAGACCTTTCGATTTTCATAAAGGCAAGGCGGGTCGGTTGGGGATCGTTGCGGGTTCGTCTTCCCTCACTGGGGCGGCTTTGCTTTCTGCTCTCGGTGCGATTCGTGCGGGTGCGGGTTTGGTGACCTTATATGTTCGGTCAGTGATTTATGATTCGATGATTTCACGCCTGCCTATGGAAGTGATGTTGAAACGATGTGATTTTCCTGAGCAGCTCTCGGAAGAGAATCTCGATGCGATTGTGATCGGTCCTGGATTGGGGGAAATGAGTCAGGATTTCTCCTATGGCTTGTCCCAGCTGATTGCAAAAACCGGCGTTCCAACGGTGATTGATGCGGATGGGTTGAATTTTATGGCTCAGCATGGTTTGAAAACCCAAAAGTTTCACGTGCTCACACCTCATCCCGTTGAGTTTGAGCGATTAGCTCCAAATCTCTCACAAACTGATCGTGAGAATGCCGCGCGTCAGTTCGTGGAGGATAACGACGCGGTGCTCTTGCTCAAAGGAGCGCGAACCATCGTCGCGAAAGCGGGTGAACCCCTACGCATCAACTCCACCGGAACTCCAGCCATGTCGAACGGTGGACAAGGGGATTTGCTTTCAGGAGTCATCGGAGCGCTGTTAGCGGGCGGGATGGATGCGTTCGATGCGGCGGCTTACGGCGCCTGGCTCTGCGGTCATGCAGCGGAACTTTCATATGATGTCTACGGCGATGTCTGCACCGCGAGTGATACGGCTGCTAGGCTGGGGGAGGCGATGCGGAGCTGGCGGCGGGGTGGGAGGTGAAGATGATCTCGCGCAAAGCCGCAAAGCCGCAAAGGAAGGGTGTTAGGAAAATTAACCACGAATTTCGCGAATATCACGAATGGGTTTAATTAAGATTCCTGATCATTCGTGATATTCGTGGTTAAAACTATTTCAACCTTTGCGTCTTTGCGGCTTTGCGCGAGATCATTCGGAATAACCCCGTATATCTAAACTGTGTGGGTTTAATGATACTTTGGAACCATCTCGATGTTGACCGTGTATGGCTCTCCTTTGCCTAAAGGAAATGTTTTCGGAAGTCGTATTTTTTCGGTAGGTGCTTTGTAACGTGAGCAAAAAATCTCACCTAATAGGAAATAGGAATAGTCATCATGACTGCCTACGTAGCGTGGGGTGCCTCCAATGCCTTTCAATGTGGCCATCCAAAGGCCATGTCGGTCTTCGGGGGCATTACGAACATACATGAGCGAGTGTTGGTAGAGAGAAACCGCCACCATGATAGTTAGAATTGATATCACAGATACAATCCAGAGCTTTAGACGGCGGTTCATTGATTTTAGAATCGATAAGTGG
>JAJTHK010000053.1 GCA_021298895.1 Luteolibacter sp.
AGAACCAAGAACCAAGAACCAAGAACCAAGAACCAAGAACCAAGAACCAAGAACCAAGAACCAAGAACCAAGAACCAAGAACTAAGAACTAAGAACTAAGAACCCAGTATCACCCCCGCACAACGATCCGCCTCCGCCAAAGCCTGCATGTTCTTTTCAGCTCCACCGATCAAATATCCATCTTCCTTCAGTTTTTCCAATCCGCGTATCACCCGTGCTTCTGGCTTTAGCCGTGGCATATCCAAGACCCCCACTTTCGCTCCTCCAGTGAGCGCTTCATAAACCATCGATACCGAGTCCTCGGTCACCCAAACCTCTGACGCAGTGGAAAGTTTTCCTGCCAACCAACCAGGCTTTGTGTCTTGGTGTGGGAAAATGGTTAGATTCGGAATTTTATTTTCCAAGCGTTTGAGAAAATCACCCGGTGTCCGTCTTGAATCTGCAACCTGCCATGTTCCGTCCCTCGTAATCTCACAAATCTGCTCAATCAATTTTTTTTCATCAAACCCATGAATCTTCGATGGACCACCGATCAAAAATATTTTCTCCGATCTATCCCCCTCCACTGGAATCACCCGATTCAATGCGCCTTTGCTGATTATCAAATTCTCGAAGTCGGGGGTCGATTTAAAATCATGCTCAGGTGCGACACACCAATCAAACAACGCCATCGGCAAAAAAGGTTTCATCAAAACGATACTCCGCGCATCGAATTTACGCGCCAACCACCACAACACGATATGTGTGCTGCTTCCTGCAGAAATCACAAAGTCAGGCTTTGGAAATTTGCGACTCAACTCCAGCGCCTCACTGACCCTACACCAAATATTTTTTTTCACATCAACGCGCACCAGATGGATCTCCGCATGCACACGACGCGCCATGGCCTCAGCCAGTCCGAGCGATTGGTTCTCGTGACCCGCTTTACCATCGCTGACAACTAATATGTGAAGTGACGCTCTCAATCTCAATCAAGGGTGAATGTTTCTGAGCTAATTTGCAAAAACGAAATAAACACCCTAGTTCTTGGTTCTTGGTTCCTAGTCCTTAGTTAGCGCTCCGCTCTCTTCATCTTCTTAACCGCAATAGAGTGAGCAGTAGTACCGGAGAGCCGTGCCTCTGGCCGGCTTGGGAAGTCGCATGAAGAGGTCAAAAGTCGAAAGTCTTAAAGCCCTGGTTTCAATCGCTGGTGCGATTATTCTATAAAACTGGAACATCAACTTCTCGTCCTTCGTAGCCTTGGGGCGAAGTAGGATCGACCTTAAGACTTTTAGACCTTTGACTCCCATCTACGTTCACTCTGCTTTCAGGCCTCCTCTATCGCCCAATCTTCCACGACTAGATTAGGCACGCGGTTGAATTCTCGGGTGTTATGAGTGACTAGGATGAGACCGGCCGCGCGACTATGTGCTGCGATGAGTAAATCCATAGAGAGCACCAAACATCACAGCCCAATCGTGATTTTTAGGCAATAACACCACCGCAGCACCGAGCCGCGTGACCATCACCTCGTCGCCCTCAAAGCGGAACTCTTTAGGCAAGCGAACGGCTTGGCTGCGCCCGCTTTTGAATAACTTTGCCGTGTCCATGTGTAAAGATATGTACCAATGGTAGATACCATCAAGTGGTTTCATCTGTCCCAGGACTTTTGTAAACATCCGCAACTGAGGAGTAACGACAATGGAGCGGAGCGACATGGACGGTCGCGTAGCGATCGCCCGAAGGGGCCAGCCGGATGGCTGGATCAAAATCACTGCTTACAGGCCGGAACTCCATATCCATTTTCCGCAAGGCGGCATTTTTCCAAACCTCATAATCTTCCCGTTTCGGCAAAGATTTTTGGCAACCAGTCTAAACCGGGCTACAGTAAAACTGAACTACCGCGCGGCGTAGCCGCAACCGACTCACCTCAACTCCGCCATCACCATGGCTTGGTAAATGGGATCGGTTTTTTCGAGTTCCTCGTGAGTCCCGTCACTGACAATTCGGCCGTTTTTGAAAACCAAGATACGGTCCGCAATACGGATCGTGCTGAAACGGTGGGCTATGATGAGGGTGGTCCTGCCTTTCACTAAATCGGCGAGTGCCTGCTGCACCATGCCTTCGCTTTCCGTATCTAGAGCACTGGTGGCTTCGTCTAAAATCAAGATCGGCGCATCCTTTAAAAATGCACGGGCTATCGCAATGCGTTGACGCTGACCTCCGGAAAGCAGATCCCCGCGCTCGCCGACCGCGGTCTTGTAGCCGTCTGGAAACTCCATGATGAAATCGTGAGCAAAAGCCTTTTTTGCCGCCGTTTCAATCTCCTCTTGAGTGGCATCGAAATTACCTACACGAATATTATCTTCAAGAGTCCCCATGAAAAGCGCTGGCATTTGTGGCACGATCGCAATCCGTTCACGAAGATCATGTTTCAAAAAATCCCTAACAGGCACCCCATTTAAACACACCTCCCCATGTTGTGGATCGTAAAATCTGGGAACCAAATGCGCAAATGTGGTTTTCCCAGCACCACTTGGACCAACCAAAGCAACAACCTGTCCAGCTGGAATGGTTAAATTCAGATCATGCAAAACAGGTTCATCATGATAAGCAAATGTCACATGATTGAATGAAATTTCGACAGCTGACTCAGGACAAGGCTTGGGTGATTCGGGATTCGAAATCGTATCATCGGAATTTAAAATATAATTCAATCGATTCACCGAGGCTTTGCCTTGTTGAAAAAGTGAATGCATGTTGCCGAGTTTTTTTATCGGTTCATATGACATGTAAAGCGCCATGCCGAGAGCCAAGAATCCATCTCGGGTCATTCCGGCCCGCACTCCGAGAAACAGCGCCGCTGCAAAACCCATAGCCGCAACCACTTCGATCGAAGGGGAAATGATTTGGCGATACTTCACCACTTTCATTGCCAACTTCAAAATTTCCGCGATCCGCATTTTGAATCGATCGATTTGCGATTGCTGGAGATTGTATCCACGAATCTCAAGTGCGGATTGCAGGTTTTCTGACAATGAGGCCGAAAGATCACCCCCGCGGGATTGAAGGGCGGCGGCTCTTTTTGTGAGTTTTTTACCAGCAAACCGAATCGCAAAAATACAAAGCGGCACAGAAACCAGAGCAATGAGAGCAATGAACAAACTCTTATCCCGGTATGACATCCATCCCACCATTGCCAAAGCGAACAGCATGGTGGCAGGTTGTTTGATTAGATCACTCGATGCCTGTGCTATGACCTGTTGGAGTAACTGTGCGTCATTCATGACGCGCGCCAGCAAATCACCTGATGTGTTTTTTCTAAAGAAAGCGAGTGGCAGACTTTGCAGCTTGATGAAAAGATCCGTTCGAACCGACTCCACCACCCGCATTCCGGTGTATTGGATGAAATACGCATTCGTATAGCCGGCAACGGCCCTAATCAAAAAAACGCCCGGAATCCACAAGCAGGTGTATATCAGAAGATCATTTCTAGAGATTTCACCCAGTTTTGATACAAGCCAGATGACATAAGGATTAGTTTGATCCACATTCTCACTGAACAAGATCGGAAAAACGATTTTTATCATCAAAGGCATGCCTGCTCCCGATGCGGCAGCGTAAACCAGACCCGCGGCAACCCCGATAAAAAAGCTCCACTTCACCTTCAAAAGGTGACGGTAATATGGAAGGAACTTTTTCAAATCTGTAGATCAGGTGATTAAAGCCAAAGCATCACACTTCAAGCATTAAACGATGCGGAGACTCTAGACATTCCTTGATTCGGATCAAGAAAGTGACGGCTTCCTTGCCATCGACAAGGCGGTGATCGTAACTCAGGGCGAGATACATCATCGGACGAATGACAACTTGACCATTGAGGGCGACCGGGCGTTGCTGAATGGTGTGCATTCCAAGGATGCCACTTTGTGGAGGATTCAGAATAGGCGTGCTGAGCAGCGACCCATAGGTTCCGCCGTTAGAAATCGTGAACACGCCGCCTTGCAGGTCTTCGATCTCGATTTTTCCGGCTTTACCTTTCGCTGCGTAATCCAGAATATCCTGTTCGATTTGCGCGAAGGATTTTTTATCGCAATCGCGAAGCACAGGAACGATCAGACCTTTCTCTGTACCGATCGCAACACCAATATCGTAGAAATGATTTTCAATGATATCGGTTCCATCGATACGACCATTGATTGCTGGCACATCTTTGAGTGCTTGAGCCACGGCTTTGACGAAGAAGGACATGAAACCGAGTTTGACTCCATGCTTTTTCAAGAAATCTTCCTGAACGCCTTTGCGCAATTCCATCACGGCGGTCATGTCGACCTCGTTGAATGTGGTAAGGATCGCAGCGGTTTGTTGAGCATTAACCAAGTGCGTGGCGATCTTACGACGCAGCATCGACATTTTGCGTCGTGTGGTGCGACCGTCCTCATTTATAGCAGCAGGAGCAGCAGCGGCTTTTGGTGCGGAGAGCACTGAGAGATCAGGTTTGGGACGCGATTCACTGACAGCTGCAAGTGGTGCTGGTTTTGGAGTCGGAGCAACGGCTGCGCCTTTGCCAGGTGCGATCATCCCGATGACTTTTCCAATCGAAACTTCTCCTTCGTGCACAAGGATTTGCAACTTTCCAGAAACTGGAGCTTCAAGTTCGTTAGAAACCTTATCGGTTTCCAAGGTCACGAGGATTTCGCCTTTTTCACAGAAGTCGCCATCTTTTTTGCGCCATGCCGCAACGTTGGCCGAGGTGATGGATTCCCCAGCGGCTGGCACCACGATTTCTACGGCAGCGCCAGTGGCAACAGGAGGTGCGGGTGCGGGTGCTGCGGCAGGTTGTGCTACTGCGGCAGGAGCTGAACTTCCTGTAGATGGGGCAAGCTGACCAATCACAGTTCCGATGGAAACTTCCTCGCCTTCACCGACAGTGATGGTAAGAACCCCATCTGCCTCGGCTTCGAGTTCATTGGAAACTTTATCGGTTTCCAAACTCACGAGAGCCTCGCCCTTTTTGACGAAGTCGCCGTTACTTTTATACCATTTCGCGATGTTCGCGGAAGTGATGGATTCGCCGGCTGCCGGCACTTTGATATCGATGGCCATGATAGAGGTAGTTTATATAAAAATGTTAGATTTCGAAGGCTTGAGTGAGAAGTGCTTTTTGTTCGCGATAGTGCATGGCTTTGGATCCTGCAGCAGGACTCGAACCGGGTTTACGCCCCGCATAGACAGGCCAGACACCGAGAGTAGCTTCAATTTGTGGAGCGATGTAAGACCATGCGCCCATATTTTTCGGCTCCTCTTGACACCAGACCAAGCGCTCAACATTTGGTAGGGCTTGCAATTGAGCTTTTAGCATTTCTCCGTGGAAAGGATAGAGTTGCTCAACGCGCAAAATCGCGACGTCATTGATGTTGTGATCTTTCCGGTAGGCGGCGAGATCGTAGTAGACTTTACCGGAGCAGAGCACGACGCGTTTCACCTGATCCGGATTTTCAAAGACCATGGTGTCGGGTAGGATTTCTTGGAAGCAGGTGCCTTCAAGAAACTCTTCTTCGCTTGAAATCGCTTCCGGTCTGCTGAGCAAACTTTTCGGAGTCATTAAGACCAGAGGTTTGCGGAACTTGCGATGCTTCTGACGGCGTAGTGCGTGGAAGTATTGGGCGGGTGTGGTGAAGTTTCCGACAATGAGATTGTCTTCCGCACAAAGCTGAAGGAAACGCTCAAGACGCGCGCTGGAGTGCTCGGGTCCCATACCTTCGTAGCCGTGTGGGAGGAGCATTACCAAGTCGCTTGGTGTCTGCCATTTCGATTCAGCAGAAGAAATAAACTGATCGATGATGACCTGAGCACCGTTCGAGAAATCCCCGAACTGGGCTTCCCACATCAGCAACATGCTCGGATAGGAAAGCGAATAACCGTAATCAAATCCTAGCACTGCGAATTCGGAGAGCAAGGAATTGTATACACAGAACTTCGCTTGATCCGGAGAAAGATTTTGAAGCGGGATGTAGCGCTCGCGTGTTTCATAATCATAAAAGACCGCATGGCGATGGGAGAACGTGCCGCGGCGGCAATCTTGTCCGGAAAGACGGATTGGAGTATTTTCTAACAAAAGCGAACCGAATGCGAGCGATTCCGCGAAAGCCCAATCGAACGGGCCAGCATTCTCAAGTGCTTCGATACGACGCGGGACGAAGCGTTTTTCCAAAGTTGGATTCAGACTGAAATTATCTGGAACGGTTGTTAGAGCCTTTCCAACGTTTTGCAAAACATCACGGCTAATTCCTGTGGCGACCGGTGCGTGAGAGTAGTTAGGCTGGATAATCGCTGTTGATCCACTGAAAACCGTGCGGTCACCAGCTTCGGATAGTTCAACCATGGTTTTGTGACCATCTTCCAACTTGTCCCAAATCGCTTGTTCCAAATCATCGGCCTCTTTTTGAGTTAGCACGCCTGTGGAAACGAGTTGGCGTTTGTAAACTTGGCCGAATGTTTCGCGTGCAGCGATGTGCTTGGCGATGAGCGGTTGAGTGAACGCAGCTTGGTCGGCCTCGTTGTGACCTTGGCGGCGGTAGCAATACATATCGATGACGATATCGCGGCCAAATTTCTGGCGGAATTCCAAAGCGAATTGTGCGGCCCAGTAAAGCTCCATCGGCTCCTCTCCGTTGACGTGGAGAATTGGCGCTTCGATCATTTTTGCCACATCCGTCGCGTAGGCGGACGAACGCGCATCGGCAGGCATCGTGGTGAAACCGATTTGGTTGTTGATGATCAGATGGATCGTTCCACCTGTGCGATAACCTGGAAGCTGGGAAAGGTTCAACACTTCCGCAACTGAGCCCTGACCTGCGAAGGCAGCATCGCCGTGAATCAAAATCGGCAACACGCGTTTGCGATCCGTCGAGACTCCATCGTCTCCTATCACGCGCTGACGTGCACGTGCCTTGCCTTCGACAACCGCATTCACTGCCTCAAGGTGACTGGGGTTTGCAGCAAGGCTGACACGCACATTTCCATCCGGAAACTCGCGGATGCTTTCATAACCCAAGTGATATTTCACATCACCATCACCAGCAACCAAGCCTGGCTCGTAATCTGGGGTAAATTCGTAAAGCAAAGTCGTTAGGGATTTTTTCACAAAATTCGCAAGCACGTTCAATCGGCCGCGGTGAGCCATTCCCATTTCGATTTCGAGCACACCTTGTCTCGGGCAGTTTTCCAAAAGCGCATTGAGCACAACCATCGCGCCTTCACCGCCTTCGAGAGAGAAGCGCTTTTCGCCCAAGAATTTTTTCGCGAGAAAATTTTCAAACGACTCAGCTTCTAACAACCAGCGTAGGGATTTAGTTTGAAGTTCATTGGTCTTCTCCGGACCGTGTTGACCGTGGCGTTCGATCCTTTCACGCACCCAATGACGCACGGTCGTGTTGTGGATGTGCATGAACTCAAAACCAATCTTACCCGAGTATGTCTGCTTCAAAGCTTCGACCATTTGGGTGAGCGGCATTTTTGCGCCATTAAGAAAAAACGGATTCGAGGCCTCGCGTGCCAATTCTGCATCGGTGAATTTGTATTCGCTAATCGAAAGCCGTGGGTTTAATTCCGGTGAATCATCCAATGGGTTGATCTGCGCTTGGGTATGTCCAAGGGTACGGTAATTATAAACCAAGCTGACAACTTTTCCGTTAAACTCGATGTCGGATGCGGATAGCGAACTCGTACCAGATACGAAGGCCTCCCCCGCTTCTTTTTTCTTAAGTTGGGCTACCCCTAATTCAAATCCCTCGAAAAATGCAGACCATGTCTGTTCCACAGATTGTGGGTTTTCACACCATTGTGCGTATTTTTCGTCTAATAAGTCCGCATTAAGTCGCGCCGAAACCGTTGAGTTCATGAGTTTAATAATAAATGCGTGCGGGGTTTCTGAGATTCAGCTTGCCCTCGGCGCGCAGGCATTAGTTAAAGGTCTCGCAGGCTTGCGTCAATCATTGCAGAATGAAATTATCCCGCTGCCCTCAACCGAATGATCGAAGTCACTAACCTCTCAAAACGCTACGGACGCCACCTCGCCGTCCGCGATGTCTCTTTTTCCGTATCAAAAGGCGAAATTGTCGGCTTTCTAGGTCCCAATGGCGCAGGAAAAACCACCACTTTAAGGATGCTGACTGGCTTCCTCCCTCCAACCAGCGGCAGCGCCACGATCGCGGGTTTCGATATCTTCCGGGACTCCATAGAAGCCCGCAAACGCATAGGCTATATGCCAGAAAACGTTCCCCTTTACGACGATATGCGGGTTCGTGAATACCTCACTTTCCGCGCCCAGCTTAAGGGTTTAAAAGGCACCGAGGCTCGCCGTCAGGTCGCCCACGTGATTGATACCTGCGGGCTCGATAGTGTGCGCCGGAAAATGATCAAAACCCTCTCCAAAGGCTACCGCCAACGAGTCGGATTGGCAGATGCTCTCGTCCATCAACCCGAACTTCTCATCCTCGATGAGCCCACCAACGGCCTTGATCCCGTCCAAATTCGCCAAATCCGGGAGTTGATCAAGCGTCTCGCCCTGAACCATACGGTTCTTATTTCCACCCATATCCTATCCGAAGTGGAAATGATCGCAGATCGGGTCATCATCATCGATAACGGCCAGATCAAAGCCGCCGACACCCCGCAAAACCTCATCAACGAGATGCGTACCGCTGGCCGCGTCCACACAGAAATCCAAGCACCAATCGAAGCCGCTAGCGCTGACCTTGCAGCGATTAATAGCGTGAAAAAAGTCACCTCGGATATTCTCGAGGATGGCTGGATTCATTTCACCCTCTGGTCGGATTCCGGATCCGATACCCGTCTCTGCATCCACAAACTCTGCGCAGCAAAAAATTGGCCGCTACGTTCCCTCTCCCGCCACGATGCGAAACTTGAGGACGTTTTTGTGGAGCTCACGCGCAAGGACTGATGTAGAGAAATTGAACCGCAATCGCAGCGTAGCGAAGATGGCCGGACTACCTATTATCAGAATTCATCCGGCAAATGGACGCAGATAGGTGAATTCAATCTGAAAACTCTCCTTATTTACTCATTTTAACCAATATCATTTATTATTAAATCTGCGTTCATCTGTGTCCATCTGCGGTTAAAAACTCCTAGTTTCAGTGTGTAATTCTCTCCTCGGCTTGATCTTCATGGTTAGCCTCACGGATTCTTTTCTGGTGCTCCTAGCGCCCGAGGTCTATGGATGACTCACCATTATGAAAATCCGTAACCTCATCCTTGCCACCCTCTGTGTCATTTCCGCCGCCGCTCATGCAGAGACTGCTGCCTCACCCTTGAAAAAAGACGACCGTATCGTATTCCTCGGCGACTCCATCACCGCAGGTGGTGTGAAACCAGGAGGTTACGTCACCCTGATCAAAGACGCGATCGCCGCCACTCATCCCGATCTTGGAATAGAAGTCATCGGTGCCGGAGTCAGCGGCAACAAAGTGCCTAACCTTCAAGCCCGTCTCGAAAAAGATGTACTCTCTAAAAAACCGACTATCGTCTTCATCTACATCGGCATCAATGATGTCTGGCATTGGAAGAAAAACAAAGAAGGTGAAATGACTGGAGGCACAACCACCGAGCTTTTCGAATCCGGCCTCAAAGACATCATCGCTAAAATTAACGCCGGTGGTGGACGAGTCATTCTCTGCACCGCAACCGTCATCGGTGAAAAAAACGATGGCACGAACGAGCGCGATGCAATGTTAGAAGAATATTGCGCCATCAGCCGCAAAGTCGCCACAGACACCAAAAGCCAAATGGTTGATCTCCGCAAAGCCTTCATCGATCACCTCAAAGCCAATAACAAAGATAACCTTCCAAAAGGAATTCTAACAGGCGATGCCGTCCATCTCAACGCAGCCGGTAATCTACTTGTTGCCGCTGAAATGGGTAAGGCACTCGGTTTGAAAATTGAAGCTGCGGCAAAATAAAAGTGCGTAATTGGTAGGGCGCCATCGCCGAGGGCGCCGCGCGTAGCGAGATACATCTGATACTCCATCAGAACATCCATTTCTTCCTCATTTCATGCGGTGCCCTCGGCGATGGCACCCTACCATTTAATTCCATATCATCTATCACATCTGCCCATGCGCACATCCGCGATTCTAATTTCAGCTTTTCAGCTTTTTAGTTTTTCAGCTTTTACCCAGGCCGAGTCCTTCCCTGCCGCCAATGGCCTTGAACGAACTCTTGTGGCGAAAGAGCCCATGCTGAAAAATGCGGTTTCGGTTTCCGTCGATGTGGACGGAACCATCTACGTCACCGAATCCGCTCGCCGCAAAGTGGGCGACTTGGATATTCGCGAATTCACCAGTTATGGATGGGTGCAGCACGATGTGTCTTTCACCTCCATCGATGACAAGCTCGCATTTTTCCGCAAACAACTCGATGGCAAAAACCAATTTCCAAAATCCTCACTGAAGGATTTTAACAAAGACGGAAAAATCGACAGCAAAGACCTCACGGTCGCCACGGAAAAAATCATCCGTCTAACAGATACCAACGGCGATGGCGTTGCAGATCAATCCACCCTTTTCGCGGAAAATTTTAATACCGAAGTCACTGGTATCGCGGCTGGCGTGCTTGCATGGCGTGGGGATGTTTACGCCACGGTCGCTCCTGATCTCTGGAAACTTCGTGACACCAATGGCGATGGCGTTGCCGACAAAAGAGAGTCGCTCGCACACGGCTTCGGCCTGCACATCGCCTATGCCGGTCATGATATGCACGGTCTTACCTTAGGTCCCGACGGTCGGGTTTATTGGTCGATCGGTGACAAAGGAACCAACGTCACGTCCAAAGAAGGGAAAAAATTCTTCGCTCCCCACGAAGGCGCAGTGCTGCGCTGTTATCCGGATGGCTCGGGATTTGAAATTTTCGCACGTGGATTGAGAAACCCACAGGAAATCGCCTTCGACAAATACGGAAATTGGTTCTCCGTCGATAACGATTCGGATCAAAAAGGCGAACGCGAGCGCTTCCTCCACATCACCGAAGGTTCCGATACCGGTTGGAGAAATTATTATCAGTACCGAGGTTCCGCTTATAACCCGTGGATGGAAGAAAATATCTCCGTGCCAAGCGGAACCTATCAACCCGCCTACATCACTCCAACGAACGCAAACTATTCCGACGGCCCAGCAGGTTTTGCATACAACCCCGGAACTGCACTCAATCCCAAATACGAAGATGCCTTTTTCATGAGTGAATTCCCCAAAGGAAACGTCCGCTCATTCAAAGTGAAACCCAAAGGCGCCACCTTCGAAATGACTGACGAACACATCGTCTATTCTGGTCCGATGAGCGTTGGGATCAACTTCGGACCCGATGGCGCACTCTATGCTGCCGACTGGGCAGGCGGCTACCCTATGAACGACAAAGGCGCTGTCTGGAAACTCGATGATCCAACCATCGCCAAATCCGCTATCCGCCAGGAAGTTGCAAAATTTCTCAAAGAAGGCGCGGACAAAATTTCTTCTGCAGATCTCATCAAGCGTCTTTCCCACAAAGACATGCGCATCCGCTTGGACGCGCAGTGGGAATTAGCAAAGCGCGAAGCGGCCATCGCAGAACTTCATCAGGTCATCGCATCCTCCACATCCGATCAACTCGCGAAAATCCATGCGATGTGGGCACTCAGCCAGCATCGACGCTTTTTTGAAAAAGCCTTTCATGATCTCGCCATATCGAAAGATCCCATCCTCCGCGCCCAAGCGGCCAAACATGCAGGTGAGACATTGAAAGGAACTGACCCACTCCTCACCAAACTCCTCGCCGATCCTGATCCTCAAGTCCGTTTCCATGCCGCCACCGCGATCTGGAAAACCGGCGACGCCACTGCCATCGATAAAGTCATCACTCTGTTAGAAGAAAACAATAATCAAGACGCCTACCTCCGCCACGCAGGTGTGCTCGCTCTCACCGCAGCGCCAGCAGAGCAGATCGCCGCAAAAACACTCAAACACAAATCTCCCGCCGTTCGCCTCGCCGCGGCAATTGCTTTCCGTCGATTGAATTCCCCTCTCGCCGCAAAACTGATTTCCGATGAAGACCCACAAGTCGTCGCCGAAGCCGCGCACGCCATCCATGACGACCCGGCGATCGAAGCCGCTTATCCCGCGCTCGCCTTATTGCTGAATGAAAAACCCAACGCAACCCCTCCTGCGATTCGTCGCTCCATCGCCGCCAACCGACGCATCGGAGATGGCAAATCCGCCAAGAATCTAACCAATTTCGCCATGCGAGAAGAAATCGCAGCCGATCTCCGAATCGCCGCCCTCGAAGCACTTGCTTCATGGAATACCGTTTTCAACACCGATCCCGTCGACGGCCGCCACAACCCCTACCCTGCTGCGGATAACACCGTCGCAAGCAACGCGTTTGCAACCGCAGCCATCGGCCTCAAAAATCATTCTAACAAAACCATTTCGGCTGCTGCCTTAACCACAGCCAAACAACTCGGCATCGTCGCCAATTCTGCGGATCTTGAAAAGGAATTGCTCAACCCAAATGCCGACCCAGCTAAGCGCATTGCCGCACTCGATGCCCTGAAATCATCCAATCCACAGGCATTTGATGAAATCCTGCCAAGTCTTATCGAAGACAGATCTTCCTACAAAATCCGCATCCAAGCCGCGACTCTGCTTGCTGAAAAAGATCCGCAAAAAGTCATCGATTACGCAGCCGGAGCTATCATGAAATCCGAGCAAATATTAGAGCAACAACAAGCAGTTTTACTGTTAGGAAAAATCAACGCCCCTACCGCAAAAGAACTGCTAAAAAATTACGCGGAAAGATTTAGCAAAGAACCCAGCAAACGCCCTTATCTCTATCTCGAGTTTAGCCAAGTGCTTTCTGGTTTTGGAAAAGATCTCCCACCTTACTCGGTTTCTCTGATGGGCGGCGATCCCATTACAGGTGAAAAAGTTTTCAACGAACATCTCGCCGCCCAATGCATCGCCTGCCACCGCATCGGTGAAAAAGGCAGCGATGTCGGCCCACCACTGACTCAAGTTGGTAATAAAGGCCGGGATTACATTTTGGAGTCCCTCGTCACACCTCAAGCAAAGGTCGCTGCTGGCTATGGACTGATGACCATCACCACCCAATCCGGCTCATCCATTTCGGGCGCTCTAAAAGAAGAAACCAAAACCTCCGTCACTCTCATCCTCCCCGACAAAACCGAAACCACAGTCAAAGTTTCCGACATCGCATCCCGCACCCAACCCATCTCCACCATGCCTCCCATGGGAAGCATCCTCTCCCCTAACGAACTCAGAGACCTTGTGGAGTATTTGGTGGGATTGAAATAAGGTGACTGTTAGAATAAGCAAAGATCCCGATAGAGATCACAGAAATTAGCGCGGTGGTCGGAGACCCCGGGAAGTCAGCCCACCTCGCTGAGGTGAGAATTCCCCACCTTTCAACTCGCCCTCCAATTGATAACCTGATAACCACAAAAACATGAGATCACTCTTACTTTGTCTGCTACTGCTCTGGGATACAACAACTCCCTGCTTCAGTTGCGCTGCGGTAACCATTGCCCGTGGCAATGTCGTCAATGCGGATCAGGAAGTGATCATGATTTGGGACAAGGAAACAAAAACCCAACACTTCATTCGTCAGGCAAACTTCAAAACCGATGCGAAAGATGTCGGTTTCATTGTCCCCTCACCTTCACGCCCGCAGTTGGAGGAATCGGATAACGATGCGTTTGATACACTCAAACAAATCACTGCGCCTTATGTGATGAGCGGACCTTCATTTTCCATCGGCTGTTCTGCAGGTTTTCCGACGGCAGAACGAAGCAGCGTTCGTGTGATCGAAGAAAAACGCGTTGCGGGATACGATGCCACGGTGCTGACCGCGCGTTCAGGCAAGGATCTGGTCGATTGGTTAGAGCAAAATGGTTATCCTTATTCTCCCGCTCTAGCAGAATGGGCCGCGCCCTACCTCGGAGGTGACTGGCATTTTACCGTGCTGAAACTTACAAAAAAAGGTTCTGCGAACAAAGACATCAAGGCATCCGCGTTGCGCATCACCTTCCGCACGGAGCGTCCACTATTCCCCTATCGCGAACCCGAATCCACAACGGCAAAATCCAATCTCGATGTCTCATCCAGATTGCTTCGTATCTATTTCATCGCAGAGACACGCTATCTCGCACAAATCGATGGCGGAAAAAAATGGAGCGGCAACGCCGTTTGGGCAGATGACATCACCCGTCACAAATCCAGCCTACTGAAATCCTTGAAACTCCCAGAATCAACCGGTCCAAAAACCTGGTGGCTCACCGAGTTTGAAGACAACTGGCGCTATGAAAAAGCAGCTGGCGATGTCTATTTCAAACCAAATCCCGACCCAACCCCTTTGGACACGCGCAGCACTGTCCATCCGCGATCCCGGAACGCCGCGTTCCCACCCTCCTATGATGCCGCTTTTCTCGGAGTGTTCCTGTTTTTAGGTATGAGGGTCATCATCCGCCGAAGGACTGCGGCAACATTTATTTGATACAAAGGCCCAATCATCTCTCCGCGGGCTTGCATCTCGGCGCCACAGGGCTTTACCTATCTACATGGAGTCACACGAGTGGAATGAGAAGACAGAGGAGGGAAAACGGTACTACCGCGGAAATTTCCACGGCAATGAATGGAGAATTTTGACCACTCTGAGAACTGATCCCGATTGGGAGATTCTTGAACAACCTTCCGAAGAAGTCTGGAGAGCCCTACGCGACATCGTCTGGAAAAAATACCAACGCAAACGCTGCCCATGGGAGCGCGTCGCTTCCTTGGATAAGATTCTGGGAGATGATCTGCCGCAGTAAACAGATGCCGCAGAATCTGGCTCATGGATTGGCCGGAGTATTGAGTTCATGGCGGCTCGTCTCGCCGTTGTCCTCGGCATTGATCTGATATGTCACCGCTTTGTGATCATCATAAACTTCCACAATACGGTATCCTCGCTTTGCCCCCCAACTTCCTCCGGCATGGCTATCGAAAAAATAGCGGCGTTCGCCTGAAACATAAACACCGGTTTCGTTGTGGTTGTGCCCGTGGAAAACGGCACGCAAATTCGGAGTGGATTCTAACAACTTCATCACCGCTTCCGCCTTGGGTACTTCCTCATCGGCGCTGACTCCGTGTTGCGGCCAGCCATCGACCTTGTGCTTGCGCTGCTGAATATGGATCAGCACGAAAATCGATACCGCCTCGCGATGAGCTTCAAACTGGCTTTGCAACCACCCAGCATCGGCCGCTAGGTAAATGTTCGATTTCGCCGGCGCCGAGCTATCCGCCATCACAAAAACGAAATCCCCGATTTTCACGGTATGATTGGAGGGATAGCCCCAAACTTTTTCCCATGACTCCGAAGGTGAACCGGGTGTTTGGTCGACATAGTCATGATTCCCTTTAATGCAGTAGTATGGCATCTTGAGTTTCGAAAAAAATTGTTCCCGCAAGATCACCAAACCCGGAGCCGTGTCATTGACTAGGTCTCCATTTACAAAAAGGGCATCGAGACCCTTGTCCTGTTTTTCCTTATTGATCCATTCCACCAACTCACCTGCCATTTTGTCGAACGGAGTATTGGCTTGTCCGTAGTGAAGATCCGAGACCACCGCAAAACGAAGCTTGGGCTTGCTGCTCGGTGATACATCTTCCGCCCGCACCCAACGCAAGGGCAAGCTCGTCGCAGCGACTGCCGCACCTGATGCCTTGAGAAAATTTCTACGGGAGGATGTTGCGAGGTCCATGATGAATCGGTGACGGCAATGCCTAGTTCCTAATGCGACAACGGGTTCTCACCCGATGCATCACCGAGGTGGGATTTGTCGCTAGGCAGGAATTTCTTAAAGCGGGTTTTATCGATCGCTTTCATATATGCCTCTTCGGGCGAGATCATACCATCGCGAAGCTTGGACCAGATCGATTCATCCATGAACTGCATACCCTCGCCTTTACCACCAGTAATGACGTCGTAAAGTTTTTGGGTCGCGCCCTCACGAATGATGGCGGAGACCGCGGGAGTTGCAAACATGATCTCATGAACTGCCACTCGGCCGGGCTTATCCACCCGCCTGCATAGAAGCTGCGCAACCACGCCTCTCAAAGAAGCAGCAAGCATCGTGCGAACTTGCGCCTGTTGGTTAGCAGGAAACACGTCGATAATACGGTCGACCGTCTTACGGGCATTATTGGTATGCAGCGTTCCGAAAACGAGGAGTCCTGTTTCTGCAGCGGTGAGCGCGAGCGAAATCGTTTCCAAATCCCGCATCTCTCCCACCAGAACAATATCAGAATCTTCACGCAAAGCAGCACGCAAACCATCCGCGAAGGAAGGTGTCTGGATTGGGACTTCGCGCTGAGTCAGAATCGATTTCTTATTTCGGTGCACAAATTCGATCGGCTCTTCGACCGTGATGATGTGGCGGGAAAAATTCGAGTTGATATAATCTAACAATGCGGCAAGCGTAGTCGACTTTCCAGAGCCAGTAGGTCCTGTAACCAAAACTAAACCCGAACGCATGTGTCCGAATTCTTTTACAATTTCAGGAACTCCTAATGATTCCAGAGACATGATTTCTGTAGGAATCAAGCGGAACACCGCACCAAGGCCATTTTGTTGTTGAAGATAGTTACAGCGGAACCTCGAATCCTCATCCATCTCATAAGCAAAGTCCAGATCTCCAATTTTCAGATAGCGCTCAAATGCTTTGGGGTCACAAATTTCCGCCAAAAGCTGTTTGAATGTCTCACCTTCCAAAATCTCCTCGCCCTCAATCGGCGTCACTGCACCGTGAACACGAATCTTAGGAGGCTGCCCCTCAGCAAGGTGCAAATCCGAGCCTTTACTCGCAATGAGGTGTTGGAATAAGCGATCGATTTTAGCCATGACGAGATTCAGGTTTTGGAAAATTGTAAGGGTTTGAAAAATATCATGACTGGAGGAAAATCTTCATCTGATTTTTATCTTCACAGCGGTATAAAAGATCCTGAGCAGTGATAATCCCTTTGATATAGAGCTGTTTGAGGGATTCATCCATAGTAATCATACCCACGTGCTTGCCAGTTTGCATGATCCCAGGAAGCATATAAGTTTTTCCTTCACGAATACAGTTTGCAACAGCTGGCGTGTTCACTAGCAACTCAAGTGCGAGCGCGCGTGAACCTTCAATGGTCGGGACGAGTTGTTGAGAAAGAATTCCCCGAAGTGATTCGGAAACCATGATACGGATCTGATCTCGCTGATCGATAGGAAACACATCAAGCACCCGATCCAATGTCCGGGGAGCATTTCCTGTATGCAGGGTTGCCAGAACCAAATGACCCGTTTCGGCAGCTGTAAGCGCGAGCTGAATCGTTTCCAAATCCCGCATCTCACCCACCATGATCACATCCGGATCTTCCCGCAACGCACCGCGTAAAGCCCTCGCAAAGGATTCGGTGTGCTTGTGGACTTCGCGCTGATTGACGTGGCACTTTATCGAGTTGAAAACATACTCAATGGGATCTTCCAGAGTTAGGATATGATCTTCGCGATCTTTATTAATGAAGTCGATGATCGAAGCGAGCGTGGTCGATTTGCCTGAACCCACAGAACCGGTAATGAGAATCAGACCGTTCTGATAACGTGTCAAAGGGACGATGTGGTCAATGGGCAAACCGATTTCTTCCATGGTGCGCGTCTGGGTATTAATGACCCGAAAAACCATGTCATAACCCAAGCGTTGTTTGACAACCGATGCGCGATATCTGCCGTCCGTTCCTTCATACGCAAAATCGATGTCGCCGCGCTCTTCCAAACGGTCCCATTCTTCTTTTCCTAAAAAGGAACGCACTAAGCTTTCCGTCTCTTCTGGTTTCAAGATTGGATGATCTTCCCAAATGGGCATCAAAGAACCCGCACGACGCCATGCAGGTGGATATGCCGTTGCTAGATGAACATCCGAACAATTGTATTCTCGCCCGAGTTTCAAATACTCATCGACATGATTCAGGACTTTGTATTCCGACATTGAATGAACGATTGGGGTTTTAAAATTGAGTTTCTAAGGAGTTGGATATGCTAAACCAGAAATGAAATATGCTGTCAATGTGGGTCACGATGATCATTCCGCGTAGAACCACTTAAACGACCGCTCAACTGATTTTGCAAGTAGTCTGTGAGTAGCTTGGTTGCATAGACTTTAAGGGATGGTTTGACCAAGGTGAAAATCATCAGAAGTGATCCAATAAACCAGCCACGATGTTTTTTGTCAGGTGAATGTTTAGATTCACTGCGCCTAGATCTGAATAATAAACTGCTTACAAAACCAATGCCCAAGGAACCGCCAATCCATTTCAATGGACTAGATTTGAGCGAGTCCCTGATACGTAACGGAACTTCCAATTTTCGCCGGAGTTCGAGATGCGCTTGCCTAATCTGAATTCGAGCAGCATCGCTGCGCCGGACTAGCTCTGCGAGTTCGAGCGATTTTTGAGTTGGTTTAGCCATTCGCGGTCTTTTTCAAATTCTTGACGGGTGATCGGAAAAGATTCGGTTTTCTTTGATCGCCTGATAATCAATAACATCATTAGGGAAATGAGCAGATAAACACCACCCAATGAAAAGGCAGCAAAATACCATGGGCAATTAAAACGGGCGGAAATCACGCCGATCAAACCAGCCGTGATCAAACTCCATGTCGCGAACAGGCCGAACAACAATACGCTTAAAGTGATCAATTTTCTAACAGTCACTTCCCATGCGTCCTGCGCCTCGATCCGAAATATTCCGATACGAGAAAAGATTAAATCTGGGATTGCCTCTTTCCAATTTCCAGAAACACGATTTTCTCCTAGAGCTGGAGATTCTCCCGCACCGGATCTAGGCAGGTTAGAAAAATCGTGACTCATAAATAAAGAGAAAAGAAAATAGATGAACGTAAGCAGCCTAATTTTCTGACTAAGTTGCTTGAGTTTCGATCAAATTAACGACGGACAATGAGGCCGATCAAAAAACCAACTCCAAGCGCACCGAGTACTGCTTTGGTAGGATTTTGGCGGATATAGTCCTCGGCAGTAACGTGGATTTCTTTTGCTTTGAGGCGAGTCTCATCCCATTGCTGCTGAGCGACTTCTTTTACATGTGAGGCTTTTTCAGTAGCAACGATTTTCAACTGGCTAGCTTTCTGTGTAGCGGTTGTTCTGATCGCATGAGCGGCATCAAGAGCTCGGTCTTTTACGATAGCTGCTTGCTCGGTAGTGGTTTTGGCAAAATCGTTCGCAGCAGCGCGAAGGTCGTTTGCGGCTGTGGCGACTGCAATGTTTCCTTCATCTGAAAATGTATTTTCGTTCATGGTGTCTAGGGGTTTGTTGCTCTGTTAATTCAAAGCAACTTTTATTCCTAAAGGCTATAGATTCAGCCAACGATAGCAAGAACACATTGCGATCAAACTATCGCTTAAGTTGGCTTTCGATCCGCTCAATCCGCTCTTTCAAGCCTGGCTGCTTATTGAGCTCACTCGAGACTTTTTTGCAGGCATGGATCACGGTTCCGTGGTCGCGCCCGCCAAAGGACTCCCCAATCTCCATCAAAGAGCTATGGGTCAGAGATCGGCTGAGATACATTGCCACTTGGCGAGGAAACGCAATGCTCGCCGGTCTGCGACGGGAAATCATGTCCGCCATGCGCACATCGAAAACTTCCGCAACCGCACGCTGAATGCCATCGATGCTAACTTGGCGGCTCGCTTCTTCCTGGATGAAATCACGGAGCAAATACTCCACTTTTTCCACGGAGACACTCTCACCAGCCAGCGAAGCAAAGGTCGCGACTCGGACCAAAGCACCCTCCAAACGACGCACGTTTGAGCGAATTTTTTCAGCGAGAAAATTAAGCACGTTCTCATCCACGGAAACTTTCCATTCCAAAGATTTCTTTTTCAAGATCGCCATTCGAGTCTCGAGCTGAGGTGGTTGGAGCTCAACAGCAAGTCCACATTCGAAACGGGAAATCAAACGTGGCTCGATGCTCTTGATTTCACAGGCAGGGCGATCGCTGGTGAGAACCACCTGATTGCGACCATCGAGCAGGGTGTTGAAGGTGTGGAAAAACTCTTCCTGAGAGCGCTCTTTGCCGGCGAGGAACTGCACATCGTCGATGAGCAACACATCCGAGCTCCGGTAACGGCGGCGGAATTTCTCGATATCGCCCTTACGGATCGCCTCTATGAACTCGTTGGTGAAACGCTCACAGGTAAGATAAATGACCCGGGCATCTGGGCGACGACGCAGGATTTCCTGACCGATCGCGTGCATCAAGTGGGTTTTGCCCAAACCAGATCCACCGTGGATGAAAAGCGGGTTATAGCCCACGCAGGTTTTGGTCGCGACGGCCTCGCAAGCCGCGTGAGCAAACTGGCTGTTGCTGCCGACCACAAATTTATTGAAAGTGTAATCTGGATTTAAACCCGCCGCTTTCGCGCGCTTCTCGAGCATGTCGCTCGGCAGCTCGATTCTGATTTCCGGTGGCGCGTTGTCTGATAAAATATTTTCATCTGAAAAATCCGAGGCTCTTTCCGCAACCATAATCTTCACATGATGCATTCCCTCGCACTCTTCGCTGGCTGCCATCATCAACTCGGGTAAATAATTTGTCTCGATCCACACCTGATGAATTTCACCCGGCACGGTGACTATCCCTTCACCGTTCGATGCGCTATGCCATGTCGCCACTCCAAACCAACGCTGAAACGCATCACTACCAATCGACTTCCTCAATGAGTTCGAAATTCTCTGCCACTCTCCCGCGCCATCATCACTGAAACACGTTTCTTTATGATCGGCTCTCTCCACTAAAGGCTTCGGCATTTCGGTCTCTTGGTTTTTTCTATTCATGGCTATCATACGCTACGCTTCTCAGCGCCCCCTATGGGCTGCTCCAACGCAACGGTCGAGACGCACAATGAACAGGTATTTCTCTGGAGAAAAAATTTTAAGAATACCATCTAACAGAACAAACTAAATCTCTTTATTCCACAAGCGTTCCACGATATAAAATTTTAAAAACTTGACTCGATTTTTGTTTAGCTTTTGTGAAATAAACCTTCCATCTATCAGCTGAAATCCCCGCAAATCCTTAGTTCATAAAGGAAAATAGATGGCAAAGATGTCACAAAATTTTATTCTCTTATCGCTCATTTGATTGGGTAGAAATTTTGACTTTCGTGCGGAAACATAATGCGACAGCGACCGTTGCAAAAGTTCCGGCCATGATGCGCCATGGGAACTCGATGATGGGTAACCAATCAGGATTTTTATAGAGCATTCCGCCGCCGAACATCTTCCACATGTCATTTGGAAGATTGCTTAGAAAGGCGACAAAAACGATACCTGCGATCATGGCGATGATGTTACCTGTCTCGCTACCGCGATTTTTGGTAAATAACGCGACCATGAAAATACCCAATAACGAACCATAGGTGTAGCCAAAACTTCCGAGGATAATTCCGATGATGCTAAGCGATGGATTGTGCGCCTTCACAAAAGCAGTCGCCAATCCCACAAAAATTAAAATCAGCGCGAACCCAACCGTGCTACGCTTGATGATACGAACGCGCGCATGTTCGTCATCGGGAGTTTTGAACCAGCGAAAATGAAAGTCTCTTGAGTAACTCGTTGCTAAAGAATTCATCGCCGTTCCAAGCGATCCCATGGTCGTCGCAAGTACTCCTGCAACCACTAAGCCGCGTAATCCGCCTGGCATAACATCGATGACGAAGTATGGAAAAATTCGGGTATTGTCGGGCTTGCCGCCCGCCATGGGAAGCGCTGGATCATTTACTACATGACCATAGTAGACAGATAGTAGAATCCCGATGGTAAGCACTGCATAAGTCACAGGAATATCCGCTAGTCCGGAAAGAATCGTTGCAACTGCGCTTTGGCGTTTGTTTTTCGCCGTCAACATCCGCTGAACCATGTCTTGATCAGTTCCGTGGGTTGCAAGTGTGACGAACAACGAACCCAACAATGCGGCCCAAACGGTGAACTCGCTTTCCAAAACGCTCTTGATCGCACCCCATGTCGTGATCGAAGGAACATCACCTTTCCATTCCCAAAGTTTTAGGTCATTTGGTCCCGTGAGAAAACTTTTCACTCCATCCCATCCATTCGGAATATGCCCCAACAAATACCAAACCGAAAATCCAAGTGCTCCGAATAGGACTGCAATTTGCAAAACGTCCGTCCAGATCACCGCTTTGATTCCACCGATGGCCGTGTATGCGGCTGTCAGAAGTGAAATCACCACCAATGCAGCACCGGTAAACCAAAACTGCTCCCAGTTTGAAAGCGGATCGCTCGGATTGAGTTGGTTCCAGATGACAATCAGTAAAAGTGTCGGAACCCATAATCTCGATCCACTTGCGAGAGACCTTGTGACCAAAAAGATCGCACTTGCGATACGCCGGGTTTTAGGTCCGAAGCGCATCTCTAAAAATTCGTAAATACTGACCACATTGTGTTTGTAAAAGGCGGGGATAAATACGCCGCTCACCACGAGTCGCGCCAAGAGATAGCCGACCATCAACTGCGCATACGTATAATTTTGGAGGCGAAACCCTTCTCCAGGAGCACCGAAAAAAGTGCCGGCACTGATTTCCGCAGCAAGGATAGATGCGAGCACTGCCCACCAAGGAATGGAACGACCTCCGAGGGCGTATTCCGATACATCTTTATTTCTACGGCTGAAGTGCACGCCGATCGCAATGATGATCGCGAAATAGAGCACAATGATGACGATATCCATTAACAGCGGAGACATACACAAAAGCTAAAGGTCAGCACAAACGAACCAAGCTTAAAGTTTCCAATGGGCTGCATGAGCGCCCCATACATTTCGCTTTCAGATACATATCTAAAGTGACAACTTCACCGCGATGTCGGATATCCCAAAACTTGTACAAGATGATCCGTGGCTGGAGCCTCAGGCTGCTGCGATCGTGCGCCGGACCGCTGGCTTCGAAAATGCGCTCAAAGTAATCCAGCAAGACCATGGCTCGCTCGCTGCCTACAGCATGGCGCATCAATGTTTCGGAATTCGTTTCGATCCGGAGAAAAATCATTGGATCGTTCGCGAATGGTTACCGGCGGCGAAAGCGGTCTCTTTGATCGGCGAGTTCAACGAGTGGAACCGAGAAGCGCATCGCTTGGAGAAATCTGCCAACGGGATTTGGGAGTTGAAGATTTCTGCGGAGACGTTGAAACATGGCGATGAAATCAAGCTCCACATTCATGGTGCCGATGACTCTCAGCTCGATCGCCTACCTGCCACGATCACGCGAGCGGTCCAGAATCCAGAGACGCACGATTTTACCGCGCAGATCTGGTTGCCACCACAGCCCTATGTTTGGAAACACAGCTTCGACCCCAAACAAATCACCTCTCCGTTCATTTATGAAACCCACGTTGGCATGTCTGGAGAGGAGCCGCGGGTGCATACCTACCGTGAATTTGCTGAACAGGTATTACCGCGAGTTCAAAAGGCTGGATACAACACGATCCAGCTCATGGCGGTGCAGGAACATCCGTATTACGGCTCGTTTGGCTATCATGTCTCGTCTTTCTTCGCGCCTTGTTCGCGATTTGGAACTCCTGAGGATTTGAAGCTTCTCATCGATACCGCACACGGCATAGGCATCGCAGTTCTGTTAGATATTGTTCACTCGCATGCCGTGAAAAATATCGCCGAAGGTTTGAATAACCTCGATGGCTCGGGAAATCAGTATTTCCATGCTGGTGGAAAAGGCGAACATCCGCAATGGGACTCGAAATGTTTCGATTACGGAAAACCCGAAGTCCGCCAGTTTCTACTCTCCAATGTCCGCTATTGGCTGGAAGAGTTCCGTTTCGATGGCTTCCGCTTCGACGGCATCACTTCCATGCTCTACCATTCCCACGGTAACCGCGTCTTCGGATCTTACGATGACTATTTTGGCGACGATGCCAATGAAGAGGCTATCCTTTACCTGAAACTCGCCAACCAACTCATCTCAGAAATCAAACCCGGTGCCATCGTCGTGGCTGAGGATATGTCGGGAATGCCTGGCCTGTGCCGACCCAACTCTGAGGGCGGAATCGGTTTCTCCCATCGCCTTGCCATGGGTATCCCCGATCATTGGATCAAACTTCTCAAAGACCAACGCGACGAAGATTGGAACATGGATGAACTCTGGGGTGTCCTCAACAATCGCCGCCACGGCGAGGCCACCATCGCCTACGCGGAATCCCACGACCAAGCACTTGTCGGCGACAAGACCATCGCGTTTCGCCTGATGGATCAGGATATGTATTGGCACATGACCCAAGAAGACAACCATCCCGTGGTCGAACGCGGGATTGCGCTCCATAAAATCATCCGACTCATGACCCTCGCCTTCGGCGGCGAAGGTTGGCTCAATTTCATGGGCAATGAATTCGGTCATCCCGAGTGGTTGGATTTCCCACGCGAAGGCAATGATTGGTCATTTCATTACTGCCGCCGCCAATGGTCGCTGCTGGATAATCCGAAACTGAAATACACTTGGCTTGCCGAATGGGACAGGGATCTCGTGGCTTTGGCAAAAAAACACAACCTCCTCCAAGCCCCACCCGCCAAACTTCTGCACATCGATCCTTCTAACAAAATCATCATCGCCGAACGCGCGAACCTGATTTTCATTATCAACCTTTCCGCTCAAAATTCCATCTTCGGTTACGGCACCAACCCACATAATCAACATACTCATCAACTTCTTCTGGATTCCGATGCCAAATGCTACGGCGGCCATGACCGTGTCGATCGTAGCGTCAACTACCCCATCCACCCCGATGGACAAATCAAATTCTACACCACCTCGCGCAGTGCGATGGTTTTAGGCTAAACAACATGATAAATCGCATCGTAAATCTATTCTGGCTTTGGACGATTTTAGGTGTCGCTTGGGCATGGATTTTCCCTAGCCATTTCACTTGGTTTCTTGGTAAAATTCCAGGCACTGAAATTGGACTCATTTCCGCAGGACTCGGCATCATCATGTTAGGCATGGGTATTACTCTGAGTTTCGAGGATTTTCGCGACTGCTTCAAAATGCCACGCTGGATTACTCTAGGAGTCGCTGGGCAATTTGTTATCATGCCTTTTCTCGGTTGGACCATTGCCACGATATCAGGTTTACCCAATGAATTCAAACTCGGCATCATCCTCGTAAGTTGCTGTCCTGGCGGAACCGCTTCCAACGTTGTGACGTTTCTCGCTAAAGGAAACGTCGCTTTGAGTGTGATCATGACGGCTTGTTCAACTCTCCTCGCCGTCTGGCTCACTCCGCTTCTAACAAAAGCTTATGCATCAGCTTTGCTTGAGATCGATGCATCCGCGATGATGCTTTCCATGCTCGGCATCGTCTTGTTACCTATCATCGGCGGCCTCCTACTCAATCGCTATCTCGGCTCCGCGCTGCGCCCCGTGAAAGAATTCTCACCAGTCATCTCTGTTTTCGTGATCGTGCTTATTGTCGCAGCCACCGTCGGCGCAACCAAACCTTCCATCATCACCTACTGGAAAACCCTCATCCCTGCGGTCTTCGCCGTGCATGCCCTTGGCTTCGGGCTGGGTTATTTCTGGGCGAAGTTTTTCCGCATGCCAGAAAAGGAAAGCCGCACGGTTTCGATCGAGGTCGGCATGCAAAACTCAGGTCTCGGTTCCAGTTTAGCGAAAACTCATTTCACCATGCTTGCAGCTGCTCCCTGTGCGATCTCTGCATTTTTCCACTGCATTATCGGCAGTCTTCTAGCCAGCTACTGGGGCAGGAAAAAATCTAAATTTTAAAATCTAAACTTCAAAGAAGAAACAAGCTCAAACCCCGCAACACGCGGATACTTCATGGACGCAGTTTTCGCAGAGATATTCTTCACCTATCAGTCCAAGGGCATCTCCACCACATCGATCACAGGGTGCTGGTTCTATTGTGGATTCTTCTGTCACTCCGCGAACTTTATTTCATCCGCTGATTCGCCCCCACCTCTGCCAAATTTATCTCCAATATCTTTACTAGTCACATAGAGCATTAGGGAAATTAGCGCCAACGCACATGCAGTCTGAATCACTTCCATGGTCTTCATCTCCATCGGCTTACCAAAAATTTTCTCAAGAATTGCCATGGTGATATGTCCACCATCCAACACCGGAAATGGTAGCATGTTTAGCACCGCGAGATTCACATTGAACAACACCAAGAAACTTAAAATCCGTCTCCATCCATTCTCTGTTTGTAATAAGGTAAATAGAACTTCTCCAATACCCACAGGCCCACTGAGATCATCCAAACCAATACTGGATTTGCGGTCAGCCACTTTCGTAACCGTAACCCACATCATTTTCAAACTGTCAGCCACTTGAGTAAATGGATCCGGGTTAACGAGTCTCACATCGACTTCTGATTTAGTATTCCACCTGACACCAAGCATTGGATCAAGCTTGGATGGAGGTAATGGCTTCGCTGGTGTCACTTCAATTTTTACCAATTCACCGTTCTTTTTCTTAACGTCCAAGACAACTGATTTAAAATCCTTTTTCTTCAAGTATTGCGCAAGCTGACCTGCACTGAAGAGATCGTTACCATTAACTTTAAGTATCTGATCGCCCTTTTTCAGCCCAGCTTTAGCAGCAGGACTATTTTTTATTACCGTCTCAACGATTGCTGAGCCTTGATGATCGATACCAACTTGGCGCAAACCTCCTCGTTGATACCATTCCGAATCTTCAATTTTAAATTTACACGGCAGCTCGAGAAGCTCTTCGACACCTGGTCTCTGGACTTTAAATGTAATACTATCACCACTACTCAAAATAATCCGTTCCATCACACTATCTAACGATCCCATAAAACCATTTACAGGCTCACCATTGATCTCAAGGATTTTGTCCCCTGGAAGAATCCCAGCTACCTCGGCTGGGAAACCTTCTTCCACATATCCCACCACCGTACTCGGAACAAAATCCTTCGGTTTTCCTACTTTCCAAACAATCACCCCCGCCAACAGCGCGAGCAAAATGGAAAACAGCGGCCCAGCGAACGCGACGATGATTTTATCGAGAGGCGTGATCGGCGGTAGCCGCTTGCGGTTTTTGTCACCACCTTCAATCGCCTCCATCGGAGCCATCTGCGGCAAGGCCACAAATCCACCCGCCGGAATCCAACCCAGACCGTATTGTACACCCTTGTATTCCTTTTTCCAAATTGGCTTTCCAAACCAAATCTGGAACCGATCAATCTGTAACCCACGCCATTTGCCAGCTAAGAAATGCCCCAACTCGTGAACAAAAATGATAATATTGAAAAGCATCACCACCACGAAAATGAGAAGGGCGACATTGAGAACGGTTTGGAGAGTGGACATAGATTCAGTAAATACACCTAAAACCTACCCGCCTTCCCAAATCCCGCAAGTCTTTAGGTTTTTCACAACAGAGAAACCCACAAATTCCAGCATTTCTTTACAGGGAGGGAGGAGGAAATGGAGAAGATGGAGTTAATTCATATCAAAAAAATCAAATATTCTCCTCACCTCCACTTCCTCCTCCCTCCTGTAGATACGAGCTGCGAAAAAGTCTTCCTTGATGTTTCCATCGCGAAATTTGAATTTATCTTCCGTGATCACTGGGCAAACCGAACTCTCCTCCCTGCCCGCCCTCTCGGCGAAAGAAATCCAGGCGCTCGCCGCCGCCGGCATCACCACTATCGCCAATCTGTTAGAATATTTTCCAAAGCGCTACGAGGATCGACGTCAATTCGATCGCTTTCCCAATCAGGCCACAGCCAAATCTGTCTGCCTCACTGGAGGAGTGATTGATGCCGGCAACAAGGGATTTGGGAAAATGCGTTTTTACGAAGCCATCATCATGGATGGTTCCGGCAGCGTTTTTGGATCCGGAAAAGTGACCTGCCGTTGGTTCAATATGCCGTTCATGTCAAAAGTGATCGCTGCCGGCCAGCAGGTGATCGCTTACGGAAAAGTCAAAGAACAAGGCGGACGCCTCATCATCGATCACCCAGAAATCGAAGTCATCGATGACGATGGAGAAACCGAGACCATCCATCTCAACCGCATCGTTCCGATTTACAAAAATATCTCCGGGATCAACCAACGCCGACTAAGGGAGGCTATCTACGTGGCTGCGGATTGCATCCGCCATGCCAATTATTTTCCCTACCTAGTTAGCGAGTCGGATCGAAAAGCCGATTTAAGAGAAACCCATTTCCCCTCCTCCGCCGAATCTGCCAAAGCCGCCCGCCGACGCTTTGCGCTCGAAGCTTTTTTCAATCTCCAACTCAACGTCGTCTGGCAGCGCAACCGCTACCGTTCCCACCAAGGTCGCGTGCTTGGGAAAAAAACCACCTTACTCAAAGCGTTTTACTCCAGCCTGCCCTTCGATCTAACAAACGCACAAAAACGCTCGATCAAGGAAATCATCGCCGACATGCGCGAGTCTCGCCCGATGAATCGACTTCTCCAAGGCGATGTCGGTGCTGGAAAAACCTTCGTAGCGATGGCAGCGATGCTCCTTGCGATCGATTCCGGCGCCGATGCCGCGCTGATGGCTCCTACTCAAATTCTCGCCGAACAACATTTTCTCACCTTCAAAAAATGGCTTGAGCCGCTGGGGGTGAAACTCGTTCTCCGCACAGCGAATAAACACGAGTCCACCATCGCCGAGTCCCACGCTCCAACCATTTTCATCGGCACCCACGCCCTGCTTTACGATCCCGAACTTTTCACCGACCTCGGCCTGGTCGTCATCGATGAACAACACAAATTCGGTGTCGTCCAACGCGCGGCGCTCATTCGCCACGGCACGCTGCCCGATGTCCTCGTCATGACCGCAACGCCCATTCCGCGCACTCTGACCATGACGATCTACGGTGACCTCGATGTCTCTCTGCTCGATGAAAAACCTGCGGGTCGGGGAAAAATCATCACCGCCCTCCGCACCAAACCGAAACAAAAAGACATCACGGATTTCGTCAAAGCCCAGCTCGCCGAAGGTCGCCAAGCTTATCTGGTTTATCCCTTGGTCGAGGAAAGCGATTCCATCAAAGCCGAATCTGCCACCGAAGCTTTCACCGCATGGCAGAAACGCCTGGGAGCTGAAAACGTCGGGCTCATCCACGGCAAACTCCGCCCCGAAGAAAAAGACGCTGTAATGGAAGATTTCCGCAGCGGGAAAACCCAAGCTCTCGTTGCAACATCCGTGATCGAGGTCGGGGTCGATGTCCCAAATGCCAACCTGATGATCCTCCACCACGCCGAACGTTTCGGTCTCGCGCAACTCCACCAGTTGCGCGGACGGATCGGCCGAGGCGAACACAAATCTTACTGCATTCTTCTAACTGATTCTAAATTGCCCGAAGCTCTCGAAAAACTTGCGGTGTTAGAAAAAACCAATGATGGCTTCGAAATCGCCGAAGCCGATCTCGAACTGCGTGGTCCTGGCGATGTTTTGGGCACCGCACAATCTGGACTCACCGACCTCCGCTTCGCCGATTTCATCACCGATACCCAACTCATCCGCGAAGCCCGCGCCCTCGCCGATCAGGTTTTCCATGAAGACCCAGATCTTTCCAAAAAACACCAGAATCTCCGTGAATTAATCGCAGAAGCCGAGGCGCCACATAATGCCTAGCTTCGAGATTGAGATTTCCTTAAGCAAATTTACAAAAAACTTATCCCTTGCACACGAGTTTCGTGTGCACTAAATTCGTGCAATGAAAAACATCACTTTCAGCGCAGATGAACGTCTGATTGAGGAAGCACGGGAAGAAGCCCGTCGTCGTAAAACCACTCTAAATGTGCTCTTTCGTGACTGGCTCGCCGAACTCGCTGCTCGCGATGAGCGCAAACGTAAGATCGATAAATTGATGGATGAAATGAATCAATACAACGCTGGCGGACCTTACACTCGTGATGAGATGAACCGATACTGAAAAATTCATGCCACCATCTAGCTCTTACTTCCTCGATACCAATATTATCGTTTATGCATTCGAACGGGATGCCACCGATAAAAAACAACGAGCTCGAGAACTCATTTCGGATAGCCAACCTTGGCACATCAGTTGGCAGGTGGTGCAGGAATTCTGCAACGTTTCTCTACATCGATTCAAAGAACCCCTGAGCCACGAGTATCTCAACGATCTGATCGAACTTTTACTCAAACCTCACTGCAGCGTTTATCCAGATTTCAGCATCTGGCAAACTGCCCTCCAGATCAAATCCTCAACCCAATATCGATTCTACGATTCCCTCATCATCGCCGCCGCACTTCGTTCTGGTGCCAAAGTTCTCTATTCAGAGGATCTCCAGCACAACTGCCGGATTGAGCATTTGCAGATCATCAATCCTTTCCTTTGACAATCCGGTACACCGCACCAGAGAGATCAACCAAATACAATTCGCCACTCGCATCTTCCGCAAAGGCCGGAATGAGAGCAATACGTCCACTTTTAGGTTGGAGCTCGCTCGTGTGATCTTTGAAATCTTCCGCTTTGCCACCTTTCATGATGAAAGACCAGATCCGAGGATTTTGATAATCCGCAAAGAGGTAACGCCCCTCAAATCCGAGAATTTTCGATCCGCGGTAAACGTAGCCGCCAGTAACTGACAGCCCTTCTGTTGGTCCACTGCCATGCTTGTAAACATAGACAGGCTCCACGTGATTGGACGGAGAGTCACCACCGACCGATTTGGCAGGAGTCTCAATATCACCCTCACGCAATCTCCAACCAAAATTCTTTTTCGAGAGTTCTTTTAGATTGATGACGTTGATTTCTTCCCAATGATTTTGACCAACATCAGCAATCCAAAAATCACCGGTCTTGCGATCAAATGAGCAACGCCATGGATTACGAAGGCCACTGGCAACAATCAAAGGATGAACATCCTTATCGTTTACATAAGGATTTGTGGTAGGAACTTTGTATCCTTTCTCACCAGAAACATCCAAGCGTAGGACTTTGCCGAGCGGCGAACTCATATCCTGTGCAAAGTTTTTCGGATCGTTTCCAGAACCACCATCTCCTGTAGCAATGTAAAGGAACCCATCGGGACCAAATTCTAACCATCCACCATTGTGGTTAGAAAACGGTTGATCATATTCCAAAATTACCTCGGCTGATTCAACATTTGTCGTCAGTCCATCTTTGGAAACGAATCGTACAATCAACGTATCCCCATTCTCTTTGTTATAATTGACATAATACCGTCCCGTTTTGTCGAAATCAGGAGCAAACGCCAAACCCAACAAACCTTGTTCGTTACCTTTTCGGGTGACTACCTCATTGATTTTTAAAAATGGCTTTTCTGAACGCTGCCCTGTCTTAAGATCCAAGATCCAAACGGTCCCTGCCTGCTCCATGACCCAGAGCTTATCTTTCACAGAACGTGGCGCACCTGCCCAAACGGGGCGCTCGAAACCTTTTGCCAGTAACTCTGTCGCAAGCTGGCCGTGTGCGAGAGAACAGAATAAAAGTGAACATACGATCAAAGTCCTTGATAAACTCATAATGACAAAACCTAGCTAGAAATCCCGCTGTTGCAAGTGGGCGATTTTAATTATTTTCAATTCTAAAAATTTAACCAATCCAAGCCGGTTTCTGCGTTGAATCCATATCTCTTTACGCCTATTCCAACCACAGACTTTCGTATAATCAAAGTCCATCAACTGATGAAAACCATCCTATTTTTCCTGTTTTCTGCTGCATGTGCCATCGCAACTCCCACCGATGATTTCATTGCCAAAGCTACCGAGTCCCATGGAGTATTTGGAGAAAAAGCCGCTCGCTTTCTGTGCGAGCACATGTCGGAGACAGATAAAAAATCCCTCACTGCCGAGCTCCTAACCGAGAACCTCAATCTCGCGCTCAAAGCACGTGCCACATTTCCATGGGCGAAGGATGTTCCTGAAGAAATATTCCTGAATGATGTTTTACCATACGCCGTGTTCGATGAGCCTCGGGATCCATGGCGTGCTGATTTTTTAGAAAAAGCGACTCCACTCGTGAAAGACGCCAGAACCGCCTCCGAGGCCGTACAAATTTTGAATCGAGATTTTTTCAAACTCATCAACACCCACTACAACACCCAACGCGAGCGAACCAATCAGTCGCCCAAAGAATCAATCGCCCAAGGCAAAGCCACTTGCACGGGACTTTCGATCATCTTGGTCGATGTCTGCCGTGCCGTTGGAATTCCTGCCCGTGCTGCTGGGACGCCGATGTGGTGGGACAAAAGTGGCAATCACACTTGGGTGGAAGTTTGGGACAATGGCTGGCATTTCACGGGAGCCGATGAATTCGACCCAAAAGGTCTCAATCATGGCTGGTTCATCGTAAACGCTTCAAAAGCCGATGAAAATCATCCCGCACATTCCATCTACGCAAGCTCTTGGAAAAAAGACCAAGGTATTTTTCCGATGATGTGGTCGCAGCGCAACCCCAACGTAGGAGGAGTGAATGTCACTTCGCGTTACAAAACAAAAGTAACGTCCATTCCCACGACCATCGGCATTCGATTTTTCGATGGCGATGAGAGGATCGCTATCAAAGGGAAGCTTACCACCGATTCGGGTTTCCCTATCGGTGATTTCGAAACCAAATCTGGCACGGCGGATCTGAACGATGTGGCACGCAAGGTTGTCACTCCCGGCCAATCCTACCGCCTGTATTTTGAGATCAAGGGCAAACGACTCGAAACCGCTCCCTTCATCGCAAAGGAGGCGGATCGCAATCTCCAAGACATCCGCATCAAAGATCTCCAGCCAGCACCTGATTTTAGCGATGATGCCAAATCCCTTTCCAAAGAACTCGCTCCGCGTGCGATCCGTTATGTTTACGATTCGATTGTCTTTTCTGAAAAAGATGAACGCACCGCCGAGTTGGAAGAAAAAACCATTTTTCAAGGTGATAAGACCATGCGTTGGCTAGAGAAAACATTTGGTGAAGCCCCAACGACAGGTCGCTCATTATGGATTTCCATGCACGGCGGCGGCGAAGCGCCCGCACACATCAATCATCAGCAATGGCAAAACCAAATCCAACTCTACGAACCCGAAGAAGGCATCTACATCGCACCGCGCGCACCCACCGATAAATGGAACATGTGGCATCAGGAACACATCGATCCGATGTTCGCCCGCCTGATCGAAAACATGGTCGCTTTGCGTGGGGTCGATCCTAACAAAATCTACCTCATGGGCTACTCGGCTGGTGGCGATGGAGTTTGGCAGGTCGCGCCGCGCATGGCGGATCATTTTGCCGCAGCATCGATGATGGCGGGGCACCCGAACGAGGCATCGCTTCTCGGCATCCGCAATCTCCCTTTCGGTATTGTCCCGGTTCAGCGTGAATGTCTCAATTGATTCTCTGAATTAAGCTACAGCAGGTGTTAATGGGTTATGGTTTGTTTGTGTGTTTAGGGAGATGTTCTG
>JAJTHK010000065.1 GCA_021298895.1 Luteolibacter sp.
GCATCAAAAAAGAGAACTTTCAATGGTTTTTGAAGGAGTGTGAATGGCGCTTCAATGGAGGTAACCATCAAATGCTCTTGAAGCAGCTAAAATACTGGGTAAAACAGTCTCAGCAGTAAGCCTTAGCTAGTACAGCCCCTTGTTTTGAAATAAGTTTGCGAGTCGTTCTCCGATAGAGTGTTTTGCGGTATGGCAATTTCTTTGATCATCGGACTTGGCAATCCGGGTAGGCAGTATGAGGAAACTCGGCATAATGTCGGGTTCATGCTGCTGGATAAAATCGCTGCAGCGGAGGGGGTTCTGTTCAAATCGGAACCGAAATTTCAAGCCCACCTCGCCAAGCTCAGTGATGGGACGATTTTGATGAAACCCCAAACCTTCATGAACCTGAGCGGTCGGTCGGTGGGGCAGTTGCTGAGTTTTTACAAATGGGAGGTGGATCGCATTCTGGTGGTTTATGACGATGTCGCCTTGCCCCTGGGGCACCTGAGGTTTCGGGAAAAAGGCTCGGCAGGAGGGCATAACGGGATCAAATCCATCATCGAGCATGTGGGGGGGGATGGGTTTTCTCGTCTGAAACTCGGGATAGGCGCATCACATCCCGGGGGGATGACTGGCCATGTTTTAGGGAAATTTGCCCCAGAAGAGCGCGAAGAGCTGGAAAACATGCTTGCCACAGGGCTTGAAGCCGTGCAGGTTTCGCGCTCCCAAGGTATCGCCTTGGCCTCGAACCGTTTTAATACTCCACGGGTCAAACCAGCACAAAATCAAACAACCGAACACAAACAAGATGAGCCGTAAATACGAAGGCCTGATCGCCCTGACGACAAAGAACCAAGAAGGTAGCATGGACGCACTCGTGTCCGCTGTTTCGAAAGACATCGAAGCCTCTGGTGCCAAGATCGAAAAAATCGACAACATGGGTCGCAAAGAATTTGCTTACACCCCGCGTAAAATCAATGGTGCACACTACGTGAACTACATTTTTACAGGTAGTCCAGATTGTATCGCCAAGATACAAGAAAAACTCGCTTTGAATGTTTCGGTTTATTTGAACAAGTTCAACCGCGTTGCCTAATTTCAGGTTTCTAACATAAGCCCCCCATCAGGTCGCCTTCTTAAAACTTATAACATTTACATACTCCTATGGCCAATTTGAACAAAGTCATGTTACTCGGTAACCTCACCCGCGACCCTGAATTGCGACACACTCCCAAAGGATCGGCCGTGGCCGATCTTGGTATCGCGGTGAATCGCAAAGTTCAGGATGGTAACGGAGGTTGGAAAGATGAAACGACCTTTGTCGATGTCACCGTTTGGGGAGCTAGTGCAGAGAACGCTCAGAAATACCTGACCAAAGGTCGCGGCGTGTTTATCGAAGGTCGCCTGCAAATGGACGTATGGGATGACAAGGCCACTGGTCAAAAACGCAGTAAACTTAAAGTGGTTGCCGATAATCTCCAGTTCTTGCCTGACGGCAAAGGCGGTTCTCGTGGCAGCCATGAAAACGCCTACACCGGAACTCCCGATACCAACGGTCGCCAAGGCGGATCCGCTGGCCCGATAGAAGATTATCAGGAAGAGGATGATATTCCTTTTTGAGACGTGAGAGCTTAGAGCGGAGAGCGAAGAGTTTAAGAAGAAGAGCGATGATAGATTTTATCACCGCTCTTTTTTTGTGAGGTTGTAGAAAACGTTTTGAATTCCAGCTCTGTTAGATGCGGGCTGCGGCGGGGGTGATGATGAAGCGGAGGTGTTCGCTTGCCCGGAATGTGTTTGGATCTTTTGACATAGGGCGTTGCCCTTTCAGGGCGGAAGAGAGGGCCATTTTCCCAAATCAAAAATCAAAAATCATCAATCGTCATTCGGAAATCCATTCTTCGATCGTAGCGGCATCGTCTTTTGAATCAATTGACGATTAATGATTGACTACGTTGCACTCCGTCTAAGCAGTCAGGACTTTGTCTCAATATAAAAGTTCGCTAATGCTCACAAAGCGTTGTTGATTTTTGAATGAAGAGTATCTCCATCCCAACGGGATCACAGATATTAGCCCAGGGTCGAGGAGCGTTAGCGACGACCACCCCGGGAATCTCAAATAAAAAAATCCGACCCCGAAGCGGGTTGTGAAGATGTAGAGATGTCGGTGGTGTTTCGATTCTGGCACGCCCTTCAGGGTGCGATGTGTATGGGGGCGTAAATCCAGGGTGGTCGTAGCTTCGCTCCTCGACCCTGGGCTAATATCTGTTATCCTTTCAGGATAAAAATCATTTTTCTAACAATATTAAGATCCCTACGGGATCACGGAGCGGGCTACTAAGAGGTTGATGATGAGGAGCGCGGACATTTTTGTCCGCCTAAGACGATGAGGGTAGAAAGAGTCGTGAGTTGAGCTCTTGTTTTCTCAACGCATGGGCATGTGGACAGGAATGTCCACGCTCCTCAGGTCGGCTTCAGGTAGTAGAGCACTGCCATCCTTGTGGCGATTCCGTTTTCGACTTGGTCGTTGATGAGAGAGCGCTCATAATCCATGACCGCGTCGCAGAGTTCGACGCCGCGGTTCACTGGGCCTGGGTGCATGAGGTAGAGGCCGCGTTTTCTAATATCCTCTAGGCGGCTATCAGTGATGCCGTAAAGTTTGTGGTATTCGCGGACGGAGGGGAAGAAGGGGGCATCTTGGCGTTCCATTTGGACGCGGAGGAGGTAGACGATGTCGGGGTTCCATTTCATCGCTTCGTTGTAATCGGTGAAGCGGTGGATGCCTTCGGGTCCATTTTTCGGGAGGAGGGAGCCCGGGCCGAGGAAGGCGACGTGGACCCCGAGTTTTTTCAGGATGCATGAAGTGGAGCGGGCGACTCGGGAGTGAAGGATGTCGCCGATGATGAGGACTTTTTTGCCGGTTGGTTCGGGAAATTTTTCTTTGATGGTGAAGGCGTCTAACAGAGCCTGAGTGGGGTGGGCGTGTGCGCCATCGCCTGCGTTGATGACCGAGGCGTTGGTCTGGGCGGCGATGGTGGCGGGCAGACCCGAGCGTGAGTGGCGGACGATGATGTAGTCGGTCTGCATCGCCTGGAGAGTCTCTACGGTTTCGCGGACGGATTCGCCCTTGGTGATCGATGAGTTTCTAACATCAAAGTTGGTGACATCGGCAGAGAGGCGTTCAGCAGCGACCTCGAAGGATGAGAGGGTGCGAGTGGATGGCTCGTAAAATAGAGTGAGGACGGATTTACCTTTCAGAGCGGGAACTTTTTTCACTGAGCGAGTGAAGAGTTCTTTGAAAGGGATGGCCTGATCGAGGAGGAGGTCGATCTCCTCTCGTTTGAGCGATTCGATGTCCAGCAGGTCTTTACGAGGCATAAGCTGTGAAGTAAGGGGCGTAGTGGATTCCTCCGAAAACGAGAGTCATGGCGAGAATGATGATCAAGAGGGCTGCGTGGTGGCGCGAGCGCTTCTTTTTCCAGAAAATATAAGCGGTCAGCAAGCCTGAAACGAAAATAAGGCTAATTGGTGTGATAAAATGGTAGCTTTTTGATGCGGTGTAGATGGCTCCGAAGGCCGGTAGATAGGCTAAAATCAGCAAAACTGGGTGGGCTGCGAGTCTTTTGAGGTGAGCTGCAGGATCTGGGGGGGTGGCGGAAAAATTGGCCAATGCTTCGCGGCGTTGGAGTTCTGCCAGGTCGGCTTGGCTGCGGCGAGATTCGGGCAGGGGAGTTTTATTTGCTACATCTGTAGCAGGGAAGAGCGGCAGTTCAAATTTCCGGAGTGACTTGATCTTTCTTTTTTTAGGCTCAACCGGTTCTCTGGCAATTTGTTCTGATGACTTTTTTGAAGGGGGGACTTTACCAATGACTTTTTTGAAGGGAAAGGCAGTAGGTTCGTTGTCTGCTGGAGTATTTTTGACGTCTGGATTTTGAAAAAAACCGAGTTCCTCGCGCAGGGCGGCAAGTTCCTCAGGAGTTTTTTTCTGCTTAGGTATCATGAATGAGTAGGAGAGACGACTTTCACCGAATCCTCGCCGTCTGTGCCTTCGAGTGAGACGTGGACGTGATCGTGCCTGTCGGTTTCTAACAGGATTCCTGTGTAGTTGGCATGGATGGGCAGTTCGCGATGACCACGATCGATTAGAACCGCGAGTTCGACTTTTGCGGGACGTCCGTAATCGGCGAGTGCATCGAGTGCGGCGCGGATGGTACGACCGGTGAAAAGGACGTCATCGACCAAGATGATATGTGCGTCATCGACTGTGAAAGGAATATCGCTTTCTTGAAGTTTCGGGTTTTCACGAAGGTGTTCGAAGTCATCGCGGTAAAGCGAAATATCTAACACACCGAAGTTGAGTTCGCGATCTTCTTCGGTAAGGTGGGTGAGGAGTCGTTCTGCGACTTCATCGCCACGCGAGCGGATGCCGACGAGTGAGATCGTGCCTTTTGGATTTGCTTGGCGGATGGCTTGGGCGAGGGTTTCGATGCCTTGATTCATCTGCGTGGCATCGAGCGTGAGTTTGATCGATGCGGGATCGATGGATTTGCTTTCAGGGAAATTCATGATGCCGATATCGGTGCGGCGTTGTAGGCCGGCGAAGGTGATTTTGTCTGCGGCGGCGTGGGCGGCTTGGACGGCGGAGAGTCGGTCTTTTCCTTGGGCGACGCAGGCGAGCACGCGACCGCCGTTGGTTTGCCATTCGCGGCCGACTTTTTTGGTGCCTGAGTGGAAAACTTGTTGGCCGGTGGAATCGATGCCGTGGATAACATCGCTATTGCGTGAGGTTTCTGGATAGCCATGCGAGGCGAGGATGACGCAGACGGACCAATCGTCGGTGAAGCGGATCAAATTTTTATCTAATACTCCCTTTGCACCGCTCATGCAGAATGCCGCGAGATCGCCCTGGAGGAGAGGCATGACGGCTTGGCATTCGGGATCGCCGAAGCGGCAGTTGTATTCGATGACTTTAGGGCCATCCGGCGTGAGCATGAGACCGAAGTATAAGAAACCACGGTAAGGAAGGTTTTCCGAGCGTAGCGCGGCAACCGTTGGTGCGACGATGGATTCGTCGATGATATTAAGGAGTTCTTGGGAAATGAGTTTTCGTGATGCGACCGCACCCATGCCACCGGTGTTCGGGCCCTGATCGCCGTTTTGCAAGCGCTTGTAATCGCGAGCGGGAGTGAGGATCAGGTATTGGTCATCTACGATGGCCGCGAAGATGGAAACTTCTGGGCCGATCAAACATTCTTCAACCAGCAAGCGACCGGGACCGAAACGTTTTTCGGTGAAAACTTCGTTGAGGAAATCGAGGGCAGATTTTTCATCTGGGCAAACCGCGACGCCTTTTCCTGCAGCGAGTCCATCGAACTTGAGGACAGTTGGATAAGTATCGGCAATGGCGGCGACGGCAGTTTCTAACGAATCGCAGACGGTGGCTGTTGCGGTGGGGATTTGATTGCGGAGCAGGAATTCTTTGGAGAACTCTTTGCTGGCTTCGAGTTGTGCGGATTGCTTCGGCGGCCCCCAGCAAGGGATGGAATTTTTCTCGCAAAGATTCGCCAATCCCTCGCCGGTCACGAGATAGGATTCTTCGCCCGCGATGCAGAGATCGATGGCATGGCTTTTCATCCAATCGATTAAAGACGGCAGATCGGTCGCAGTGGTGGGCTTTGCGATTTGAAAAATGGCATCGCTTCCTGGAAACGAGAACAGCTCAGGTTTCTGCGGAGACAGGGAGAGGGTATTTAGTAGCGCGTGTTCGCGGCCGCCTTTTCCAACAACAAGTATTTTCATCTGGGCTTGTTTTGTGAGAATTCTGGCGGATGGGCAAGGACTTAAAATCCACAGTTTGAACTGCGGATTTGTAAGTGGTTATTAGTTATTGGTTATAAGGAACGAACTGGCTCTCAATGGGCTCAAATTTGTCGCGTCCATTTTATTCTGCTTTGCGTCTTTGCGTCTTTGCGCGAGACTCAACATCAACCCGAACCATGTAATCGCTAGGATTTAGGGGGGAGCAGGGAGCCATTTGGCTCTTCGTCGGTGACAGTAGGTAAGACTGGCTCTTTGAAATTTGGGAGGGCAAAGGACCAGAAGGAGCGTTTGCGTTGTTGATCAAAAGCGAGGGCGCGCTCTTTGCCGAGAGGCATTTGTTTCATGTCTTTTTCCCTAGCCTGGACGACCGCGACTTTGGGACGCATCAAAGCGAAGTCTGCGACGTTCTGGCTGGCGGCCACGGTCGTTTCTTTGACGGAACGCGTGGCGTTGAATGCTGTCTCTTTCACGGATTTCATGGTTCCGCATGAGGTGAAGACGAAAGGCAGAAGGAAAATAACGCGCAGGGTTTTAGGCATAAAAATTTTAACAATTGTGGCGCATTTAAGTAGATCTGTCCAGAACGTCTTTCGGGGCGTTTTTGTCACATGGCGGTAATATTTATCTGCCGGTTTTGGGTGCGGATCATTAAGAATAAAGATTTTTTAACCACAACGCACTGTGAGCCTAGCGAACTTTTGATTCCGATTAATCATTGCATGGATTGACGATTGATGAATGACGATTGACTACGTTTCACTCCGTCTAGGCTGTAAGGACTTCGTCTCATTACAGGAGTTCGCTAATTCTCACAAAGCGTTGTTGATTTTTGAATGAATAATAGGAGAGGAGCAGAGCGCAGAAATCAAAAATCCGATATCAACAAAGCAGAGTGAGCACTTGCGAACCTTATCAAATATGACAAAGTCCTTACCGCTAGGACGGAACGAAGTGAAGTCAATCATCAATCGTCAATCGATCCCGAACTACCCCAGCTGCCGCGCTGCTTGAAGCGTGTTCTTCATCAGCATCGCAATCGTCATCGGTCCTACGCCACCGGGAACAGGAGTGATGGCGGCGCATCTTGGGGCGACTTCGTCGTAGGCCACATCACCGGTGAGACGATGGCCGGATTTTTTTGAGGGATCGGCGATGCGGTTGATGCCGACATCGATGACGACGGCACCGGGTTTCACCCAATCGGCTTTGACCATTTCAGGTCGGCCAACGGCGGCGATGAGAATGTCTGCGCGGCGGCAGATCGCGGGTAGATCTTTGGAACGTGAGTGGGCGATGGTGACCGTGGCGTTGGAATTTTTGGCAACTAATAGCATCGCCATGGGTTTGCCGACGATCATGGAGCGGCCGATGACCACAGCTTCGGCGCCGTTGGTATCGATGCCGGAAATTTCTAACAATTTCATACAGCCTGCTGGTGTGCAAGGAACGAAGCCTGTGGCATCTTCTAAAACCAGTTTCGCGACGTTTTCGGGATGGAAGCCATCGACATCTTTGCGGGGATCAATCGCGCGGATGACAGTTTCCTCATCAATGTGTTTTGGAGGAGGTGATTGAACGAGGATGCCGTGGACTGTGGGGTCGGAATTAAGATCGGCGACGACTTTGAGTAGTTCTGCTTGGGTGGTTTCGGCAGGGAGTTCGATTTTGACCGAGTGGAAACCGAGGTCGGCGCAAGTGCGAGCTTTTGAGCCGACGTAAACGGCGGAAGCGGGATCGTCGCCAACTAGCACAACGGCGAGGCCGGGAGTGATGCCTTTTTCTTTGAGAGCTGCTGTTTCGTTGCGGCATTCTTCGAGTACTGCGGCGGCGACGGCTTTCCCATCGATGATGCGAGGTTGGTTCATGCGGGTTAGCCTAGATGTGAAATCAGAAAGTTTAAGCACGAAATTTAAAATCCGGTGAACACTGAAATATGTTGGGGGAGAGGGTAACGTGAAATAGAATCTGAATGGCTAGTTTAGGCATTTTTCATGAGACTTCGGTTGAGACTGATAATCTGACCTCCACGGATCATTTTCGTTCCTAAAATGCTCTTGTAGCAGCCTGAATACTGGGTAAAACAGGTTTAGATATGACCCTTAGCTAACGCAGTTCCTTAAATTTAGTTTCTAAGCTTATGCCCTTCTTGATCTCCTCCCTCATGTAGATAAATGCGTGAATTCGTGTCACGCGTGGTAGATATGCGCTATGCTCGGAAATAATCCGCGCTGGCTTCGGGTTTGAGCTTTTGCTAGCTTCCTTTTTCAACCAACTTATTACCGTGCAAATCCTCATTCGAAATATTGATCGCAAACTGACTCAACCAGAGATTGTCTGTTTGTTCAGAAAACATGGTAAAGTGAATTCCTGTGTGATCGTGAAAGACGAAAAGACGGGTGCGTCCAAAGGTTTTGGTTTTGCTGAAATGCCAAAGATGGATGAGGCGATGAATGCGATTGAGGCGCTGAACGGCATGAAGCTTGGGGATTCGATTCTGCGGGTGAAACGTGCGGCGAGTTCAACCGTTGCGAAGAAGGTGACCAAGGCTGAGCCTGAGGAAAGATCCGTCCGATCAGTCAGATCTGACAGACCAGACCGATCTGAAAAGATCAGGCCGCCACGAGCCAGCCGCACCAAGCGCAACTAATCAATCTAGCTGGTTGATGGCCTTGGTGATTTCCTCTTCCTTGCCGGCTGCCGTGCGGATGAAGAGTTCCTGCAGGCCTTTCTCGGTTTGAGTGACTGCTTTCAATCCTCCGGAAATGGGGCGCTGGATGCGGATAGCTCCCGTGGATTTTTCCGTGCCGAGAGATTTTCCACCGTAGGACAGTCCAATGATGACGCCGATCACACCAGGTATCGCCTCGATTTTTGCAATCATGCGCTGGCATTCTTTGGAAGTGGATTGGTGGCGACCGCGGGAGGGCATGGTGGGATTTTCGTTCAAAAATCCAAAATCAACAATCATCAATCGTCAATCAAACCGAATAACCAAATCGCGCAATTTTCTAGAATTGATTGACGATTGATGAATGACGATTGTTGATTTTTGATTGAAGACTGGGTTGGCGTAAAGGGAGGAAACTGGGGTTGTTGTTTCTAAGGGATTGCAAATGGGGGACGCATAGTGGATGAACGTCTTGGATGTCAGTTAGGGCAACATGGAAGGTGAGCGTAGCGGTGATGCTGAGCCGAGTGCTTGGGCTGGTTCGTGAAGTGTTGTTTGCTGGCTTGTTTGGCGGTAGTCGCTGGATGGACTGCTTTTATCTGGCGTTCAAAGTGCCGAATTTGTTGCGGGATCTGTTTGCAGAGGGGGCTCTTTCTCAGGCCTTCGTGACGACCTTTTCTAAAAAGGTGAAATCCGATGGTGTGGAGAGCGCATGGGTTTTAGCGAACCGGATGATGACCTTGGCGGCGGTGTTCATGAGTTTGGTTGCGTTGGTCGGGATAGCGATTGCGCCGTGGATTGTGGATTTGCTGACGGCGTTTTCGCGATCGGGCAAGACCCCGCGCGTTTACAATTTGGAAGAGATTTCTCTTACGATTGAAATGGTGCGGGTCATGTATCCGTTCATCGCTCTCGTTTCCTTATCGGCTCTGGTCATGGGGATGTTGAATGCGCGGGATGTGTTCGGAATGCCGGCGTTGGCTTCGTGTTTCTTCAACATCGGTTCGATGATCGGTGGTGCGTTGATCGGTTACTGGATGGATCCGGAATGGGGTCCACGGAGTTTGGTTGGCTTTTCATGGGGGGTGTTGATCGGGGGATTGGCGCAGTTGGTGTGTCAGTTTCCTGCTTTGCTGGCGGTGGGATATCGGTTCAAAGCGAATTTCAACTGGAACGATTCCGGGCTGAAAAAAATCATACAACTGATGATACCGGCAGTGATCGCAGCATCGGTCACGCAGGTGAATGTGTTAGTGAACGCGATGTTTGCCTACGGTGTAGGTGAGGGCGCGGTGAGCTGGTTGAGTTATGCGTTTCGTTTGATGCAGTTGCCGATCGGAGTGTTCGGCGTGGCGGTGGCAACCGTGACGTTGCCCGCAATGTCACGGGCAGCGATTAACGGCATAGGAAAAGATTTCGCGCCGACCCTGCTCAAAGGTCTGAAGCTTGTGATGTTTCTGGTTTTTCCCGCCACGGTGGGCTTGGTGGTGATGGCACAGCCGATTGTGAGTTTACTCTATGAACGCGGTAAGTTCGATGAGCTGGATCGCATAGCGACGGCTGGTGCGCTGCAAGCCTATGGTTGCGGGCTTTTGTTTTACGCAGGACTGAAAGTGTTGCAGCCAGCATTTTATGCGATTGAGAAACGTTGGCTTCCGATGATAGCCAGCTTGATGGCTTTGGTGGTTAACTTGGGTTGTAACTACACCTTTGTGTTCGTTTTTAAATGGGGTCACGAATCGCTTGCTCTAACA
>JAJTHK010000126.1 GCA_021298895.1 Luteolibacter sp.
CATTTTCGAGTCCCTCACCAACTCCATCCTTGATCTATTATCCATGATCTACTACCCATCTCACGCATCCAAGCACCAAAGCTTAGTTTAGCCAATCAGTGGCCGGACTTTGGGGGCCAGCTCAAATCCATGAAATCTCGCCAGGAAGTGAGCGGATCATGGCGACAGCCTGCTTGAAACGGGCATGGGATCTGACGATTCGCAACATCGGCCCTTTGCTACTGGCTACTTTGATCTTTTTGATAATTTACATTGCGACGGAATTTTCACTTAGCCTGCTCGATAAAGCCATGGAATGGCGGAACCCCAGCCAAGTTTTTGTCGATCAAATGGGAGTTACCGAAGATCAAAAGCTTATGTATCATAGCGTATTTAAAGACCAACTTAGCTTTCCAAGTGCGATCCTATCAATATTGATCAACGTCTTTTTGACACTCGGAGCGACAAGACTTGGGCTCAAATTGGTTTCTGGCGAGAAATTCGACATCGGAATGCTGTTTTCCGGAGGACCTTGGCTGTTCAAAGGCTTTATAGCCCATCTGCTCTACTGGATTATGGTGATCGTTGGGCTGATTTTCTTCATTTTCCCTGGAATCTACCTCGCGATCAGATTTGGGATGGTGCAGCCAGCAATCGTCGACAGGAATATGGGGGTCATTGAAGCCTTCAAATATAGTTCACGAATCACCCAAAATAACCGCGTGGAATTATTTCTGATACTCTTATTCACGATTGGCATCACGATCGCCGGATGCATCGCAATGATCGTCGGCCTATTATTTGCCTACCCACTGATATTTCTGATGTGGATTGTCGCCTACCGTTGGCTCCAATATGGAGGCCGAGCGATCTTGGACGATCCGATGACTGGAGCGCCCATGCTCGCCGGTCAGACGGAAAATTCCTAAAAAATCCCAGATCTAAAATTTCCAAACTGTGCTGGGAGCCTGCTTGACGAGAGGCTGAAGCCATTCATACTTGGCACAGCAACGCTTTGACCTGCAAAGTATCAATCCCTCAAACATTCCTTCCATCATGAAATTTCATCTTTTCTTCACCCTGCCACTGATTAGCTGCTTCGCTTTAGTTTCCTGCTTCCCGATTCCAAAGGATAAACCCAAAAAATCGAGTGAAGGCGCCAACGCGACCCTCACAACCGAAGATCAACAGGAGATTGAAAAACAACGGGAGTTACTCAGACAGCAAGAGTTGGAGAAACAAGCCGAGTTGACCCGCCAAGAAACGCCTCCGACCAACCAGACACAAAACACGGTTGTGGAGCCGCCAACTATCAAACCCAAAAGCGACTACCCTTTCGGCACCCCAGTTCCTGGCAAAGAAGGTTTCGTTTTCAGTCCTTACAATAACAAACTGTTAGATGTTCGCGGTATTGCCAGCGGCACATTGGTGCAAGATACCACCTATCCTCCTACAGAGAAAAAATATTTCCGCGTGCCATAACTCTTGGATTTGAACGGCATATGATAATGAATTTATAGCCGGGTCCATGCCCATGGATCCGGTTTTTTTATGAGCCAAAAATTTCAAAAAATTAGCATCCTTGGTGGCGGCCTACTTGGTGGGTCGATCGCTCTTGCTTTACAAGATTCAAGGGATGTGAAGCTTTGGTTTCGCAGAGTAGAGATGTTAGAAGGTGCTCGCCTTGCGGGATTTCGCGGAGTGACTTCGGATCTAACAGTCGCTGTTGCAAATTGCGATTTGCTGATTCTCGCTGTTCCTGTCGGCGCAATGCCAGCTTTGCTATCGGCCGCAGTCGAAGCAGGTCTTCCATCCAGCTGTTTAATTACCGATGTCGGATCGGTCAAACAAACGCCACATCTACAACTCGCCGATATTCTCACCAAAAGCGGAAATGCCTTTATCGGAAGTCATCCGATGGCTGGGTCGGAAAAAAACGGCTTGATGGCTTCTAGAGCTGATCTCTTCCGAAATGCCGCGTGCTTGCTCACCAATGATTCCAACGCATCCGAGCAATTAGTTGAGGACTTAGAAAAGTTTTGGGCGGATCTGGGCTGCCGCACGCGTTGGTTCACAGCAGCCGAGCACGATCGCATTGTCGCTCGGATTAGTCATTTACCGCACATCACCGCGGCAGCTACAGCATTGAGCGCACTTGAGTCATGCGCTCCATACGGCGAGCTCTCGGGCGGTGGATTGAAAGACACGACCCGTGTCGCCTCAGGAAATCCCGATATGTGGGCGGAAATTTTGACAGAAAACCGCGATGCCGTGATAGCCGGAATACGGGATAACATCGCCCGACTTCATGAAATCCTTGCTTCACTAGAGTCGGGCGACCTAGAAGCAACTCGTCAATGGCTGGTTTCCGCGAAGCGTCTCCGCGATGAACTAAAATAGATTCAACTTCCGATATGTCCTCATTACGCGTCAAATCCATCTCCTCGCTAAATGCTGAGTTCAGCGTTCCAGGTGACAAAAGTATTTCTCACCGTGCTGCGATTTTCGGCGGCCTTTCGAATGGGGTTTGTGAAATTTCCAATTTTTTGCCCAGTGAAGACTGCCTCAACACACTCAAAGCCATGCGTTCGCTGGGCGCGCATTTCGATCTGTTGGAAGAACTCGAAGGCTACGGCCCGATCAAACTGCGCATCCATGGAAAATCCATGCAACTCACCCCACCGGAATCCCCCATCGATTGTGGAAACTCCGGAACCGGAATGCGCTTATTGGCCGGATTGCTCGCTGGCCAGAAATTCACTTCGGAACTTTTCGGCGATGCTTCGTTATCATCCCGCCCCATGGGCCGCATCACCCTACCACTTGCAGAAATGGGCGCGAAACTTGAAACACTTGGGGAAAAGCCGGGATGCGCGCCTCTAAGAATTCACGGGGCCGAACTTCATCCCATCGATTACGAAATGCCGATGGCATCCGCTCAGGTGAAGAGCGCGATACTTCTCGCCGGGCTTTTCGCTGAGGGTACAACTTCCGTCACCCAACCCTCTGTCACCCGCGATCACACCGAGCGCATGATGGCGGCGTTCAAACTATCCTGCATAACCGTCGAAAACAAAATTTCTGTGAGCGGCGGCCAGATGCCTGAGTCCTGCGACATCAAAGTTCCCGGCGACATTTCGTCAGCCGCCTTCTGGTTAGTCGCCGCCGCCGCTATGCCGGGTTCACGCTTGCTACTCAAAGACGTCGGCCTGAACCCGACGCGGACCGCAATTTTGAGAGTCCTTTCACGAATGGGTGCCCACCTAACAGAAACTTCTCACTCCTCCGATGGTGAACCGATCGGTAACATCGAAATCCACGGCGCCGCCCTGAAAGGCACGACCTTGTTGCCTGAGGAAATTCCAAACCTGATCGATGAAATTCCCGTCATCGCCGTCGCCGCCGCACTTGCATCGGGAGAAACCCACATCCGCGGCGCGCGCGAACTGCGCGTCAAAGAAACCGATCGTATCACCACCACGGTGGAGAGCCTGCGTAAAATGGGTGTCGATGTTGAAGAACTCGAAGACGGTATGATCATTCATGGCGGCAAGCCCCTGCACGCAGCGGAAATCGAATCCCACGGCGATCACCGTATCGCCATGGCGTTCTGTATTGCCGGACTTTTTGCCAAAGGCGAAACGATCGTGCGCGGGACGGATTGCATCAACACTTCCTATCCGGGTTTCTCCCATCACCTCGATGCGATTCTCCATGAGAAAACCAAGGCCGGAGATTTCACCCTTCCCATTGTTACCAAATGAGCTTTCACGCCATCGCCATCGACGGCCCGGCCGCTTCGGGAAAAAGCACCATGGCTCGTGCGATCGCCAGCCGGCTCGGAATCATCATGGTGAACTCAGGCGCAATGTATCGAGCGGTGACATGGAAAATTCTTTCCGAAGGTATCGACCCCAGAAACACTCCCGTCATTTTATCTTTATTGAATGAAATTGAAATCACTTGCGGGGATGATGGCTTGATGTCGACAATTCTTATCGACGGCGTGAATCCCGAACCATATCTCCGTAACCCCGAGATCAACGACAATGTCTCTGCAGTTTCCGCCATTCCAGAAGTCCGCGAGAAACTAGTTACCCTGCAACGCGACTACCTGAACCGCACTCACGTGGTCATGGAAGGGCGTGATATCGGCTCGGTGGTATTTCCAGAAACTCCATTTAAAATTTACATCGATGCCGACCCTGAAGTCCGCAACCGCCGCCGCTCCGGTGACGGAGAGGAAGATTCGGTGGCAAAACGTGATGCGGCCGACAGCTCACGTAAAACTGCTCCTTTAAAAATTGCCGACGGTGCGACGGTGTTGGATACTTCCAAACTCACCATCGAAGAAGCGATCGAAACCGCAATCGACATTCTGCGCAAACAAGGTTTCCCCATGCCGCAGGTAGCGAACTTCGACGAAAGCGAAGAGCCGAAAAAAATGATGCGTTGGATCTATTGGTTTGGCTGGCTGCTTTTCGGTGCCGCATACCGCAGTTTTTTCGGCCTGCGAATCATCGGACAGGAAAACTTGATTCTCTCAGGTCCGGTATTAGTTGCATCCAATCATCAAAGCTACCTCGATCCTCCATTGATTGGAAATCTCTATCAAACGGAAATGGTTTTCTTCGCGCGCAAAACCCTTTTTACGGGTTTCGGGAAATGGCTTTACCCGCAATGGAATGCCATCCCCATCGATCAGGAGAAACCAGACATGAGCTCGATGAAAACCGTCATCCGCAATCTCAAAGAAGGCTGGCGGGTATTGGTTTTCCCCGAAGGCGCAAGAACCTTGGACGGCGAAATAGGGCCAGCTGCTCCTGGTATAGGCATGATCGCCGCGAAAGCCGGAGTTCCCATCCAGCCCGTCCGCATCTTCGGTGCCGATAAAGCCCTTCCCCGGGGATCCAACAAAATGAGCTTTGCCAGAATCACCGTGAAAGTCGGCAAGCCCATAATCCTTTCCCCTGAGGAATTCAAGACATACTCAAACAAAGCTGGATACGAGCAACTAACAGATCGCATTATGGATGCGATCAAAGCGCTCTAATCGACTCTTCATAGAATAGTCTCGTCTAATTAGCCTAACTATATTTCCAAAAGTTCTGTTAGATTATTAATTAGACTGTTTGCCAAAAGTCCGTGCGTTTAAGCGAGCTTGACGGTGCTCACCGACCGGATCGTATCAGTGTCGTTTAGAAGAAGTCTGACCTCCTCAAAGAGCTTCTCGCCAAGCTCGGCCCCGCTTCTTGTCAGGTAGC
>JAJTHK010000119.1 GCA_021298895.1 Luteolibacter sp.
GCTCGCAGTCATCCCCTTCGAAGAGTTCGAATCCCTCAACGACGCCTTCGATTATTACCGGGATAATCGCGAAAAATCCGTGAAACTCATCACGACTGCACGCCCTGTCCAAGAATAGCCCAGCCAAGCAAACGCCCTGGACAAAGTTTGAAAGAAATGGATTTACCACTTTTCAAAGCTTCCTTTGAAGTTCGGGTTTTGAGTGAACGAACGCGCTTGGGTATTCTTTAGGAAAAAATTAATTTCTTTGCCAAGTCGATCGACTAATTCGGGTTGTTTGGCAGAAAGGTCGTTAGATTCTCCGGGATCTACCTCTAGGTCGAAAAGCTCGGTTCGTGCCGGCCAAGCCCAGCGGATGAGCTTCCATTTACCATCGCGAATGGCTGAGCCCGGGGATCCACCTTGGTTGCCCCAATGGGGGTAATGCCAGAACATCTTGCGCGCAGAGGCTTGGGCAGCGGGGTTTTCGAGATACTTCAGGAAAGAATTACCGTCTTTGTGAGCATCTGGGAGAAGGTCGAGACCGGTTGCGGCTAGGATGGTGGGGAAATAATCCGTGGTGTAAATGGGCTCGGCGCAGTTGCTACCGCCGCTGCCAGCTTTGGGATGCCGCACGATCACAGGGACGCGGATGCCACCTTCGTAAAGCCAGCCTTTCCCAGCTCGATAAGGTAGATTGGAGGTCGGCGAGCCTTCAGAGGTGGAGAGTCCGCCGTTGTCGGAAGTGAAAATGACTAGGGTGTTATCGGCGAGACCTTGTGCTTCCAGCGTATCAAGCACATGACCGATGGCGGAGTCCATGGACTCGATCATCGCGGCATAAACCGCATGCGATTGGGTGGTGCGGTTCTGGCGGGGCGATTCGGGCGAAAAGCTGTCTTTGAGTCCCAATTTCTCGCGTTTCGCCTCGTATTTCTTTACCAAGTCGACTGGCGCCATCAATGGGGTGTGGACGGCGTAGAAGGAGAGATAGGCAAAAAAGGGTTTGTCTTTGTTGGCTTTGATGAAGTTCGCCGTGTCACGACCTAAACGCTCGGTAAGATACTCTCCATCCGGCCCGTCTTTGATTTTGGGATTACCGTAAGGCGAGAAATATTTTTTGCCTGTGTAGGGTCCGCCCCCTTGGTTGCCAGCGATATTGATATCAAAACCGTGATCTTCGGGGAAATAGCCCTCAGGTCCTAGATGCCACTTGCCCGCGAAAAGGGTCGCGTAGCCGTATTTTTTGAGCGCATCAGCCAAAGTCACCGTGCCTTTGGGTAGGTGTCCAAGATATGGAGCGGGCAAAAGAGGGTATTTTTCGCGATCATTTTTTTTCTTATTCGAATTTATGAAATCGCGAACCGGATCGTAGTCTCTGGGGATTTCTTCGAAAAATTCGTTGGGAGCACCAAAATAATCGGTGTTATGGGTCCGAGCCGGCGATTGCCCACTCAACATCGCGGAGCGGGTTGGTGAACAGACTGGACAACTCGAGTAACCGTTCGTGAAATTCACCGCTGTTTTGGCGAATTTCGCAAGGTTGGGGGTTTCATAAAACGCATTCGAACCATCGAGGTTCATGTCTTTCACTCCGTAATCATCGGCGATGATCACCACCACATTTCGAACCTTCTCAGCGGATGGGGCGAGCGTGATCAGCGCTACGGAAAAAAGCAAAATTCTCATTCATCTAAGAATGGCGATTCAGGCTGGCTTGTCAAACTGGCAGAGTCAGGAGAAACACCGCGCCGCTGTGCCCATCCGTTCGGCTGCTACAACTCAGCTTACCGCCCATGGAGCGTGCGAGGCGATTGGATAACGCAAGACCCAGACCAACGCCAGGTTTGGTCTCCGCCGCCTGCTTGGCAGATTTATGAAACGGACGGAAAATCTTTTTGCACTCGGCTTGGGAAATGCCCGGACCGTAGTCGGAAACTTTAATTTGCAGGACGTTCGATTTAGCAACCATCTCGATGCAAACGATTGGAGGTTCCGAGCCTGCGGCATATTTCGCGGCGTTATCGATGAGATTGAACAAAATGTGCTCAAGCGCGTTCGAATCGATCGAGCAACGGAACGGACTCTCAATTTTCATTTCCAACTTCAAATGCGCGGAAGTCAACCGCGCTTCGAAACGCTCGCGCATCGATTCTAACAATTCACCGATGTCGTGTTCTGAAACCGAACTGCGCGCGCTACCGCGTTCGATTTGAGAAAACGCGAGAACGTTCTCCACCAGGTGAGAGAGGCGATCCGCCTCACGGGACAGAGTGCGAAGGTAGGCGGGGCGTTTCTCCGCGCTGACCGCATCGTTTTGTAAAATATCTGAATAGAGCCGGAAAGTTGTTAGAGGAGTCCGCAGCTCATGTGTCACAGCGGAAACAAACGAGGCGCGGCGCTCGCTGAGTTTCATCACATTGGTGATCAGGAAAAACGCGGTGACCACCGCGATGAGCGCGGCGAACCAACCCGCGAGAAGGGAATTCATGATGCTTTTCGGAATGGATTCGGGTGTTAGGTTTATGTTTCCGGGAATCAATCTCAATGGAAACGATGCGAGCACGAATGAATCATCCGCATCTTCGATGGGGCGACTCAATCTGGCATTGGGCAGATACAATTTCGCCTCGTTCAAAAGGAGTTTTTCAAGCGCCGCTTGGTCAACCATGATTGCTTGGGCAAAAGATGTTAGAGTCATGCCTCTACGAATCATCAGAAGGGAATCTTTGAACCACATGGGCTTGAACTCCGAAAGCGGGTTGTTGAACTCAAGGCTCGATGAGATTGCCGCGCCCTCATTCAAAACAACTTCTTGTTGTCCAAACGCATAGGAATTTTGCACATTCTTGCTCATCAACTGCTCCCGACTCGCCTTCTCGTTTCGGTTAGACCATGCTTGGGTCTGCTCATCTTTGTAGCCGCGGTATTTCGTTTGGGCTGATTGGCCCGTCTGTTCCAAATTTTCCAGGCTGATCGTGTCTTCTTTTTTTAGACCGGCGGAATCATGATCTACAGCATCTTGATTCGCTACCAGAGTTGGCAACCAAGTGCCGCATATCTGAAGTTGCTGCTCGCTTCCCCAGCCTTTGATGGCCACACCATCTGGAGTCTCGAAACGAACGGTTGCTGGGAGGGTGCGATCCAGTTTTGTTAGAAAATTCTCACTTGAAATAGAGTTTTCTTCTAACAACAAAGAAGTCCCTAGTGTATCCATCCTCCAGAGAACCAAACGCACTCGCTCCTGTTCCTCCGCCCGGATTTCCGCATGCGCTCGGTTTTGCTCGGTTTGGATCACGCTACGCGTCAGCCACAGCATGGCGCCGATCACCAAGCATGCGCATAGGATAAATGCAAACCAAACAAGGGTCGTGGATTGTAAGCGAGTCCAGCTCATTTAGGTGTCCGTGGCTTTGGTGAAACGATAGCCTTTCCCGCGTTCGGTGACAAGGCGTGGCGCAAGATCGCTTCCGAGTTTCGCACGCAAGTTCGCCATGTGCATGTCGATCGTGCGGGTTTCGATCTTATCTGGATCCAGATTCCAGACATGGCGGAGAATTTCGTTACGCGTGAGAATGCGGCCGTTGGCTTCAATGAGGTAACGCAACAAACAGCTCTCCCTGTCGCTGAGCTCGGTGATGGTTCCGTTGGAAAATTTGATTTTGTTTTCCGTTAGGTCGATCTCCACACCATCGAACGAGAAGTTTGCTGAAGGAGCGGAGCGCTCGTGGGTGCGGCGCAACACTGCATCGACGCGAGCGAGCAGTTCTTTCATGCTGAACGGTTTGACGACGTAATCATCCGCGCCACCGACGAGGCCTTTGACTCGATCTTGTTCCTCACCGCGAGCGGAGAGCATGATCACCGCCTGACCTGGGCGGGCTTTTTTCAAAGCAGCAAGGATTTCAAATCCGGAAGGACCCGGCATGACAATGTCCAACAAAAGCAGCCGGTAATTCGATCTCAGCGCCATTTCCATGCCCACGTGGCCGTCCGGAGCCTGTAAAGTACGATAGCCACCGTATTCCAAGGTATCAACAATTCCCGTGCGGACGGCGGAATCGTCCTCGATGACAAGAATGGTAGGAGAGTCGATCATAATTTAAAATAAACACGGGCGTTGACGTTTCACTTCATCATAATGTGAGGACGTTAGACAGGAATAAAACACTAGAGAAATAAAAGAATTTGAACCACAATGATAGCGCAGCGCACATGGACGAACTAACTACTAAAAATATTTCGTCAAATGGACACGGATAAACACGGATGAATGATGAGATTGGGGGCTTATATGATAGTCATGCTCTAGAAAACAATGACTACATAATCCATCTTATCCGTGTTCATCTGCGTTCATTTGCCGAAAAGTTTTAGAATAGTTAGTCCGGCCATCTCCGCTGCGCTCCGATTGTGGTTCTTTTCATGATTTACTAAGCTTAGTTTTTGAAGTTATATCCAGCTTTCGAGGCTTGGGCTCGTGTCGCTTCGATCATGGCTTGATCGAGAGACTTATCGCCAGAGTCCGCTTGCTTTTTCAACGCATCGGCGATGTGTGCTTCGCGTTCCTTGCTAAGAGTTTGGATTTCTTTCTGTATCTGCTCACGCTTGGCAGTGGCATCGGCAACCAATTTGTTAAGTTCCTGTACAGTCTTGCCGCGCAGATGTTCCGGAAGCTCTTCGTTTTTCAATTTGGTGATATCAACTTTCTTATCTTTCACCGCATCGCAAAGATCCCAGCCAGCATTTGAATAGTTTTGACTGGATTTGGTGATAGCGCGATCGACATGTGCTCCCTTTTCGTTGTTCGCGATTGCATCTGCATCGGCCATCTTTTGCATTTCAGCAGCCTGATCACGTTGAGCTCCCCAACCGATATAGGTTTCGTTTAACTTCGAACTAAGTTCAACGATGCGCTTGTCTTGTGGTGCATCGATGTGAGCGACAACCTTGTCTTGGTCGATCACAAGAAAATCTCCGCCACCGAGAGCCGCACCCTCATGCCACGCGCCGTTGATGCCATCTTGGCGATTTCCGCAGTGAATCGTGTTGATGATGATTCCCTTAGCTAGGGCTTCTTTGGAAACCGAACGCGCATCGACTCGGCCCTGAGTGAAAGGCTCGTTACCCGCGATGAAGATCGCTTTGTAGGTTTTCTTGTTATCGTCCCAAGTGAGATCGCCAAGCGCGCGCTGCATGACCGCACCGCAATACTCCTCACCGCCATTGGTTTTCAGGGCGAAAAGTTTTCCGCTCAGATCATCAAGGTCACGGGTTAGCGGATTGACCAAACGTATCCAATCGTTTCCAACGGCATTTCCGTTATTTCCGTATTCGTAGAGAGCAACCTCAACAAACGGCTTCTGGCCGTCACGTTCGGCATCGATGAACGTATTGACGACTTTCCATAATTGGGTTTTCGCCTGATCGATCAGTCCGTCCATGCTGCTGGAGGTATCCAAGAGCAAAGCGATTTGGATTTTATTTTGGCCATCGACTACAGGTTTCGCTGGAGCATCGACAGTTGGTTTGTCTTCAGGTAGATATATGGTTTTTGCATGTGCTGGCATCTGACTGGTGACGATGGCGACAAGAGTCGTTGCAAGCGCTAGGGCATGTGTAGGAGTTGTTTTCATAACACTCTCTTTTTAGCCCCGACTCAGAAGTCTGTCCGTAAAGACTGTGTAAAGAATACAGCGAGGGATATCGAAGACTCGCGCAAAGAAAGATGAGGTTTTCGTGGTTTATCTTTTGATTTTTGTGAGTTTCACGTCTTATTTCCTGCGATGAAATTTCTCAATCCAGCAAGGTTCTTGGTGCTTTTCACTCCGCTGTGTTCGTTCATGATTTCAGGCATGTTAAATGCCGATGAAAAAGCTAAGCAAACATTCCGCACGGCGTTGATTTATGATGATGTGTTTCTCGAACACGATACAGGCCCAGGATTTCCGGAACATCCGGATCGGCTGCGGCGTTTGACAAAACATCTCAAGGAAAACGAGATCTCCAAGCGATTGATGTGGGTGAAGCCAGATGAAAAAATAGATCCATTGCCGTGGATACATGAGATGCATGACAAAAAATACGTGGCGGAGCTGAAGCGGGCTTGTGAAGCCGGCGAAAAACGCATGCACGACAGCGGCGACACGCCGATTTCAAAAAGCACCTACGAAGCAGCGACGCGCGCGGTGGCTGGGGCGTTGACGGCTGTGGATCTGGTGATGGAGAAAAAAGTGACAAATGCCTTTGCAGCACTGCGGCCGCCGGGACATCACGCGATGCCGGATCGGGCGAAAGGGTTTTGCTTTTTTGGAAACGCCGCGATCGCTGCGCGTTACGCGCAGAAACATCACAAACTCAAACGCGTGATGGTCGTGGATTGGGATGTGCATCACGGCGATGGCACTCAAGAGATGTTTCTCGAAGATCCCAGCGTGTTCTTTTTCTCCGTGCATCAATACCCACTGTATCCGGGACCGAGCGGCTCACCGGACATTAAAGGCAAAGGCGCGGGCGAAGGTTTCAATTTAAACGTGCCGCTCCAAGCCGGCAGCGGTGATGCCGCGGTGATCAAGGCTTTTGAAAACGATCTGGCGAGGGAATTTCGGAAATTCAAACCCGAACTGCTGATTATTTCCGCAGGCTTCGACGCACACAAAGACGATCCTTTAGGCGCACTCGGTTGGTCGAGCGAGGTATACGCCAAACTAACAGAAATCGCGCGTGGACTCTGCCGCGAACAAGGACACGAACGCATCGTTTCCCTGTTGGAAGGCGGATACAGCGAAGGCGGAATCACCGAAGGCGTGAGGCGGCACGTTGAGGCGCTTGAGGTGGCGGCTGAGTAGAAAGGCTTATGGGGTTTGATGCGCGGAGGCATGAGGTGGGGCGCCATCGCCGTGGCGCCGCATGAAATGGGGAGATAAAAGATGTGCCATTGGCATATCGAACGCGTTTCGCTACGCGCGGCGCCCTCGGCGATGGCGCCCTACCTTATTGGCTATTCTACCTCAACAAATTCCAAGCAGTCACCAAGGCTTTCAATCCCGCCATTTCAATCGATGGATCGACGCCGGCGCCCCAGAGGATGCAGCCGTATTCGTGTTGGTGCTGGAAGTTAAGAATTACATTTTGACATAAAAGCATAAATATGCTTAATTTTCGTTCATGAGAACGACGATCGATCTACCAGATCCGCTTTTTCGAGAAGCCAAGACTCGTGCCGTGCAAAACGGGATGAAATTTAAGGATTTGGTGGCGCAATACATCGAACAGGGATTGCATGGACAACTTGCCGACCCTGAAGCACGGCGCCGAGAACAAGTTTCTTTGCCGGTTTTCCGAAAGACTAGCGGAGCACCAATACCAACGAGATCAAATGCCGAGCTTTTCGAAATTCTGGCAGAGGAAGAAGCTTCTTATAACTCGCCATCATGAGCGCGCGCATCGATCTACCCGATGTAAATGTGTGGCTTGCGCTGACGGATGAGCGACATGTTCATCACCAAGCCGCCCGACTTTACTGGAATGAACAAAGGGCGGATCATATCGCGTTCTGTCGCGTCACCATGCTGGCGCTACTCCGATTGGTCACCCATCCGAAAGTCATGTCAGGAATTCCTTTCACGCATGAAGAGGCCTGGAATATTTACCGGACTTACCGAAATTTACCCATCATCCGTTTCCTTCCCGAAACAAATACTTTGGAAACCACTCTCGAATCCCTAACAATAAATCCCGACCTCCCCCACCGCCTCTGGACAGATGCCTATCTTGCCGCCTTTGCGATTTCTAACGGCAATCGACTGATTTCTTTTGATGCGGATTTTGAACGTTTCCCAGGTCTCAACGTTTTGCGTCTGAAAGCGTGAGGTAGGGCGTCATCGCCGAGGACGCCGCATGAAATAACAAGATAAAGAAGTGCCATTGGCCAATTTAAAGCGTTTCACCACGCGCGGCGCCCTCGGCGATGACGCCCTACCTTTTTGGCTGCTCTACCTCAACAAATTCCAAGCAGTCACCAAAGCTTTCAAGCCCGCCATTTCGATGGATGGATCAACGCCGGCGCCCCAGAGGATGCGGCCGTCTTGGTGTTGGAGTTGGACGTAGGCAGCTGCGCTGGCATCTGATCCGCCGCGCACGGCGTGCGAGCGATAGTCGGTCACTTTGAAATCTTTCAAACCGACTTTTTCCAATGCATGCACGAAGGCGTTGATCGGGCCATTGCCATCGCCTTCGATTTTTTGAGTTTTGCCATCAAGTGAAATCGTTGCGTTGCAATGCACATTGCCGCCGCCTTGTTGGTGGATCAGCTCGTATTCCACCACGCTGAGATGGTTTTCCTGATTCACGAAGTGATCGAAAAACGCATCGCGGATTTCATCGACCGTGAGTTCGCGGCCGTGTTGGTCGGCGAGATCGTAAATGTACTTTCCTACGATAGGGTGCATCGACTTGGGCAGATCAAAACCGTGTTCGCGATCTAACACATAAGCGACTCCACCTTTTCCGGATTGGGAATTGATGCGGATGATCGCTTCATAGGATCGGCCGATGTCTTGAGGATCGATGGTCAGATAAGGCACGCCCCATACGAGATCGGCGTTGTCTTTTATTTCTTTCTCGCGGCGGTCGAGGCCTTTTTTGATCGCGTCTTGGTGTGAACCGGAGAACGCGGTGAAAACCAGCTCGCCGACATAAGGATGGCGTTCAGGGATAGCAAGGCGGGTGAATTTTTCGTATTTCAAACGGATATCTGTTAGACCTGAAAAATCGAGGCCCGTAGGAATTCCGTGGCTGTTCATGTTCAGGGCAACTGTGACGATATCGAGATTACCGGTGCGTTCGCCGTTTCCGAAAAGTGTGCCCTCCACTCGATCCGCGCCTGCCATCAAGCCAAGCTCGGTCGCTGCGACGCCAGTGCCACGGTCGTTGTGCGTGTGAAGGGAAATGATGATGGAATCGCGCTTGTGGAGATTTCTGCCCATCCACTCAATCATGTCTGCGTGAATGTTAGGGGTTGTCCACTGCACGGTGTCCGGCAGATTGATGATCATCTTTTTCTGCGGAGTCGGCTGCCAGACATCGATCACCGCGTTGCAAACTTCCGCCGCGTAATCGAGTTCCGTATCGGAAAAGGATTCCGGAGAATATTGCAATACCACTTCGGTTTGCGGAATGGTGGGCACGAGTTCCTTTACCAACTTCGCACCATCGATCGCGATTTGTTTGATCGATTCGCGTGAGGCATCGCCAAAAGTCACGCGACGTTGCAGCGGCGAGGTGGAATTATAAATGTGCACGATCACGCGTTTCGCGCCGGCGATCGCTTCGAAGCTGCGGCGGATGAGCTGCTCGCGCGTCTGCACCAAAATCTGAATCGTCACGTCATCTGGGATGCGGTTTTCCTCAATCAAGCGACGGCAGAAATTGAATTCCGTATCGGCGGCAGACGGGAAACCGATTTCGATTTCCTTGAAGCCAATCCGCACCAAGAGCTCGAAAAACTCCAGTTTCTCCTCGATCGACATCGGCTGTGGTAAAGCCTGGTTGCCGTCCCGGAGATCGACCGAACACCAGATCGGTGCACGGGTGATCACCTGATCCGGCCAGGTGCGGTCGGGCAGAGAAACCGCCGGAAACGGGCGGTATTTTGATAGGCTTTGGGGTTTCATGGCGAAATGCGGAAAATGCGGCGGGGTGGCAGGTTAGTCAAAAAACGGGAGATGTAGCAAGGCTGGCGTCAGGGTGATTTCCAGAAAGGAACCGCGATTTCTAAATCGCGGCTGCAATGGTTATTAAAGCACATGGTATTGCGCTTGCGAGGTCGCGATTTGGAAATCGCGGTTCCTTTCTTCGGATTTTCAAGGCTTTGCGGCTCATTTCCGCCACAACCAGCGCATGGCATCCGGGAAAATGGCACCCATGTGTTTGCCGTTATGGCCGTGTTTGCCCCAGACGTATTTGTAATCGTAACCTTTGAATTTCAGTGCCGCCTCCATCTGCATGTTGCCCAGAGGCCAGTTGCCGTGTTCGTTGTCGAGGTCATCGATCCCTTCCTCGAAAAATGCCCGAATCGGTTTTTTCTCCGTCTTGCGGATCATGCCGGGATAGGCGTCTCCACCGCGAATATTTGTGAAGGAGCCGATGGATGAAACGACCTTTCGGAATTGATCCGGACGCTGCCAGGCAACGGTCCATGCGCAAATACCGCCTGAGCTCGCGCCACAGATCGCGCGCATTTCAGGATCGCTTGTGAGTTTGTATTGTTTCTCAACAAGGGGAAGAATCTCATCGATGAGAAAGGTCGCGTAGTCCGCAGACAGGGTATCGTATTCAAAACTGCGGTTGTTTTTTTTCCATGCAGACTCTGGCGGCGCCTCGCCCTTATGTCCGGGGTCGATGAAAATCCCTATCACTGGCGGCATCTGTTTAGCGGCAATGAGATTATCGAAAACCGTAGGCACTCTGTAGTCCCCCTTTGGATTCACATAGGCATGCCCGTCTTGGAAAACCATCACTGCGGTCGGCTGGGTTGCATCGTGATTCGCTGGGATATACAGGTGGATCTGACGCGATGTGCCGGCAAATACCTTTGAATCTTTAAAGATGAAATTCGTTACTTTCCCTTTTGGAACATCGGGTTTCTCCAAGGAATCGGGGCCTAATTTCGGTTCTGGCTGCTCTGGCAAAGTGAGTTTCGGCGAGCTTTCCTGAGCGCAAACGGCGCCTGCAATCACAAGCAAACAAGTAAGGATGAGTTTCAACATGGAAACTAAACACTACGAACCTTGTGGAATCTTTCAATTCAGCATATGAAATTTCCAGCAATGCCTGCCGACTACCACACGCACACGCCTCTCTGCAAACACGCCACCGGAACTCCGGAGGAATATGTGGCAGCTGCGATCGCAGCTGGCTTGAGCGAATATGGCATTTCCGATCACGCACCTTGCCGACCCGAACCATTCGATGATTGGCGGATGTTAGAAAGCGAGCTGCCGGAATATTTCGATTGGATAGCCCGTGCCAAGCAAGCAGCTGGAAATCAAATCATCATCCGCTCAGGGATGGAATGCGATTGGTTGAAAGGCTACGAAAGTTTCATCGAAGAACTCGCAGGCAAATCGGATTGGGACTACTTGATCGGTTCAGTGCATTACCTCGGTGATTGGGATTTCGACAATCCAATCTGGTTAGGAAAATGGGCGGAGATCGATGTCGAAGATGCCTGGAAAACCTATTGGAAAACTTATGCCGAAATGGCGGAGAGCGGATTGTTCGATATCCTCGGGCATCCGGATCTCATTAAGAAATTTTCCTACGCACCCGCAGGCGATCTGGATCGGTTTTACGATCCCGTCATCGAGGCGATCGCCGCCAATGGTTCAGTCATCGAGCTCAACACCGCTGGTCTCCACAAACCGTGCGCGGAGGCTTACCCTGCCCCGCGTTTCCTTGAGCTGGCGGCCTCAGCGGGGATTGGCCTGGTCATTTCCTCAGACGCCCACGCGCCAAATGAGGTCGCCAGAGATTTCGCTAAAGCCCGTGAACTCGCCAAAGCCGCCGGCTATCGAGAAACCCAGCTTTTTAATAAGCGGAAACGTACCGGAGAGCCGTGTCTCTGACCGGCTTCTTCATCAACCTAAGCCGGCCGGAGGCGCGGCTCTCCAGTAAGCCCTCCAATATCCTTGAGGTTTAAAGTTTAAAATTTAAAGTTTCCCCAGATGAAAGCTTACCAAGATCTATTGAGCGATGTTTTAGAAAACGGCGAAGAGCGCGGCGACCGCACCGGCACTGGCACACTCTCGGTTTTTGGTCGGCAGGCACGCTACGATCTGCGCCAAGGTTTTCCCTGTGTCACCACCAAGAAACTTCATCTCCGCTCCATCATTCATGAGTTGCTGTGGTTTCTCAAAGGTGAAACTAACATCGCTTATCTCAAAGAAAACAACGTCACGATCTGGGACGAATGGGCAGATGCCGAAGGCGAGCTCGGTCCCGTTTACGGAAAACAATGGCGTTCATGGCAAGCCGACGGTGGACGCACCATCGATCAGATCGCGTTGCTCATCGATGGTTTGAAAGGAAACCCTCAATCACGACGCCACATCGTCTCCGCATGGAACGTTGGCGATCTGAATTGCATGGCGCTTCCTCCTTGCCACTTGTTGTTTCAATTCTACGTTCACGAACCCAAAGACGGCGGCAAGCCCGGCCTTTCTTGCCAACTCTATCAACGCAGCGCGGATCTTTTTCTCGGCGTGCCTTTCAACATCGCTTCCTACGCGCTCTTCACTCACATGATCGCCCAAGTCTGCGATTACGAAGCCCGCGACTTCGTCCACACCTTTGGTGATCTCCATCTCTATCAGAATCACCTCGACCAAGCCCGCCTCCAACTCACCCGCGAGCCACGTCCCCTTCCCTCTCTGAAACTCAACCCAAATGTGAAATCCATCTTCGACTTCACCTTCGATGACATTTCGTTAGAAAACTACGATCCCCACCCGACTATCAAAGCACCTATTGCTGTTTAAGATTTTTGAACCACGAATAACACGAATGTACACGAATTTTCAAAGCAGGGTGTGTTTTTCAATCTGATTTATTAAACTCGTTTCAACTAGCCAAGCATTCGTGCCCATTCGTGCGATTCGTGGTTTAACTCTTCCATCTAACATTTCATCCTAAATCATGCTAACCGCCGTTGTCGCCATGGATCCGAATCGCCTGATTGGTCGCGATGGCGCTTTACCTTGGCATCTTCCTGAAGACCTCGCGTTCTTCAAAAAAACCACCCTCGGCCATCCGGTCTTGATGGGCAGAAAAACCTTTGAATCCATCGGCCGCCCTCTCCCCAAGCGCCGCAACATCGTCCTCACCCGCGATCGCGATTGGAAACACGAAGGCGTCGATGTCATCAACGACCCTTCCGAAATCCCCAAAACTGATGAGAAAATTTTCATCATCGGCGGCGCCGAAATCTACCGCGCCCTAAGCGACCAAATCGACGAATGGCTGGTCAGCCACGTCCACGAAACCTACGAAGGCAACACCCACCTCGCACCCTTCGAGGCCGATTTCCCTAACGTAGAAATCGTCGAAACCCACGAAACCTTCACGGTGCGGCGGTACTGGAGAGCCGCGCCGGAGTGCGGAGGCTCGCCTCCGCCATGAGAGTGGAGCTTGCTCCGCGAGCTGCGGAAGCAGCACAGGAAAAAGAACAATCCCACCCGCGACGGAGCAAGCTCCGTCTACCACAAGGCGGGAGCAAGCTACCGCACTCCGGTCAAAGACCCGGCTCTCCAAGATTTATTTCTCCACGCAGACCTTGACGCACACCGCTTCCTGTGGTTCAAAGCGGGTCGACTCTTCAAATTCAACGGAACGATGGCTGAGTGGTCGAAAGCACTCCCTTGCTAAGGGAACGTAGGGGTGACTCTACCGAGGGTTCGAATCCCTCTCGTTCCGCCACTTCAAAAAGCTCCCTTTTGGGAGCTTTTTTACTGTCGGAACATGAGGGCCGAGAACCCCTTGAGCCAAAGGCGAAACAGGGTTTGACTGCCGAGTTTTGTGAAACACAAAACATTTACCACAACCGCGAAGCGCAAACTGCAGGGACGTAACGCAGTGGAGTCAATCCCTCTCGTTCCGCCATTCTTCACTTCAGTTCCTGAAGCTACGAATGGCAAGCTATAGAATCAGTTAAAGGAACAGGGCGATTGCATCGCAGAGCCTTGAAAGCGTAGCTTTCAAGGCTTTTAAGATTCGCGCTAGACTTTCACTCTAAAACAGCCAGATTAGGCGAGTCATGATATGCACTCACATCTGCTCGCCTCTCGATCCCGTCAGC
>JAJTHK010000016.1 GCA_021298895.1 Luteolibacter sp.
GCAAATGGTGACACCCTTGAGGGCGAAGTTCTCGGTATTGATAATGAAATGATCAAGATCAAGACTCCCTTCACTGAGGTTATTTTTCCCGTTCATCGCATCAAAAACCTTGCCCTTAAAAAGAGCGATTATTCAGAAGCGATTCGTCGCAAAGGAGATGTGAGAGGCCATTTAGCTGATGGATCTATTTTAGTCTTCGAGTTAAAGGACGTGATTGATGGCAAAATCATTGGATTAAGCCAAAACTTTGGAAATGCCCAATTCGATCAGTCGGCTTTCAAACGGATCGAGTTCAATATCTATCCCAAATACAAATAAAATCCGCACCGATGAGCTTTTCGGGGGAGTGGAATTATGCGACGGATCTGCCAGTGGTGGGAAAACGCCGCGAGTTAATTCATGCAATACGTAACCATCAGGTCGTGGTGGTCGTTTCTGACACTGGCTCCGGCAAGACCACTCAGTTGCCAAAGATGGTCGCGGAGGCTCTGGAAAATTCAAAATTCAAATCTCAAATTTCAAATAAGAAGAAACTGATCGGGTGCACTCAGCCTAGGCGGATTGCGGCAGTGTCGGTGGCAAAGCGGGTTGCGGACGAGCTTTCGGTGCCGCTTGGCGGTTTTGTGGGCTATCAGGTGCGCTTTGATGATACCACTTCTAGCGAGACGCGTATCAAATTCATGACCGATGGCATCCTGCTTGCTGAGACCCAGGGTGATAGAAATCTCAATCGTTACGATGCACTGATTCTAGATGAAGCACATGAACGATCGCTCAATATCGATTTCCTTCTGGGATATCTCAAACAATTATTAGAACGCCGACCCGAGATGAAACTGGTCATCTCTTCCGCCACGCTCGATGCCGGTGCGTTTGCAGAATTTTTCGGTGCGGATACTCCCGTCATCGAAGCTGAGGGAAGAATGTTTCCCGTAGCTGAGTTTTTCTTGCCTGGGAATGATGATGAAGAAATCGCAGCACATGTCGGAAGAGGCGTGGATTATTTGAGCGACATCGATCCCAACGGCGACGTCCTGATCTTTCTGCCAGGTGAACGCGAGATCCGTGAAGCAACGGAGTTGTTGGAAGGACGCAATTATCGAAACACCGAAGTCTTACCATTGTTCGCTAGGCTAGGTATGAGCGAGCAGCAACGGATTTTCCAACCCGGAAAGAAACGTCGCTTGGTGCTGGCCACGAACGTGGCGGAAACCTCCCTGACGATTCCGCGCATCGCGTGTGTTATCGATTCCGGATTAGCGCGAGTTAGCCGCTGGAGTCCCGCTCGTGGAGTGCAGCGCTTGCAGATCGAACCGGTCAGTCAAGCTAGTGCACGCCAGCGCAAAGGTCGCTGCGGTCGGGTGCAGGATGGAATTTGTCTCCGACTTTATGAGGAAGACGATTTGTTAGATCGCTCGGAATTCACCGATCCTGAAATCCGCCGCAGTTCACTAGCAGGAGTGATTCTGCGAATGAAAGCGCTCGGCCTTCCGGAAATTACCGACTTTCCATTCATTGATCCGCCCAACCCAAAAGCCATATCTGAAGGCTACCGCGCCCTGCGTGAGGTCGGTGCGCTAGATCATGAAAAACGCCTCACCGACGTCGGTCGTGAACTGGCGAAGTTGCCGGTCGATCCAAGGATGGGACGGATGTTGATCGAAGCGAAACACGAACGTTGCGAATCCGAAGTGACCATCATCGTCGCCGGACTCGAAACCAGCGATCCACGCGAGCGTCCCACTGATAAAAAACGCGAGGCCGATGCCGCTCATGCGCAATGGAATGATCCCGACAGCGATTTCATCGCGCTCCTGAATCTCTGGCGCGATGTCTCCAAGTTTTACGACGGTCACAAATGGAAGTGGAATCAACTGCGGAAATATTGCGGCAAACATTTCCTCAATGCGAAGCGCGTGACGGAGTGGGGAAATGTCGTTGAGGAGCTTGCTGAAATTTCAAATTTCAAATTTCAAGTTTCAAAAAAGAATGATGACTACGGTGCGATTCATCGTTCGCTGCTTGCTGGCGCACCACGGCAGTTTGGGCTTTGGGATAAGGAAAACAAAGCTTACCGCAGTGCTTCAGGTGGATTTTTTGCGGTGTTTCCTGGATCGGGATTGTTTGGTTTGAAGAAACGCAACGAATGGTTGATGGGGCTAGAACTCGTCGAGACCACTCGCTTGTGGGCAAGGCGTGTCGCGATGATAGAACCGGAATGGGTCGAGACTGTGGCTCCGCATCTCTGCCGCAGTCGCTATGGCGAAGCTCATTGGGATGAAAAACAAGGAGCCGTATATGGCAATGAAACCGTGATCTGCGGCGGACTGCATGTCGTCGAGGGTCGACGCGTTCACTACGGTCGGGTCGATCAAAAAGCCGCGCACGAGGTATTTCTCCGCGAAGGAATTCTCGGCGGGGGGCTTCGACGTAAAACCCGTTTTCTCGATCACATGGAAGCCATGCGAGAAGAAATCAAAGGGATTGAAGATAAGTTACGCCGACCCGGGATGTTGTGGAGTGAAGATGCGGTGGTGCGGTTTTTCGCAGCAAGAATACCCGAAGATATTTCCACAGCGGCATCCTTTCATAAATGGCGTGAGCAAAACGAAGATTCTCTCATGCTCGGGATGGCCGATGTGGTATGGGAAGATTTGATAGGATTAGAACAATTTCCAGATGCCTTGAAATACGAAGGCGAAGAATATCCAGTCTACTATCATTGTGCACCAGGTGAACGCGATGACGGTGTCACGATAGGTGTGCACGTCGATCAACTACCCAGTATGCCCGTATGGTTGCCGGAGTGGGGAGTCGATGGAAATCTTGAACAACGCGCGGAGTTTCTCATGCGCGGTTTGCCGAAAGATTACCGTAAATTATGCCAACCTATTTCAGATACCGCTGCTAGTTTCGCAGAGTTATGGTCGGACGCACCCAAGGAAAAGGGCATACGCGAAACCCTCTCCGAGCACATTCGCGAACGCAACGGCGCACAAATCCCGGCTTCGGAATTCGATCTGAAAAAACTTCCCGAGGAGTTGATCACGAAAATCTGGGTATGCGATGACGAAGGCGAAGAGCTCGCCATGGGAGCCGATGTCGCGCAGCTGAAACTCCAGCTCGCCGATCGAATGCGCGCACGCTTCGAAGCCGCTGCCACCGCCGATATCGAGCGACGCGGCATGAGCGCTTGGGATGGCGAGAGTTTGCCCGAACAAGTCATGACCGCCGGTGGACCGGCATTTCCTGCTTTGGTGGATGAGGGTAAAACCGTCGGTGTGCGGGCCTTTACCAACCTTCACGAAGCCCGCGAATCCCACCGACGCGGCGGCGCGCGCTTGCTGCTGCTAGGGGCCGATCGTGAGGTCGACTACCTACGCAAAAAGTTTCCTCTTGGATTGTTAGGAAAAGTCGAAATGCCACGGCTTGGGATAGAACTCGATGAATTACTGCTGCTCACTGCCGAGGGGGTGGTCAGGGGTGAATTTCCACGCAGTCCTCAAAACTTCGCCAAAGCCCACGAGAACGCCAAAGGCAAATGGTTCGATGCCGCGACCCAAATCGGACAAGCCCTCGATGAAATCGTCACTGCCGAGCGCACAGTTCGCACATGGATCACCTCGCATCAAGGGGATCGCAATTTCGGCGAAATCGCCACCGACCTCGACCAACAACTCTCCTGGCTCATGCGCGAGGGTTTCGTGTGGAAAACCGGGTTCCAACATTTCATCGATCTCCCCAGAAGATTCCGCGCCATTCGTTCCCGCCTCGGTCGCATCGAAAGTTTACCCCTTGTCAAAGACCTTGAAAAAATGAACCTCATCAGCTCGCTGTGGAATAAGTGGTACAAGCGCTGGACATCCAATCCTAACAATCCCGCACTATGGGAAATCGGCTGGTTACTAGAAGAATGGCGAATCCAAACGTTTGCGCCTGATGTGGAACTGAAAGCCAAAACCTCAGAGAAAATCATTAAGACGAAGATGGGGGAATAACGTGGCGGCGGATTGCATCCGCCATGCCAATCATCTTTTAATTATATTTTCTAGATAATATAGATCATGATTAAAATTTGATATTTTGGCATGGCGGTTGAAAACCGCCGCCACGGTTTAAAACCTCCACTCCATCCCTGCGTAAACAGATCTCCCATCTCCAGGAAGGAATTGGCGTTGATCAACTCCACCGGCGTTGTCTACGACGCCATGGGTGGCGCTGTAGATTTCATCGGTTAGATTTTTTGCTTCGATGAACCATGAGAAGCCGTCGCTGACGTGTCGTTCGAATTTAAGGTAAATTCTAGGACAGACCAGCGATCAGGTGATGACTGGTCTGTCTGTTAACATAATTTATCAATCCGACGTCATTATTTTCCGAGTTCGGCGGCTGTGTAGGGTGTTTTTTTAGTTACTGTTTCATCACGGACTTTTTTGACTTGTTCCGCACTGACGGCAGGCAGGTCGTTGGTCCATGAAGTGTTAACATAGCTGAGAACATCAGCTATTTCTTGGTCAGTAAGTGCAGGCATGACGGCAGGCATGACTTGCGCGTAATCAACTCCATTCACTTTGATGGGACCTTGGAGTCCTTTGAGAATGATTTTGATCGCTATCGTCGGATCTTTTGTAAGCCAGTCAGAGCCATCGAGGGGAGGGAAGACACTTGGGATGCCCTTGCCGGTCGGTTGATGACAAGCAATACAAGTGCGATTATAGATCGCTTCGCCGCGTTTGAATGCCTCGGGATCAACTTTGTTTGTTTTTTCCTGAGCTTTGGCAGTGATCAGAAGAGCTGAGAATAAGATAAGAGTATGTAATTTCATGATTTTGGTTACTTGGAAATAGGTTTTGATTTTTTTGGTCTTGTTAGAAAGAAGAGAGCGATTCCCAATATTGAAATAAGGAATGCTGCTCCGGTAAGCGTGGTTAATGTCCAGTCACGGACGTTTTTATTAGGGATGAATCCCAGTTTGTGGAAGTTGGTGAAGATTCTGGCCTCGAATTGCTTTTGATCATCGGTGTGGCGGGTAACTGAACCGGTCATGGTTGAAACGTAAACCCGTGTTCCTTTGCCGTCCTTCTGATCGAAGCGATAGACGGGTAGAATACGGAATATATTGATGTATTCGTTGTTATATTCCGTAAGGTAATCGCTTTTTGAAATGTCATTGGAGCCTAGGAAACCGGAAGCGATTTCCTTTGCGAAAATCGCATCTGCATCCGGATTTACCTGACCGTTTGTCGCATCAATGTAGATGAACCCACGCTGTGTGAATGCCTGATAGTAAGGCTTTCCAGCGATGTTCCGAATATTCACCGCGATCGGTGGTTGATCGGGAAATGCTTCTGCGGGAGTGACTTTGATCGCAGCAAGGTCAAGAGGGGCGCTAGTGGGACGTGTTGCTGGCGGCGGGGCTTGGGTGCGTGTCATCACCACGTGAATCACACCGCTTCCGGAGGCCATCAGAATGCTGATGGAAAAGATTAGGCCGAGATAGCGGTGTAGTTTTCTGATAAGTCGTTTCATACTATATATTTGGTTTGATTGAATGAGGGGCTACGCATGGTAGCCCCTCGATTTGGTGTGAAGTGGGCAGCTCCCGACTTATCGGGGTAAACAGCATGCCGCCCCTCCTTGAGTTAGAATTTCCATTCCATACCCATGAATACAGATCGACCATCTCCGGGCAGGAATTGTCGTTGATCTACACCACCGGCGTTATCTACGACGCCGTGGGTGGCACTGTAGATTTCGTCAGTTAGGTTTTTCACTTCAACAAACCATGAGAAACCGTTGGTGACGCGTCGGCCGAACTTGAAGCCGAGGAGTGCATACGGATCTGCGGCAAAAGTGTTGCGGTGGTCGATGAAGGATTTGACGGGAACCCATTCGAAGGTGGGGCCGATGTAGTAGCCTTGTTCGTTTTCCCAGAGCAGTTCGCCGCGCACGAGGTGAGGTGGAAGGCCTGCGATTTTATTATCTCCATAGGTTAGATCGTTATCGAATTTGAAATTTCCGTAGGTATAGGCGCTGCGGAAGACGAATCGGTTTGCAGGAGTTACATCGTTCCATGCGTTGCCTGCCAGATCAATCTCGGTTCCGAGTTCGATACCGTAGTGGATTGTGTCGTCGGCATTTCGGGTGGTGGAGACAAGGGTGAGGGGATCGGTGATGGTGAGAAGTTCGTCCTTTACCATGGAGTAGAAAAACGTGGCATCCCATTTCGCGAAGGAGCGGGTGCCGCGACTGCCGAGTTCAAGGGTGTTAGCGGTTTGTGCGTCGCGAGCGATGTTCGCGGTGACCGCTTCCGAAAACGAAGGTGGCTCGAAGCTGCGTGAAATACCCATAAAATATTGGATGTCATTGAGTTCATGCATCAAGCCGAGGCTTGGGGCGATGTTGGTGAAGGAATCGTCGTAAGTAGTCAATGCACCCGGAGCAGGCGGGGTGTAGAACGGCGGAACGGCAACAGGATTGGAGAAATCTCTGTCATTTTCACGAGTGGAATAGGCGGCGGAGAGGGCAGCTGTTAGACTTAACTCATCCGTGAGATGATGGCGATTCTCAAAAAATGCCTCAAGGTTTGTGGCCGTCTGGTCGTCGCGATTTCGCAGGGCACCGCGGCTGCCTGCCGTATTTAAAAATACCGCGTTGTTGGTATTTCCGTAAGTGAATGAGAGACCCGATCTGAATTCATTTTCACGTCCGGCGAGTTCGCTGTTGTTGGAAAAGTTGATTCCGGTAGCGAGATCATTGGAGAGTTGATCAATCACACCAGCGAATGGCGTGATCGGGTGATCCAGATCCTTGTAAGTCCATGCGGAGTAGAAATCCCAGGTATTGTCCCCATCACGCAGGGTGGTTTTGTTGGCGACGCGGAACAGCTCGAAATCGCGGCGGTTATCGAAGTTCACGGCACCGAAAATCGAGTTATCTGCCTGGCGTGGATTGGCTTCGAGTTCGGCTTTGGTTAGTGAACCAGGAAGTTCGGAATCGGTATGGATCGCAGCCACATAAAACCGGGTTTCCAAATCCTCGCGGAGTTGGATTCCGAAGTTGGAAAACAAGCGTTGGGCGGATTGCTCGGCGTGATCACGAAAGCCGCTTTGCGAGGCGTGTGAGAGCGAGTAATAAAGATCTTTCGATCCCTCTGTGTATCCGCCTGCGAGACGGGTGCGGAGGTAGTCGTATGAACCGGCTTCGATCCTCGCCGAGAATCCAGGTGCGGATCGACCAGTGTGAGAGAGGTAATCGATGGCTCCACCCAAAGTGGTCGAGCCACGCGATAACGCATTTCCACCACGCCAGATGTTGATATGAGATGCGGCGATGGGATCGATGGCTTGCATATCGAATCCGCCATCGGCGAGATTCAGGGGAATGCCGTCCTGCATGACGCGGATGCCGCGACCATGAAACGTGCGTTGCAAACCGGAACCACGGATCGAAATGCGTGCCTCGTCGGAACCGAAGCGCGATTGGGCGACGACACCGGGTGAAAGCGCAAACGTATCGGCAAAAGTCGAAGTTCGACCTGTTAGAAAACGTTCTGCATCGATAGTTTCCGTGCCGCCGGGTATTTTCGCGAGATCAAGTCGATCCTGTTCGAGGGTGGCTTGGGTGAGAGTGGGTGAGGTGCTGGCTTTGACAATGGTTTCGTCAAGGTTTTCAGGTGCCGCTAGGGCGATAGATGATGATAATATGATAAATAAAAATGGTTTCATTGAATGAGATAATAAAGTTTGGAAAGAATCTGGTGGGGGTAGGGTGCCATCGCCGAGGGCACCGCATGGAATGAGGAGTCAAAGGATTCCTCAAAAAGAATCGAATACGATTCGCTAGGCGCGGCGCCCTCGGCGATGGCACCTTACCTTTGCGTATGGATTATCAGATCAGCTCTACGCCCTCGGAGGCGGAGCTAGTGGGCCGTTTGCGGCGCGGTCATGCGCATCAGCAAGGGCTGGGAAATCGATGGGTGGGAGAGGGGAGGAAAAGGGATCGTTCAGGCCGACCAAAGTTGGTGCGAAAAAATCCTGAAATAGTTTCTGGGAAAGCTGAACAGGTTCGGGACTTTCTTTTTCTGAATCAGAAGATTTCGCCTCGCTGATCTTTTCGCAAAGATGGCAGGGCTTTTCACCGCTAAAAGTATCGACGACCGCTTCGGAAATGGATGTCTCCTGAGAGTAGGTGACCAACATGTTCGCCCATGCATAGAGCTGCACCACGGAGTAGGGTCCACCGACCATGTGGATACAGCCGAGGACGACGAGCAGGTATTGGAAGATACGTTTCAGGTTAAGGAAATGTGTTAGATTTCGATTTCGCCTTCGAACACGAAATCGGCGGGTCCAGTGAGGGTGACGTTTTTGAAAGATTGATCGCCGGTTTTCTCAAAACCGATGGTCAGGGTATCGCCGCCTTCGACATCGACCATGATGGGCGATTCTGCACCAGTAAGCAGATGATACACGAGCGCAGAAGCGACCATACCGGTACCGCAGGCAAGAGTCTCATCTTCGACTCCGCGCTCGTAGGTGCGGATGGCGATATGATTTGGAGAAATGACTTTTGCGAAATTTGCGTTGGTTCCGCTTGGCGCGAAGTGTGAATGATAACGCGTGGCACGACCTACATTGAAGACATCGGTGTTTTCCAAATCTTCCACAAAGCTAACGACATGAGGCACACCAGTATTGAGGAAATGCAGCACACCTGCAAAGCCATCAACTTTCGCAGGAGTATTGAGTTCGAGAGATTTCGGTTCCGACATCGCGATACGGACTTCGTCACCAACGATTTCAGCGGTGAGCGTTCCTGCGATGGTTTCGAAAGAAACGCTGGAAGGAAGTTCTTCGTCTTCGTTGCCAAGATGAGCGGTAAAGAATCCAAAACAACGCGCGCCATTGCCGCACATTTCAGCTTCGCCGCCATCGGCGTTATAGTAGCGGAATTTGTAGTCGGCTCCTTTTTCGGCTGGCTCGACAGCAAGCAAACCATCGGCACCAATCCCGCGATGACGATCACAGAGAGCGGCAATGGTATCATCGTCGAGTGATATCGAAAGATCGCGATTGTCGATAACAATGAAATCGTTACCGGCGCCATTCATTTTGTAGAAGTGTAAAAGCATAAGAAGAGTGAATGATGAATAGTGAAGAGTGAAGGTAGGGCGCTATCGCCGAGAGCGCCGCATGGAATGAAGAGTGATTTGTGAAACTGCTGATGAAGTATAAGCGCTGAGGACTATAATCAAGAGCAAGAAAGCCTTTTTATCTAGTTTCTGGATTCTGGCCTCTACGCTCTACGCTCTCACCGCCTCAATCAACGGCTTGGCAAAATCCCTGACGGCCTGGGCTGGATTGGAGAGGTTTTCCTCGATGCGTTTGACGATAGCGGAACCAACGATCACGCCGTCGGCGGATTTTGCGACGAGGGCGGCTTGTTCTGGATTGGAAATTCCAAATCCGACACAGACGGGGACTTTGCTGTGCTGTTTGATGGCGGCGACCTGAGCTGGAATCGTGGCGGCTGGAGCAGAATGTCCGCCAGTGACTCCGCTGCGGGATAGCGCGTAAATGAAACCCTCGGCTTTTTCGGCGAGCATTTTGATCCGATCCGGTGGAGTCGATGGTGCGATCAGGCGGATGTGGGAGAGGGACTTATTTTCCGCAAGCTCGGCGGAGAGTTCAGCCTCATCCGGAGGAAGGTCTAACAATAAAATCCCATCCGCGCCGGCTGCAGCCGCGTCTTTTTGGAAACGCGAAAAGCCATAGGTGAAAATCGGGTTCAAATATGTGAAGAGAACGATAGGGGTGTTGTTGTTCTTTTCTCGAAACGCTTTAATCAAGTCCAGCGTCCGTGCCGTAGTCATGCCTGCTTTCAAAGCACGATCCGCTGCCATCTGGTTGACGATACCATCGGCCAAAGGATCGGAGAACGGCAACCCAAGTTCAATCACATCGGCCCCGATATCCGCCAATGTATGCATTACCTCCAAAGAAAGTTCAAACGAAGGATCGCCAGCCGCCACATAGGCAATGAAGGCTTTTTGATTCTGTTTTTTGAGAGTGGCAAACGTATGGTCGAGGCGCATGCGCAGAAGCTAAGCTTCAAATTCCAAATTCCAAATCTCAAATTTCAATTATGAAGAATTAAACGGAGGGAGCGGAGGTGCGGAGAAAACGGAGAAAGACTCTAAATACTACTTGGAAATGAGGTAATTGGTGGGGAGCTATTCAAGAATTACTAATTTGAAATTAACCTCCGTTTTCTCCGCGCCTCAGTTGTCTCCGTTTTTAAATACGCCTGAAACACCCAGAGGCTCTCTCTATTTCAAAAACTCCACCAGATCTTTACGTGATTTCTTGAGGTCGGCGGGGTTGGTGTAGAACATGTGTCCTGCGTCGTAGTAGGTGTATGTGATTTGTTTCAGGAGTGCAGGGGATGTGCCTGTTACTTGGCGTAAGGAGTAGGACACACCTTCTGGCGGTGTCGCGAGATCGGTATGGGCACCCATCACAAGCACCTTCAATTTTGGGTTGTCTCGTAAGGCGGTTGCGAGACCATTGGTGAGGTTCACGATGCGATTGTCCGATCCGTATTTCCAAGGATGCACTCCCGATGTCAAAATTTCGTAGGGCTGGTCTTCTTTCCAACCGAGTTCGTCGCCGAGATAAGTTAGCATCGCTGTCGAAAATGCCTGATAGGCCAGAGAATATGAGGGATCATATTCAGCCGTTGCCAAAGTAGGGTCGGTGACATCCCATGCGACTCGTGAATCGAAGCGACCAATCACTTTTCCTTCAGCTCTTAATAGTTCAGCACGAAACGTATTCGAATCCATGGCGAGATGATGTTTTTTCCATAAATCTGCAGAGATCCCGGTCATTTCCGCCAATTTGCTAGCTACTTTATCGAATTCATCCGGCTTGATTTCGTTGCCCTTCAACAAGGCGAGAGCATAATCTCCATAAGCAAATTCTTTAGCTGCTTGATAGACTGCATCGCGTTCGCCTTTGATTTTTCCATGATGCAGAGCGGTGGTTGCCATAGTTGGCAGAAAAACCTGATATGATAGATGACTGCCTTGTGATGACACCAGAGTCCGATAGTCTAACAAAGATGAAAGCAGAATGACGCCGTTCAAACTCATGCCATAGCGATCTTGTAAATGATCCGCCAAACCTGCTGCACGAACGCCGCCGTAGGATTCGCCACAGAGATATTTTGGCGAACTCCAACGCTTGTTGTTGGTGATCCACATCCGGATAAAATCACCCACGGATTCAATATCTTCATTCAATCCATGAAATTCCTTTTCCTCGGTCTTACCTTCAGCACGACTGTAACCAGTTGTCACAGGATCGATGAAGACCAGATCACAAACATCCAAAATGCTTTGATCATTATCAATCAAACGAGCAGGGGGCGTGACGGGCTGAGTACCATCGCCGGGTAAATCCAACCTGCGAGGTCCTAAGATCCCGAGATGCAACCACACTGCAGACGATCCAGGACCACCATTAAATGCAAACATGACGGGTCGCTTGGAAACGTCTCCAGCTTTATCAAGTGTGTAGCTGGTATAGAAAATCGATGCTCGGGGTTCGCCTTTTTTGTTCTTCAAAACCATCTTTCCAACGGTCGAAACGTAATCGACATTCTTCCCATTAATCTTAACGGAGCGTTTTTTCTGGATGGGTTCCACCGATTTTTCCTCAGCAACAGGAGCCTTTTTTTCTTCAGTGGCCGACTTTTTGTCATCTGTAGTCGGCTTTTCTTGAGCATGAACTGGCGCCGAAATAAGGATCAGCAAGGGGATAATCGTTTTGAGTGAGGATGGAATCATATGGGAAAGTTCGTTGAATCATCGACGGTTTTTGAATTCTGCAAAGAGGGAAAATTTCAAATCTGCACGGTTTTGAATCGATCACCACAGCAAAACTTATCTAAATATCGACCGCGATGATCGAATGCACCGGACTCAATGGAAGCGAAGCAAAGGACGTTCTCGAACACTTGGCCGAACTCCGCTGTAGGGTTTTTCGTGAATATCCGTATCTTTACGACGGTGATTTAGCCTACGAACGCGATTATTTATCGCACTACACACACTCAGATAACGCCTTTTTGGTGATCGCCAAAATGGATGATCAAATCATCGGCGTATCAAGTTGCATACCGCTAGTGGAGGCTGATCCAGCTTTTCAGGAGCCATTTCGTGCAGCGGGTTACGATTTGGAAAAAATTGGCTATTTTGGTGAATCGGTGCTTTTACCAGAATTTCGGGGTCAAGGTGTTGGGCATCGATTTTTTGATCTTCGCGAGCAATGGGCGCTCAAACACCATTTCACGATCACCACGTTTTGTTCGGTGATCCGTCCCGTTGATCATCCAGCTCGTCCAGAGGATTATCGTCCACACGACGCATTCTGGAATAAACGCGGCTACATTCGCCACGATGATCTTATCTCTAATCTCGATTGGCCCGAGGTCTCTGAAGCCAACAACTCACCAAATCACGACGTCGCCACAGATACCTCACATAAGCTCGTTTTCTGGCTTAAATCGACATCCTGACCATTCGGGGCTGAAATATAGTCAACTTGTTACAATATATGTAATGCCAAATTGTTAAATCCACAAGCAATCCAGAGCCATTACCCCCTGCAATAGAGATCAAAATTCTGCAGTTATCTGAAAAAATGAGTCGCATGAATCGAAAAGTCTGATTAAGTAACGGCTATGGTTTCTCAAGAATCAGAGGATAAGAAATACTGGATGCAGCAAGCCATGAGGCTATCTCGTCGTATCAACCTGGCATGGTTCTTGGATGGATTCGCAGGTCCACTGCTCATTGCTGCGGTGATCGGTTCGGTATTGGTTTTAGGTGTTCGTCGTGAACTCCCTGAGCTTCATTCAGCGATACTCAGTGGTTCTCTTGCTGCCCTTTTTCTTATAATGGGATTAATTATCTTCATCAGAGCTCGTAAACGTTTTGAGTCGCCGGATCAGGCATTGGTTCGGATTGAAGCTTCCCAGAAGATGAATTCGGCGCTTTCTGCAGCTTCTGCAGGCATTTTACCATGGCCAGAACGTCCAAAAAACCTCTCAGAATCGCTTACTTGGCACCTCCCAAAAACACTTACCCCCCCTGCTACCGCCTTGATTTTACTGGCTATTGGCCTTCTGATTCCGATTAAGCCAAAGCCGATTGAAACCAATACATCCCGTGAGCCACAGACATGGTCACAGCTCGATTCTCAGCTGGAAAAGCTCTCTGAGGACGCAATGGTTGATGAAACATACCTAGAGGATATGAGGGAGCGACTCGACCAGCTCCGTGCCCAGGAGGAAGAACAATGGTTCAGCCACGCATCGCTCGAGGCCACTGACAGCTTAAAAGAAGCCCATGAGTCGAGCCTTCAAGACATCCAACAGGACCTTTCAGAGGCCTCAGAAGCCATGCAGGAGCTTACCGATGCCGCAAAAGACCTTAATTCTGAACAAAAACAGAAGCTCGCCGAACAATTTGAAGATGCCTTACAAGGCTTGCAAAACGGTGCAATGAAGCCAAATGAGCAGCTTTTGAATCAGCTTTCCCAGCTCGATCCGAAGGATATGGGTAATCTCAACAAAGAGCAAATCGAGCAGCTCAAGCAAAACATGGAGAAACTCAAGGAATCGCTGGATCAAGCTGGCGAGGGCGGTCAGGGAGAAGATTGGGCTGATCAGCTTTTAGGCGATGGCGGCGAGGGCGAAAACGGTGAAAAAGGCGAAGGTCAATGCCCCAACGGCGGCGCCTGCCCTCATGGAGAGGACTGTCAGGGGGAATGCCAAGGCAATGGTCCAGGTAACGGTGGGATTAATCGCGGTCCAGGCCATGATCCTAACGTCCTCAGAAAGCCAAAAGATCCTTTAGGTGTCGGCGATATGACCGCTTTAGAAGCCAAAGACCTATCCCGCGCGCTACCTGGGGATTTACTGCAACTCCAAGACGGAAAACATACGGTTAAAAAAGATCCTAGCACTCTGTCTGCTGGTGGACAGGCAGCCAAAGGTGCTGGTGGTGATCGCGTTTGGAAAGAATCGCTCAATCCTGACGAACAACGTGCTCTTAAAAGCTACTTCGAGTAAGGCTAATTCACCTTCCCATCCTTGATTACCAAGGTCCGATCTCCCACCTTTGCTAGCTCCTGATCGTGCGTTACAACAATTAGCGTAACTCTATGTTCATTAGCAAGTTGTAAGAGTATTTCCATGATTTCTTTACTCGTTCTAGAGTCTAGATTTCCGGTCGGTTCATCAGCAAAAAGCACCGTCGGCTGATTCACAATCGCTCTGGCAATTGCCACCCGTTGCTGTTCACCACCTGACAATTCAGCTGGTAAGTGATCGGCCCTATCTTTCAGCCCGACCCGATCCAAAGCAGCCAATGCCGCCTCGGTGTGGTTCAGTCCTGAAATCGCTCCAGGCACGGAGACGTTCTCCAAGGCCGTTAATTCTGGCAATAAATGGTAATTCTGGAACACATATCCAATCGAGCGATTCCGAAAGGCCGCCTGCTGCCTACGGCCAAGTTGATAAATGTCAGTGCCGGCGATATGGACGCTCCCTCTTTCTGGGCTCTCAAGTCCGGCCAAGGTGTAAAGCAACGTGGTCTTCCCTGCACCGCTGGGACCACAGAGAAACACTTTCTCCCCTTTGTGGATTTTAAGATCTATCCCATGCAGAACCTCGATCGACTTTTTCCCGATCCGATAGCTCCTATGCAGATCCCTCGTTTCTATCATCACTTCGCTCACGCAGACAGCTTGCCCCGCATCCATGCCACCTGTCCACTATTCTCCTCGATGAGCGTCCCTAAATTTTTCACAAAATTTACAATCTTTGTCCCAGCTGGGACAAAGATTGTAAAATCGGTTGATCATGAGGGGTTGACTAAAATTACAATCCTTGTCGTGGCCGTGACAAAGATTGTAAAATTGGTGGGGATAGAGGGGTTAGGAATTTAAGATCATTGAAGTTTTCAATTTGGAAATCTCTAGATACGTTCTTTTGCGTGGTTGAGAAAAGTGATTTGCGTGCTGTGCTTCAATATATTCCCCAGTTCCGGGGAAAGGTGTTTTGCGTCCTTATCGAAGCTGATTTGCTGCCCGAGCCTGCGGTTGCTGAAACCTTGCTGGATCTGGCTGTTTTGGAAGACCTTGGAGTGAAGCTTGTGCTCGGTGTTCTGGGTGGCGATCTCAAAGATCTCTATGATTGGACCTTGGAATGCGAAATCATGGCCGCTCGGGTGACTCACCCTATTACAGACGAACTTGCTGTGAAAGAGGTGAATGATATCCTCAATCGTGGTCAGTCCGCGATTATCGATGCTTCGGGCATAGGCCCGCTCGATCCTGAGGTGGTTGATTTCGCAAAACGGATAGGAGTTTCAAAAGTCATCGCACTTTTGCAACAAAGTATCTTGGTGAACGGTCAACCCGCTCACGCTATTAGCGCGGCGGATGTTCCCAAAGTTTTGAAATCGGAGCAGGTTGAGGGTCGGGATCTGTTAATCGCAGCAGCCAATGCCTGCAATCTCGGTGTGCCGCGGGTGCATGTCTTGAACGGACGTCAGCAAGGAGTTTTGGTTGATGAGCTTTTCTCTAACGAAGGTGTTGGCACCATGGTGCACGCCGATAGTTATCGGGTCATCCGCAAGCTTCGGGACGAAGATATTCCAGAACTGTTAGGAATGATAGGTCGTGTGGTGCGGCGCACTAAGCTCATCGCTCGCACTTACGAAGATATTCAAGCACGTATCGATGATTACCACGTGATGTCTATCGACGATAACGTTGTCGGTTGCGTTGCCTTGCATGAATATCCAGCGGAAAACTGCGCTGAAGTTGCTTGTTTATATGTAAAACAAGCTCACGAGGGACGTGGCTATGGTGTTGAACTCGTGGCGCATGCCGAAGGTTTAGCCAAAGAGAAAGGCATTCCACGTGTGTTTGCATTGACCAATCGCGCTGCGGATTTTTTCATACGTACAAAATACGTGCAAACTGATCTCGATGCCTTACCAGAAAGGCGCCGCGAGCAGTTTATTGCGAGTGGGCGGGATTCTTTGGTCTTTGAGAAGTTGCTCTAAAAAGAAATAAGTCTTATAGGTCTCATAGGCATTATTTTCATTGCAGCGGCTGCTTTCAAAGGCAGGATTAAACTATGAAACTCAAATTTTGTGGCGCGGCAGGCACCACCACCGGTTCTCAGCATTTACTTGAAATCAATGGTAAGCGCATCTTGCTTGATTGCGGGCTCTATCAGGGACATCGCAAAGATGCTTACGAGATCAACTGCTCCTTTCCGCACTTCGATCCTAAATCGATCGATATCGTCGTCCTCTCTCATGCTCACATCGATCATAGCGGCAATCTTCCGAATCTGGTTCGCTTAGGTTTCAAAGGTAACATTTTTTCTACTGATGCCACTAGGGATCTTTGTCAGATTATGTTGCGAGATTGTGCGAACATTCAGGAAAGCGATATCAAATGGCTCAATAAACATCGCCAACGTGAAGGTCAACCTGATGCGTTTCCGCTGTATACGGAACAAGACGCAGAAAAATGCCTCCGCCAGTTTATTACTCTCTCTTACGACAGACCGCTTCATATTACTGATGGAGTTGAACTAACCTTTGTCGATGCCGGACATATTCTCGGATCAGCTCAGGTTGTTTTAGATATCGAAGATAAGAGTGACGGCAAAAAGAAACGTTTCTTGTTTTCAGGAGATGTCGGACGAGGAGGAAATGAAGTGTTGCGTGATCCAGTAGCGGTGAAAGATGTTGATTATTTACTCATGGAATCCACCTACGGCGGCCGTGAACACGAAGCTCCTCCGGGTTTTGATGAACATTTCTTCAAGGTGATTCATCAAGCGATCAATCGTAGAGGGAAAATTCTCATTCCATCCTTCGCGGTAGAGCGGACGCAGCAACTGCTTTATGTTCTCAACGAAATGTTTGTATCAAAAAAAATTCCTCCAATTCCTGTTTTTGTGGATAGTCCTCTGGCTGTAAGCGCAACAGAGATTTACAAACTTCATCCTGATGCGTTTAATGAAAAGGTTTATGAGGCTTTGTTTGAAAAACAAAATCCGTTTGGGTTTGAGGATCTAACACTCGTTCGTTCGGTAAAGGGTTCGAAAGCACTCAACGATCTAGAAGGCACTGCGATCATTATCTCTGCTTCTGGAATGTGTGAGGCGGGTCGGATTCTTCATCATCTTCGCAATAACATCACAAATCCCAAGACCACTGTTCTTTTCGTCGGTTACTGTGCAGAGGGCACTTTAGGACGTAGGATTCGTGACGGGGTCAAACAGGTCAATATCCTTGGCGAGTCCTTCCACGTGAATGCGCACATCGAAATCGTCGATTCTTTCTCGGGTCATGCGGATCATTCGGAGTTGGTTGATTATTTCAACCGGATCGAGGGACCTAAAGCACAAACCTGGCTCGTCCACGGCGAGCCCGAGGGAGCTCAGGCCTTGCAAGCGGCATTACAACATAATGGTAAAGTCATCAACGTCGCAAAACTGGCGGACGAAGTGGAGATTTAATATTTTGTGGATTGAAAGCTCGGTGCTGAGTCGCTGTAGTGCGTTCGTGAAATTTCATCTACTTCCCATCATCCTGCTTTATCCACTGACTTTGAACGCACAGAATAAGGTCGTTCCGGGTGCGACTGAAGACTCGCCGTCCAAAGCACATTACTTTACTTGGATCAACAACACCAACGAAGGTCCGACGGCCGAGCAGACCAAGATCAACCTCGAGTTTTTTCAATGGTTGAAAGATGAATACGGAATGACTTTGGACATTTACGCCTTCGATGCAGGGGCGATTGATGCACCGAATTATTACGGCTCACAGGAAACTAGAAAATTCAAAGGACAGTTTCCTGATGGTTTTGGACCGTTTGCAAAACAAGCCAAAGGTTTTGGAGGTAGGTTGGGTGTTTGGCTTGGCCCAGATGGTTTTGGAAACACTCCGGAAGAAGAAAAGGCACGTATCGATTTTCTCGCATCACTTGGTAAGGATCATAATTTCCAACTTTTCAAAATGGATGCGGTGTGCGGACAACTCCGTGATGACAAGCAAGATGCCTTCATACACTTGATGACCGAAGTCCGCAAACACGCCCCTGATCTGATCTTACTAAACCATCGTTTGAACCTCGGTGAAGGTGTGGAGCATGCCACGACTTTCCTCTGGGAAGGTGCGGAAACCTACATTGATGTCCACATGGCGAACGCAACGACGGCCACCCACAACCGCGCAGCCGCGCTTTCTCGTGGACTTCCTCCAGAACTCAAGCGCCTTGCAGAGGATCATGGTGTCTGTCTTTCCTCATGCCTCGATTTCTGGGAAGATGATCTCATCCTGCAAGGTTTCAATCGCTCGATGATTCTCGCACCTCAGCTTTATGGCAGCCCGTGGTTCTTGCGTGATGACGAATACGCGAAGCTTGCCCGCATTTTCAACATCCACCGCCAATACCGCGACATCCTAACCAAAGGCATCGTTCTTCCAGAAACCTACGGTAAAAATGCCGTTTCCCGTGGCAATGATAAAACCCGTTTGATCACTCTTCGTAATCTAACATGGGAGCCGATCACTTATAAAATCGCCCTCGATTCCACCATTGGGCTCAACAGCAAAGACAAACGTGAAGTCCGCCTGCTCCATCCATACGAAGAGATTCTCGGCAAGGGACTTGCCGCCAGTGGCTCAGTCGAAGTCACGGTTCACCCTTTCCGTGCGGTTCTTGTTCTTGTTAGCACTGATAAAATCACCGAACCCTCTCTGGAAAAAGGCGCCTATCAAGTCGTTAAGAACGTCCGGGGCAAACCCTTCGTGATCGACAGGTTGACTCCGATTGCCCTGAAACAGCCATGGCACAGAAAACTTGCAGATCTAAAACCAGCCCCCCTTCCAGCGGATTGGGAAGGTCTTTATGAAACCACCATGTTTTCGGCCGATAATAACGCGCTCGAACTTCGCAGTTTGAAACGCTCGGGTGAAACCCAAATCCCCGCTGTGAAAAATGCGCGCCAAGTTTTCCTCGATCAACCTCTAATGAAATCCCGCGCGCTATCCGATCAGTTTATGTTCGATGGTGATCCTTCAACGGTGTTTGATGCAGTTGTTAGAAATAAAGACATCCGCATCGCAACCGGATGTTTGCGTATAGATTTCTCCAAACCCCAAACTTTCGATCGCATTGCGATCCATACCCAAGCTTTGGATAGCACACTCATCAACAATGAGCTTTTCGGTGCGCAGTTTAGTAAAGATCTCATCACATGGACTAAGTCGGATGAAGCGATCATCGAAGGCAATACCTTGAACATTTATCCACCTGTTGGAGAATGGCGTTATTTCCGCATGCAGACTGCACCGGAACGCATCGCCGAATTTGAGGCATGGAACGGCAAAACCCTGTTGGCACGAGATGGCTGGAGAGGAAATAATCTTTTCGCTCACCCCGTGGCTGTACCTGTGGAAACCACGTGGTCGGCGAAGGTGAAAATTGACGAGATTACCCCTACCTCCTATCTCTGTGTCGCGGTCGAAGGCAAACATGGGATTGAAGGTTGTTATGCCGCCTTGCGTGTCGGCGATCGTTTGGTCGGAGCTCCTGAGCGTGCTGCTTCCTATCCTACCAATGCTTGGGAATATCCCGTCCGTAACCGCGATGCTGGCTACACCTATTTCATCCCACTGGATAAATCCATGCTCAATCAAGAACTCGAAGTTGTCCTCCTCGGTATGAAAGGCGGAGGTAAAGAACTCCAACCTACCGTCTGGATTACTGCAAGGGATCTGCCGTTTATGAGAGAGCGAGTGACGGTTAAAAAATAAATAAACCCAACAGAAAAAACCACCATGCCCATCGGATTGCCAGAAATCATCATGATACTGATTTTGTTGAGTGTTCTCACGATTCCAGTGCTCATCGGCATTGGAGTTGTTTGGTATTTAAACTCTAAGAAGAATCCCCCAGAACTTCCTCAATCTAACTCTGAAAACTCATAAAGGTAGGGTCGGCGTGCCATCGCCGACCGTGACTCAGGCAGGGACTTTTATCCCTAAAAGTCCATATCTTGAAGCGGTTGTTATCCTGACGAGCTTATTCCGTAGTTCAGCGTGATAGATATGGACGTCTAAGGATAGACGTCCCTGCCCTTACTTCCTGAAATAATTCTCAATCGCTTTCACTAAGCCTGGGATATCGTGCTGGGCGGCTTCTACTGCTGGCTTATGATCTAACGATTTCAGGGTCTCCGATGTCACTGGGCCGATGCTTGCGGCGACGCAGTTATCTGGCCATGGAAGATCGAGGGCGAAGAAATGTTCTGCTGTGGATGATGAAGTGAAGGTCACCATGTCCGCTCCTTCTTCGATAAATTTTGCTTGGGCACCCGTCGGATCGTCTTTTTCAGGAACCGTGCGATACGCGATGCATTCATCAACGATAGCACCGAGATTCATCAGGCCGTCATAGATGACATCACGTGACTCAGCAGCTTTGATCCAGAGCACCGTTTGGTTCTCGATGTTGATTTCTTTAAATGCCTCTAACAAACCTTCGGCGACGAATTTCTTCGGTAGTAAATCGACCCCGATCCGGTATTCGCGGATTTTTGCGGCGGTGCCTGGCCCAATGGCGGCGATCTTTGGATTACCCAAACTCCGTGCGTCGTCGTAGGTGGCGAAAAACGCATCGAAGAATTTCTCTACCCCGTTCGGGCTAGTGAAAATCAACCAATCGTATTCGTGTGCATGAGTGACGCCTTCCGCAAATCCCTCGCGGTCTTCGGGGAGTTCGATGCGTATCGTTGGCAGTTCGATCACATCTGCGCCGAGGTTTTGGAGACGTTTACTCAAATCCCCCGCTTGCTCGCGGGTTCGGGTCACGACGATTTTCTTTCCAAACAAGGGACGTTTTTCAAACCAATTGATTTTCGCGCGCTCTCTAACAACATTTCCGATCACTGCCACTGCAGGCGATGAAAAGCCAGCCTTCTCGGCGATGTCAGCGATCGTTTCGAGCGTGCCTTCGATGGTCCATTGCGATCCAGTGGTTGCCCAACGCACGAGTGCGATTGGTGTGTCGGCTGCAGCTCCGTGCTCGATGAATGACGTTGTGATTTCACGCAAACGCGCGACGCCCATCAGGAAAACTTTTGTGCCTGGAGCTTTGGCGAGCTGGGCGTAATCGATGGATGTGTAGCCTTTGGTCGGATCCTCGTGACCCGTGAAAATCGTGAGCTGTGTGTTGTGATCGCGATGCGTTACCGGAATGCCCGCATAAGCCGGGCCAGCGATGGATGAGCTGATTCCTGGAACGATTTCAAACGCCACGCCTGCATCTGCAAGCTCTGCTGCTTCTTCACCACCGCGGGCGAAAATCATCGGGTCGCCACCTTTTAAACGTGTGACGATTTTTCCAGCCTTCGTGAAATCGACAATGATCTGGTTGATCTGATCTTGTGGCACCGCGTGATCTTTCGCGCGTTTTCCGACATAGATTTTTTCGCAGCCAGGTTTGGTCCAACGAAGTAACTCGGGACTGCTGAGCGCATCGTAAACGAGCACATCTGCGATTTCGATGCACTCCTTTGCGCGAAGAGTTACAAGACCGAGGTCGCCGGGCCCGGCACCGACTAGATAGCAAATTCCTGTGGATGTCATTTGAGAGATTGGAAGAGTTTGAGAGCTGCTTGGATGGGATCGGAGTCCGTGGCGGAACCGATTTTAGGTTTCCCGCCGGTTTCTGGAAACACGCGGGCGTGAAGATGAATTTGTGAGTCTGTTAGATGAGAATAGACGCCGACCGGTGTGTGGCAGCCACCATCGAGCAAACGGAGGAACTCGCGCTCCGCGGTGATCTTGATCCACGTTTCGGCATGGCCAATTGATCGTGCGATATCAAGTGAGCGAGCATCGCCTTTGCGGATTTCCAAACCAATCGCCCCCTGCCCTGCGGCTGGGAAAAAGATGTCCTCTGCAAGCCGCGTGCAAAACACCGGCGCCGATGCAGCGACGATCTCCTCATCGCTTTCAGGAAATTCCGAGATGAAACCCAACCTCACCAAGCCCGCCTCGGCGAGTAGGATCGCATCGTAGTCGTCGCCTTGGGCGAGCTTTTCAATCCGGGTCGGAACGTTTCCGCGTAAATCCACCAGCACTAGATCCGGACGGAGAAATTCGATCTGTTTTGCGCGTCGCACACTGCTGGTGCCGACTTTTGCTCCTGCTTTCAAAGCTGACAACCCGCCCGCTTGTTTGGTCAGCAATACATCGCGAACTGGAGCCCGCTCCAAGGTCGCGGCTAATTCGAATCGATCATCGATGACAGTTGGCATGTCTTTCAAACTGTGCACCGCTATATCCACCGAACCATCAGCCAGCGCCTCTTCGAGCTCTTTGATGAACACGCCTTTATCAAACGTGCCCTCGGCTTTGGCGACATTGGCGAGTGAAACATCCGTCCGACGATCGCCCGTGGTTTTGATGATCTGGCGGCTGATCGATATTTCCGAAAATTTGGCGGACAACAAGCCTTCCGTGGTGGTTGCCTGCACCAAAGCCAGTTCACTGCCCCGGGTGCCAATGATGATTTCTGTGCCTGATCTACTCATGAATTCGCGCTGCGCGCCCTCTCCATGCCGTTGGGAAGGGTTTGTTGCAAGGCTAAGTAATCTTAAAACAGCACTTAAAACTGCGGTTTAGGGTAGTTCTGGGCTATTCGTTAAACGATGACAGGTCATTTCCCGATTTTCGCTTCGTTTGTAAGCTATTTCGCTGCTTCCCGCTCTCCCATAGCGAGTGCGTTCGACGTAATGCCTCACGAGGTTTGGGTTGTTCGTAAAAATGGTTTCCGTTTTAGGCATATTCTGGATCCCTTCCCTTATTATTTGGGGTCAGTCGCGATGGATTCTCTAGCTTGTTAGTCCATAGGTTCATCGAGGGCAAACAAGACCCTGGTTAGAGATCCGCCGAGGCATGTGGTAGAGTTCACTCGTTTGACTTCGCCAAGGTTACAAAAGACTACTCATTGACGATTGAACATTGTTGATTGGGGCTGCGCTTCACTCCGCCTTAGCGGTAGGGACTTCGTCAGATTATTTTAGGTTCGCCAGCACTCACACTGCTTTGTGGATTTTTGATCTATATCCGCTAGAATTGTACCCTTTTGGGTAATTTCCCGATTGGAAAACTTCTTGCAAACCGAGCCCAAGCACCATAATTCGACTATCCCATCGTTTTTGACGGAGTGGGTTTTAAAACGAGATTCTTATGAAGTTAGGCAAACTGCTCGATACTGATCGCATCCTTCTGGATATGAAAGCGACTGAGCATTTGCCTGCCATTATTGAACTTGTGGACTTACTGACCGAGCGTGGAGACATTCCGAAAAGCAGCTATGACGAGACCTTGAAAGCTCTCGAAGAACGCGAAGCACTGATCAGCACAGGCATCGGCTCTGGCGTTGCGATCCCACATACGTTCTCTGATGCTATCGATAAAGTTGTTGCGATTTTCGGTCGATCCAAAGAAGGAATCAACTTCCAGGCGCTTGATGATGCCCCTGTTCATTTAATCATTTTATTCATTGTTCCAAGCAAAGACTACCAACTTCATCTCCGTACCCTCGCTGCGATCGCGAAAATGTTGACCAACTGCGAGGTTCGCCGCCGACTCGCCGCCGCCGCCACCCGCGACGAGATCTTGGAGATTCTGGATCCCAAGCCCGTCAGAACAGGTGCCGACAAAGAGCCTTGCTGAAATAGATCCAACGATCTTACCTATTTCCAGCCAGCTTCCTCATCAGCTTAGATTTATAAATCGAACCGCGGATGGACGCAGATGGACACGGATAAAATATAGATTTTTAAAATTCTCTCCCATCTGCGTTCATCCGCGTCCATCTGCGGTTCAAATTTCTTCATATTCTTGTTCAGTTTTTCCCCATGACCCTCCTTCAAAATCTCGAATCCCGCCTATCTAAAGCCCTTGAAACGGTTTTAGGTGAACCGACCCAACCCAATCTCATGACCGCAGCCGATCTCCGTTTCGGCGATTACCAGAGCAACTCCGCGATGGTTCTAGCGAAGCGGATGAAGACCAATCCGCGTGCTCTTGCTGAGCAAATCCTCGCTGCGGTCGATATCAATGGGCTAGCCACGGCAAAAATCGATGGCCCGGGTTTCATCAATTTCACCATCCTCCCAGAAGCCTACGCGGCCCATGCGGAAAGTTTGCTGAAGGATCCCCGTCTTGGCACGCCTGAGATTGGAAAAGGCAAACGCATCGTGGTGGATTTCTCCGCACCCAATGTCGCCAAGCCCATGCACGTCGGGCATATCCGCTCGACGATTATTGGCGATTCTCTTGTCCGCATCGCACGTTACCTGGGTTTTGAGGTCATAGCCGACAACCATATCGGTGATTGGGGCACTCAGTTCGGGATGATTCTGCATGGTTGGAAAACCCGCTTGAATCACGAGGCGCTCGCACAAGATCCGATCAAAGAACTCGTCCGTGTGTATCGCGAAGTGAACTCCGCCACCAAAGACGATCCTGCGGTTCTGGAAACCTGCAAAAACGAACTGGTGAAACTTCAAGCCGGAGATCCCGAAAACCTCGCCATCTGGCAACAATGCATCGATGTTTCAAAATTCGGGCTTCAGAAAATTTACGATCGCTTGGATGTAAAATTCGATCACTGGCTGGGCGAAAGTTTCTACAACGACATGCTCGCGGGCTTGGTGGATGAGTTTCTCGAAAAAGGTCTCGCCCGTGAAAGCAATGGCGCGGTCTGCATTTTTTCCGACGAAACCAAAGACCCCAGCCAAGACCCGTTCAAAGTCTACCGGGAGGACGGCTGGACTGATAACCCTGCCATTATCCGCAAGGCCGATGGCGGATTTCTCTACGCCACCACCGACCTCGCCACTATCCAATACCGCATCGATACCTGGAATGCCGATCAGGTTTGGTATGTCGTCGGAGTCCCGCAACAACTCCATTTCCGTCAGCTTTTTGAAGCCGCACAACGCTGGGGAAAAACCGGCGATTTCCGCCACATCTCCTTCGGTTCCATTCTCGGTGAGGACAGAAAACTCATGAAAACCCGCTCCGGAGATAGCGTCGGCCTGACCGATGTGCTCGAAGAAGCGGTCGAACGCGCCGCAGCAGCCATCGCCGAAAAGAACCCAGAACTCCAAGGCAAAGAAGCCGAAGAGGTCGCCGAAATCGTGGGGATCGGCGCGGTTAAATTTGCTGAACTTTCCCAGAATCGGCTTACTGATTACGTGTTTGCATGGGATCGGATGCTGGCTCTCCAAGGGGATACCGCGCCTTATCTTCAGTATTCGAGTGTCCGGATTCGTTCCATTTTCCGGAAACTAGAGGGTGAATTCGATGCTACCAAAGTTGCTATCCAGTTAGAAAAATCCGAGGAAATCCACCTCGCCCGTCTCCTTGCGCGTTTTGGCGAGGTTTTGCCCATGGTGATCGAGGATTACCGCCCCAACCTGCTGGCTAACTACTTGTTAGAGCTTGCCCGCGCTTTCCACTCCTATTTCGAGGCATGCCCCGTCTTGAAATCCGAGGAACCCCTCAAATCCAGCCGACTCGCCCTCTGCAAGCTCACCTCCACCATCCTAGAACAAGGCTTAGGCCTCCTTGGCATCCGCTGCCCAGAACGCATGTGAAGATTTAGATGCCAGAGGCAAGAAGCCAGATACCAGAGATAGTGTAGCTTTTTCAATTTCCATCTGGTCTCTGGATTCTGACCTCTTGCATCTAGTTTAAGATTGCACTTTTGTAAGCACATATAAAAGATACTGGAATGTTCCCCTTTTACGTCATTGGACACAAAAATCCCGATACCGATGCGGTTTGTTCTGCAATCGGGCACGCTGCGTTGCTTCGTGCCAGTGGTGATGAACCCAATGCGATTGCGGCACGATGTGGCGATGTTTCACAACGGACCAAATGGGTTTTAGAAAAAGCGGGCTTTGAAGCTCCTGAGCTTTTGACTGACGCGCGTACCACTGCCGGCATGATCTGCAGACGCAAGGTCATTTCCGTGCGCCCTTCCGATACTTTCTTAGTCGCCTATACTCGGATGCTAGATGCATCAATCCGTTGCGTGCCTGTCATCAATGACGATGGCACGGTCGCTGGAATGCTACAATACATCAACCTGCTCAAACTTCTCCTTCCTGCGAATACCGAGGGCATCAGCGTCCGGACCGTTCACGCCTCGCTCAACAACCTCGCCAAGACTCTTGATGCAGAGAGTCTTGGTGCCACGATTTGCGATCAAGACGCAGAGGAAGATCTCATCCTTCTCGTCGGTGCGTCTTCACAAGACACGGTCAAAATTCGTCTCGATCAAGCGATTGCTGATGGCAATATCGGAAATTTCCTCGTGATCTGCGGAGACCGACCCATCGTCCAACGTCTTGCGATTGAGTCGGGTGCACGTGCTTTGTTGGTGACTGGACAAAATGCCGTGTCGAATGAAATCAAAGATTACGCCATTTCCAAAGGCACGGTCGTTCTGCGTTGCCGTCAGGACACCGCCAGTGCGAGCACTCTCATTCGCTGCTCACGCACGGTCCGCCACGTGATGGAAAGCAAGTTCATCTCAGTAAACGCCAAAGAACCCGTTTCCAAGATCCGCAAGGCGCTCGTCTCTGTTGATCAAGACCTGTTTCCTGTCATGGAAGCGGGTGCGGATGGAATGATAGGCGTTATCGCCAAGTCTGACCTCGTCGATCCACCTAAACTTCGCTTCGCCCTCGTTGATCACAACGAATACGCACAAGCCGTCACCGGCATCGAAGAAGCGACGATCACCGAAGTCATTGATCACCACCGTTTATCCGGCGATCTTGTTTCGCGCGAACCGATTCGTTACCTCAACGAACCTGTCGGCTCAACCTGTACCCTAGTCGCTCGTAAATTTTTCCACAGGGATCTAATCCCTGCACCCGGAGTCGCGCTCTGCCTCTGCGGCGGGATCGTCTCCGATACCTTGTGTCTAACATCTCCAACCACCACAGCGCTCGATAAAAAAATGCTGACTTGGCTCAGTGGAATCGCAAAAGTCGATGCTAAAGAATTTGCCGAGGAGTTTTTCGCGGTTGGTTCACTCATAGCAAACGGCACCGCCGCGGAAATCATCCACACCGATCGCAAAGAATTCAACGAACAAGGCATGTTCATCAGCGTCTCTCAAGTCGAAGAACGTGATCTTCACGGCTTCAAGGCTCGTCGCGAAGAGTTAGAAAAAGCCCTACGTGATCTCCAGTTCGAAAAAGGCTATAACATTGCGGTTCTTGTCGTGACTGATGTTGCGCTACTTAAGAGTATGGTGCTGGCCGTAGGTCCGGAAAAAATCATCGCCTCTCTACCTTTCAGCCGAATTGATGACACCCTCTACTCAGCTCCGGGTGTCGTTTCCAGAAAACGCCAGATATTCCCCGCCATCTGCGATGCGATTGAGCATGGCAGTAGGTAGGAAGAGTTCTTGGTTCTTAGTTGAGCTTCGCGCTGCATTTTTCTGCTAACTAGGAACAAGGAGCTAGGAACTAGAAAACCTCCCCCACCACACACGGCACAAGGATACCATCGCTCATGCCGTGGATTTTTTTCTTATCTGCTGGGACTAAAGTCGCCAAGCATCCGCCAAAGGTGGTTTCGCCCTGCTTATCGGTGAAGAAATAAGGACACAACCTCGCTCTGACCTCTAACATTTTTACTTCACCGTCCTCTGTGTATATTGGATGCATGAAGCGTCTACCTTCGTGAAATTCTTGCATCAGCCAAGGTTGCTCTCCGAATTGTGAAAGTGCGTATCCAATTTTTTCTTGCCACTCCGCGGCTGGTAAATCATGCCCGATAAACACTCCACGAGAACCCCAGGCGGTTTCGTGAAAGCCACTGATTTTTAAAACCAGCTGACGGTCTTTTTGAGAAAACTCTCCGACCTCAGCCCATGAATGCGCGTTGAGCCGCGGCAGCGCCGCATGTGGCGGCAGAGGCTCTGGATCCATGACCCAACCGAACGGAATCCATTCCCGTAATCTGCGCAGATGGTTTCCACGCAGGGCTTGTTCCCAGATTTTCTTCAGAGCTGGCGACCAGAACAAGGCGAGCCAGAGCTTGTCCTCCAGATGAGCTTTAAAGGGCGGTGTTATACTGGCTTCGCCTCTAGCCGATTTTTCCGCGAGATTTCGTGCGTAAGGCATCGACTCCCAATCGAACAATTCAAAAAACCGATACATCTCTTTTCCGCATTCTTCGTATTCCTCGGCGTTTTCAACTTTCCAATCCGCACCTAACTGCTCTGCCAGCCAAGTCATCTCGGCTCGATAATCCATCGCTTCGTCCGAAACCAAAATATCCCCACCTTCAGGCATCAGCTTTCGAAATCCATCGATCATCCCATTCGCACCACCCAACACCTCGTAACCTGCCTCTGCATATGTTTTGGAAAGCCAAGCAGTAATCCCCATTCCGCCCGGCACGCTATCGAGCTCGGAGAGGGCGAAATGTCCTTTCGCTAGAATCAGATCAGGACGGATCACTCGGGGAAATTGATCCACCATCCCGGGAGCACGTTGCAACGCGGCCAGCCAATCGGGCTTACCTTCATCTAACAACTCCGCCAACCACGAGTCGATATTACCTGTCGCAGAGCGGCGATAAAGGATATCGCAGGCTTGTTGGAATTTCGCCAGTGGATGACCCATAGCCATCATTTCCTTGGCCTCCGCTGCACTCAGCTTCAGCGGCTCAGGCGACCATTGCCAGTTCCCGCCACCAAACAACCCACCTTCCGGCAGGTTTTTCCTCAAATCATTCAATGCAATCGCCACGCCCCAACTTCAGCCTAGGAAAGGATTTTTGCAAGTCGGCTCTGAAAATCGTAGGGTTAAGGGTTTGCTTTCAACGCGGAGGCGCAGAGGTCGCAGAGGGTCGCAGAGCTTTTAAATTATAGTCTAAATTTTATATGATTATTCATTATACGGGTAAAGGCTTCATCAGTCTGGCTCTGCGTCCCTCTGCGACCTCTGCGCCTCTGCGGTAAAAAGAAACCCCAACTGCCCAAATTAAACCCAAATGCTCACCATTGACCTCCGGCCCGTTTTCGTCTCATTCTCCCACCCGTGAGTCTGTATCTTGTCGAGCCATCTCTGGAAGCCTTTGAATCGTTTTCTAAAAAAGGAAACGTGGTTCCAGTCTATACTCAGCTTGCGGCCGATTTCGAGACTCCTCTCTCCGCTTACCTGAAAATCCGCGATGCGAAGCATTCTTTCCTTCTAGAATCGGCGGAGGCCACGGATAAGGGTGGGCGCTGGTCGATTATTGGATCTGGGCCAAAACGGATTTTCACGGCCTACGGCAAAGAAATCACCATCACAGAAGGCAGCAAGTCACATAAGATCACCGCACCTGATGATGTGCTCGCCGCACTTGAGCGCGAGATGAAACCCTTCCACCCCGTTTCCAATCCAGCTCTCCCTCCTTTTTCCGGCGGCATGGTCGGCTACCTCGCCTATGATGCGGTGCGTCAGTTCGAACCAACTCTCGGCGATTCGCCACCGGATTCCCTAGGCATTCCTGATGCCTTGTTCATGCTCGCTGATACTCTGCTAGTTTTCGATCACCGCCTGCGCCGTTTGCAGATCATCGCAAACGCATTTCTCGATGAACATCCATCACCCGCAGATGCTTATGCAGAAGCATCGGGACGCATCGCGGCCATCATCGAAATCCTCGACCGCCCACTTCATGTACCCGCACTGAATGGTTTGGTAAAAATCATTGACGAACCCGCTGTTTCTAACACCACGCAAGCCGAATACGAACAAATGGTGCGCGATGGCAAAGAATTCATTAAAGCCGGAGATATCTTCCAATTCGTCCCCAGCCAACGTTTCACCACTGACTTCGACCAATGCCCGGTCGATCTCTACCGCGCCCTCCGCCACGTTAACCCATCACCTTACATGTTTGTGTTAGAAATGGGCGACTTCGCGCTCGTCGGTTCCTCACCGGAAGTACACGTCCGTTCCATCCATGGCCGCATCGACATCCGCCCGATTGCCGGCACACGTTGGAGAGGAAAAACCCAGGAAGAAGATGATGCGTTAGCAGCTGAACTTTTAAACGATCCTAAAGAACGTGCAGAACACCTCATGTTGGTTGATCTCGCTCGCAACGATGTGGGTCGTATCGCAAAACATGGTAAAGTTAAAGTCGACGATTTTATGATCATCGAGCGTTACAGCCATGTCATGCACATCGTTTCTAATGTCACTGGCGAGCTCGATCCATCACATACCGCCTACGATGTTCTGCGTGCAACTTTCCCTGCCGGAACGGTTTCCGGTGCGCCCAAAATCCGCGCGATGCAGATCATCAACTCGCTCGAAAAAAACAAACGCTGTGCGTATGCGGGAGCGGTGGGTTACTTCGGGTTCGATGGTTCACATGATTCCTGCATCACCCTACGCACTTGTCTCCTGAAGGACGGTAAAGCCCACGTCCAAGCTGGCGCGGGAGTCGTTGCCGATTCCGATCCGACCTACGAGTATAACGAGACCGTCAATAAATCCAAAGCCCTCCTCCGCGCCATCGCCCTAGCAAAAACATTAAAGGCGTAATGCACCCTCTATCTTGAGGTTTAAAATTTAAAGTTATAAGTTTTCAACACATGTTACTCATCCTCGATAACTACGATTCCTTCACCTACAATCTCGTCCAATATTTCGGCGAACTAGGCGTTGAGATGAAAATTTTCCGAAACGATGTCATCACGGTGGATGACGTAAAAAAACTCGCGCCCGAAAAAATTTGCATCTCACCCGGCCCGTGCACACCAAACGAGGCAGGCATTTCTCTCGAACTCATTCGCCAGCTAGGCCCCAGCACTCCTATTCTTGGTGTATGTCTTGGCCATCAATCGATTGGCCAAGTCTACGGAGGCGAAGTTGTCCGCGCGGATCGTTTGATGCATGGCAAAACTTCCCCCATTTACCACAATGGCAGCAGCGTGTTCGCTGGCTTACCCAATCCTTTCGAAGCCACTCGCTATCACTCCCTTATCGTCAAACGCGAGACTTTACCTGATTGCCTTGAAATCACCGCATGGACTGCAGAAAACGAAATCATGGGACTGCGCCACAAAGATTATCCCGTCCACGGTGTACAGTTCCACCCCGAATCCATACTCACCGAGAACGGCAAGCAGATGTTAGAAACGTTTTTAAAGCTGTAGCGGCGATCTTCGGTCTCCGTCTTAGACAAATCAAAAATCCGATATCAACAATCATCAATCGTCAATCTACCTGAGCTTAGACAGAGCTAGCAATCATCCGTCAGATCGTTCGGTTTGATTTACGAATGACGATTGATGATTGTAGATCTGCAAGAATTCACCTATTAATGTCTCGTTTTTATCTACCTCCCAACGCTTGGACCGAAACGCCTTTCCTTCAAGGCGACGAAGCAAAGCACCTCGCCCAAGTGCTTCGCATCCAAACCGGCGCAACGATCACGGTCTTCGATGGTCTTGGGAATTTTGCAGAAGCTCGAGTGCTTTCCGTTTCCAAACAACGGGTCGATCTCATGCTAGAGCTTACCCAATCGAAACCGAATTCTCTTCCTCAAATTACGCTTGTTCAAGCCATCCCCAAAGGAAAAAACATGGATTGGATCGTACAAAAAGCAGTCGAGCTTGGAGTCTCAAAAATCCAACCGATTGTGACTCACAATACCATCGTTTCACCCGGCGATGAGAAAGCAGAGAAATGGCGCCGAACCGCACTGGAAGCATGTAAACAATGCGCCCAATTCACGATTCCCGTCATCGAAGATCCCATGACATTCGATGCATGGCTGAAATCCCCTGATCGATCGGAGCTGAAAATCATCGCCTCACTTGCCGAATACCCACAAAATTTCCGTGAAACCCTTGCCGCTCATCCAAAAATCGAAACGATATCTATATTAGTAGGACCCGAGGGTGATTTTACCCCCCATGAAACACAAGCAGCTCTCACAGTTGGCTATATCCCCGTCACCCTAGGAGACCTTGTCCTCCGGGTCGAAACCGCCACCCTATTCTGCCTCTCCGCGGTGCGCTTTCATTACCTTTGAAAAAGCAAATATTCACTTCAAAATCACGTCGTAAAAGTGAATGGTGAAGAGTGAAGAGTGAAAAAATTCAAGATACTATCAATGTTTATTCCTCTATATCTCCTTGGTTTTAAACAAGCTATGTGAGACCCTGCCTGATTTTATCAGCCAGCTCTTCTTCGCTCTTCACCATTCACTCTTCACCATTCACTCTTCACCATTCACTCTTCACCATTCAGACCCTCTTTCCCCTTGACCGTATACCTTCCACGGTGTTCGTTCCCCACACAAATGTCTGGCCAATCACCAACATCCAAACTTTGGGTCCGCGAGGTTCTGAAATCAAAACTCCACCGTGCCATCATCACCGAGGCCGATGTGGATTATGAGGGCAGTATTGAAATACCCCGCGACCTCATGGACGCTGCTGATTTATGGCCTGGTGAAAAAGTCCTCGTTGCATCCATCACCACGGGTGCTCGCCTTGAAACCTACGTCCTCGAAGGCCCTCCACGAACTGGTAAAATCCTCATCAACGGCGGCGCTGCCCACCTGATCAAGAAAGGCGAACGTGTTGCTATCATGGCTTTTGGTTACTCAGATACCCCAATCAAACCAAAGAATCTACTTCTTGGCGATGATAACGAGATTTTGCAGGAACGATAAATATCTCTATTAAAAAGTTGGGGGCCACCTCGCTGAGTTGGCCGTGATTCTGAGAGGATGGCGTTAAATGGAGATCACACGTCTGAGAGATGAATCGCACTCTAGATTTTTAATGGGGCGACATGAGGGGGCGACTCTAACCCCAGCAAATTTCTCCAATCTTTCTCCTTTCCACCGGCAAAAACTCGCTTAGTAGTAATCCAGATGAAAAACATCTATCTAACAGATATCGAAGTGATGGGAAAACTCGCAAGAGTTCAATTCTCCAACACGCTGCCCGGCCCTAAACCCATTTCACTTATTGGAACGCTTAGTCTTGATGGCCAAACCAACCTGGCTCCGTTCTCCACAGTCACCCACCTCGGCTCGAATCCAGCTCTGATCGGCTTGGTCTCTCGCCCAGATATGGTGGACCGACACACACTCTCCAACATCCTCGAAACCCGTTGTTACACGATCAATCACGTCCATTCCGGAATCCTCGATCAGGCACATCATTGTTCAGCGCGATACCCACGCGAGACTTCCGAGTTCACCGCCACCGGCTTGACTCCTCACTTCGAACCCGGGATCGCCGCTCCCTTCGTGGCCGAGTCGCGGTTCCGCTTCGCACTCGATCTGGTCGAAACGATTCCGATCAACGCGAACGACACGATCCTCATCGTCGGTAAAGTTCGATTGGTGCAGCTCCCGGAAGAACATCTCGCAGCCGATGGCTCGGTCGATCTCACTGCCATCGGTTCACTGGCCTCCACAGCTCTCGATACCTATTTTGAACTCAGCCAGCCAACACGCCTACCCTACGCAAAAGCCAAGAATACCCTGTAACCCGCCGCCCTATGTCATCTGCCACGCTCATTTTTCCTCATCAGCTTTTTGAGAATCATCCCGCTCTGGCAAAAGGAAGACCCATCTATCTAGCCGAAGATCCATTGATGTTCGGAAACGATCCTCATCATCTGGTCGCTTTTCACAAACAAAAACTCGTCCTGCACCGTGCATCGATGCAGGCCTACGCGGAAGAACTTCGTGCGCAAGGGTATGAGGTGATCGTCATTCCTCACACTCTTGATTACCGCAATAATCTCCCCAAAAAACTAACTGAAATCCACCTCGCCTATCCGCACGATTTCATTCTCGAAAAACGATTGGATACCTTCGCAAAAGCGCGCGGAGTTTCAATCCACATGCATCCATCGCCCGCGTTTCTCTCTCCACCGGAGTTTCTCGAAGAACATATCGCCCGCCGTAAAAAACCGTTCATGGCTTCTTTTTATCAAGCACAGCGAAAACGCATGCGGATTCTCATCGATGCCGATGGCAACCCGACCGGAGGTCAATGGTCATTTGATGAAGACAATCGCAAAAAACTTCCCAAAACATTCACCCCACCCTTCGCGCCGAAAACCCCGCACAACCCCCACGTCATAGCCGCGATTACACACATCGAAACCCATTTTCCTAACAACCTGGGAAACACCAAGACCTTTCGCTACCCCGTCACCCGCGACGATGCCAAAGCTTGGCTAAAAACTTTTATCAAAGAACGCTTCCAAGACTTCGGCATCTACGAAGACGCCATCTCCACCGAACACGCTTTCATCAATCACTCGGTCCTAACACCGATGCTGAACATCGGATTGCTGACGCCTCAGGAAATCGTCGATGCCGCGGTCGCGCATCAGGATCATGTTCCACTCAACTCCCTCGAAGGATTCATCCGCCAAATCATCGGTTGGCGGGAGTTTATGCATGGAGTCTACCTCCATCGTGGCACGGAAATCCGGAATCTCAATTTTTTCGGGCACACTCGACCCATCCCGAAATCTTTCTACGACGCCACCACCGACATTCCTCCCATCGACCGCATTATCCGCCAGCTTCACGACGAAGCCTACTGCCACCACATTGAGCGACTCATGATACTTGGAAATTTCATGCTTCTGTGCCGATTCGATCCCAACCAAGTCTACAAATGGTTCATGGAACTTTTTATCGACGCCTACGATTGGGTCATGGTTCCCAATGTCTACGGCATGTCTCAGTTCGCAGATGGCGGAACCTTCACCACCAAACCCTACATTTCCGGATCAAATTACGTCCTGAAAATGTCCGATGAAACCAAAGGCCCATGGACTGAAATCTGGGATGCCTTGTTCTGGACCTTTGTAGGTGATCATCAAGAACTCTTCTTAAAAAATCCACGCTCATCCATGATGGCGAGGAATTGGCAGAAATTTTCTGAAGTGAAGAGACAAAAGCTGTATGAAATTGCTGAGGAATTTCTCAGTCGAATGGAAAAGGATTAACCGCAAGGATCGCAAAGAGCACAAAGAAAGTTGGGAATCGAAACCCTTAGAGTTTTTGCATTTTGTGAGGGTAAATAATACCAACGATTTTTTACTTTCAAATTTATGTAAAATCTCAACCCCTTTTCATCCCCTCTAACAAATGAAAGACATCAATTCTCTTTATAATCTGATAAGACAAACCTCCTACGACATTCACGTTTATCATGGGCACGGGCATCTGGAAAAAGTCTATGAGAACGCTTTAGCCCATCGGCTCCACAAACAAGGCTTAATTGTCGAACAACAGGCACCTATAAAAGTCTACGACGAAGACGACACGTTGATAGGAGATTACTTTGCAGATATACTCGTTGATAATCATTTAATCCTCGAATTAAAGACAGCTAAAAACCTATGCATGTGAGCTGGCCCCCAAAGTCCGGCCACTGATTGGCTAAACTAAGCTTTGGTGCTTGGATGCGTGAGATGGGTAGTAGATCATGGATAATAGATCAAGGATGGAGTTGGTGAGGGACTCGAAAATGGGAAGCTGAAGCGGA
>JAJTHK010000182.1 GCA_021298895.1 Luteolibacter sp.
GCTGACGGGATCGAGAGGCGAGCAGATGTGAGTGCATATCATGACTCGCCTAATCTGGCTGTTTTAGAGTGAAAGTCTAGCGCGAATCTTAAAAGCCTTGAAAGCTACGCTTTCAAGGCTCTGCGATGCAATCGCCCTGTCTTAAAATTAACGTTTATCTGTGTCCATTTGACAAAATATCTTCTATTAGTCAGTTTGTCGATGTGCGCAGTGTTTCCATTGTGGTTCATTTTGCCATACAGATTTATGGTGATCGAACCGATTGGGATTTTACGAACGTGCTTTGGTGGAAAATTCGGAGTTCCACGTCAACCAGGGCTGTGTCCATCTGCATGGGGGGTGCTAGAACTTTCTGATAAATACCGTTCTGCGGAGGCTGTGCGAGGGCTTGAAGGATTCTCGCATGTTTGGTTGATCTTTGGATTTCACGAAACGCTTGAGCAAGGTTGGAATCCAACGGTGAGACCACCACGACTTGGCGGAAACGAGAGGGTGGGAGTGTTTGCGAGTCGATCAACGTTTCGTCCCAATGGGTTGGGATTGTCATTGGTGAAATTGGACGAGATTGATTTTGAAGCGTGCGAAGGCATGCAAGCGCCGTTGATTCGTGTTTCGGGTGTGGATTTGATCGATGGCACACCGATATATGATGTGAAGCCGTATTTGCCTTATGTGGAATGTTTGCCTGGAGCTAAGTCAGGTTATGCAGCCGAGGCGATCCCGAGATTGGTGGTGCAGATTGATGCATCGGCATTGGCAGAATTTGAGGCTTTGGATGAACGCTCGCAACGAGTCATACGAGAAGTATTGTCCTTGGATGCGCGGCCGGCGGCATCGCCGAAATCGGCAGATAAAATCTATGGGGCGGATTTATGCGGGCGTAATGTTCGATTCCGTGTGGATGGAGAGATCTGTTGGGTGGTGGAGTTGGAGTGAGTGTGTAGAAGCCATCTCATAAACCCTGCATGGTCTTGTTGGGTGATTTGGTCTTTGATTCAGGCTAGCGGCTGCGCCGGGAAAAATCTGTAAACCCTGCGGGCTCCACGCCTCTTGCCATCAAACTTCGTTGCGCCTCAGTCACTGGATTCAACCAGCTCCTTCGTTGCGCCTTGCCTGATTGCAAGAATCGTTGGAGCAAGCCCATCCAGGGTTTATGAGATGACTTCTAGACTTTCGACCTAGCTTTTAGCTTGTTGGTAGTTTGAAGGTGGGTTACTTTGGCGAAGTGAAAAATGAGCTAAAAGAGCCGTTGAAGAAAAGAGTTGGAGGTAGCCTCACGGTGCTTCCTCTTTTTCAGCGTCTTGAAATGTTACGTCTCAATGCCCAATTTATTAGAAAGGGAAACTGGAAACCACCCGTCGATGATGGAACCCTCGTTCGAAAAACTGTTGGTGGTCCTCGCTAAATTCAGTTTTTTACAGAAGGTAACGAAGTCAACGAAGGTGCTTCGCGTTCGGCTTGGCTTTGCTTTTTATGATTCTTTGGCAGGAGATTTGAGAATGAGGTGTTGGAACATCCTTCGTTCACTTCGTTACCTTTTGTGAAAATCTTTAATTCTTAAGACGTAGGGCACCTTAGTGAGGATTCTAGGATGAAACTGGGGCTCGAATTAGTGGATTCCCGCTTGCGTGTTTGGGAGGGCTTGGCTACGGGGTGGGTGTCCGCTTGCCTGAGGGTGATTGGACGCAAAACACAAAACACATTATGGCTATCACACGCGCGTTGCTTTCGGTTTCTGATAAAACAGGTTTGGTGGAGTTCGCAAAAGGACTCGCAGAGATGGGAGTAGAACTGCTCTCCACAGGGGGCACCGCGAAATCATTGCGTGAGGCAGGCTTAAAAGTCATCGATGTATCCGAATACACGGGCGCTCCTGAGTTGTTTGAGGGTCGATTGAAAACCCTGCATCCGAAGGTTCACGGTGGATTGCTGCATCGCCGCGATGATGAAGAGCATGTTGCGGATGCGAAAAAACACGATATTCCACCGATCGATCTTGTGGTGGTGAATTTATATCCTTTCGAGGAAACCGTCGCTAAGCCGGGCGTGACTTTGGAAGAGGCGATTGAAAACATCGACATCGGTGGGCCGTCGATGTTGCGCAGTGCGGCGAAGAATCACTCGCATGTGACGGTGGTGGTTTCTCCGGATGATTATCCTGTGGTGCTTGAAGAAATGCGAAACAACCAAGGCGATACCACCCGAGGCCTGCGTGAGCAGCTTGCGGTCAAAGTCTTTCTCCGGACTTCACAATATGACGGCGCAATCACAAATTTCCTCGGTCAATGCAAGCAAGGGGCGGGTTGTTCATTTACCATGAGCTTGCCGCTGGAGCAGGAGCTTCGTTACGGGGATAACCCGCATCAAAAATGTTCCTTGTATGGAAATTTTGCATCCTGTTTCACCCAAGTACAAGGCAAGGAACTGAGCTACACGAATATCTTGGATATCGAAGCGGCAGCGGATTTGATTTTGGATTTCGTGCGTCCAACCGTTGCGATTCTAAAGCACACGAACCCATGCGGTGTTGGTCAGGACGACGAGGATCTGCGCCTGGCTTGGCAAAAAGCCTTTGAGACGGATCGCCAAGCTCCGTTTGGTGGGGTGATCGTCACCAACCGTCCTCTGACATTGGAATTGGCGCGGGTGATTTCAGAGATTTTTACGGATGTGATCATCGCACCTGAATTCGAACCCGATGCACGGGCATTGCTTCAGAAGAAAAAGAACCTGCGCTTGATGAAGATCAATGATGCCTATTTGACTGCGAAAAAAGCACCGGTCATTCGTTCGAGCCCAGGTGGTTTGATGGTCATGGACAGGGATGACACAGCCCTCGGTTTGGATAATTTGGAAAGCAAAGTGGTGACCAAGCGTCCGCCAACTCAGGAAGAAATCCGTGCCATGCGTTTCGGTTGGCGTATCGTTAAACACGTCAAGTCGAATGCAATTGTTTATGCCAATGCGGATCGCACTCTCGGAATCGGTGCTGGCCAGATGAGTCGGGTTGATTCCTCGCGAATCGCAATTTGGAAAGCCAAGGAGGCTGGCCTTTCGCTTCAGGGCTCCATCGTTGCATCAGACGCGATGTTCCCATTTGCCGATGGCCTGCAATCTGCGATCGATGCGGGAGCAACCGCTTGTATCCAACCTGGCGGTTCCATGCGCGATGATGAAGTCATTGCTGCGGCCGACGCTGCGGGGATGGCGATGGTGTTTACGGGCCACAGGCATTTCAGGCATTGAAGAGTTCTTGGTTCCTAGTTCTTGGTTCTTGGTTCTTGGTTCTTGGTTCTTGGTTTGACTCCGCTTCGCTCCGTCCAAGCGGTCAGAACTTCGTTTTGGGTGAATGGCTCGCTTGCGCTCACTCGGCTTTGTGGTTCTTGGTTCTCTTGTCCACCATAGCCCGTAGGGCGACGGTGGATGGTTCTTGCCCCAGCGGGGTGAGAACCCTATATTTGTCGCGTTGATGAAGTTTGCTTGGTTCATTTTTGCGATTTACTGTGTGGGACTTGCTTCAGGTCAAACGCCGCAAGTTCCTGTGAATACGGCAACGATTGAGGCGGCGACCCCGGATGCAGCGGTGAAACTTGCTGAATCACTTGCGGCCAAGAAATCGGCGAGTGAGGGATCGTTTTTGAATCGTAGAGACGCTCGGGTCATTTCACTAAAAATCCCTGCGCCTCGCGGGCAGATTGTCGATAGAAACGGTGAGCCATTTGCCCAGAACGAGGTGGCGTATCAAGTCTCGCTTCAGTATCAGCAGTTTCAAGATGTAGATCGCAGCTATGTCATCGAATGGGCAAGGACACGCATGGCAAAACTGAATGGCGTGATTGAGATCGCGAATCCCAAAACCGATGATGAGCTATATGATCATTACAAGCATCGTCGTTGGCTGCCGCTATATCTCACTCGGATGCTGAGTGATAAGGAGGCGAAAAAAATCGAATCCAAATTGCCAGCGGGGATCATTTTGTCGCCTGTGTATCGTCGGGTCTACCCAAATAAAGGTTTGGCGGCACATATCATCGGGTATTCGGGCAGTGTGGGAAAACTTCCGACGGGGCCGATCAATTTCAATGAACCTCTGTGGGAGGAAAGCGAAGGACGTGCGGGTTTTGAAAAGCTGTTTGACGAACATCTCACGGGTGTGGATGGAATGAAGCGCTTGTTGTTTGATGAAAACGGCAATAAGTTGTTAGAAGAGCAGGTCAAACGTCCCCGACCCGGTGGAACATTGGTCACGACTTTGAATTTGAAATGGCAAAAGCTCGCAGAGGAAGTGTTGGCTAAAGGGTGTGAACGTGGAGCGTTTGTGGTGATCGATGTGGTGACGGGTGAAGTGCTCGTCATGGCCTCGCGACCCACGTTTGATCTGAATCGATTTATCCCAGGAATCAGCGGAGATGAATTCCAAGCGCTGCAGGACGATCCGGCGACGCCACTCTTTGGGCGTGCGTTTCAATCGGCGTATCCGCCCGCATCCGCATACAAGCCTCTCGTTGCACTGGCTGCTTTGGACGCCAAGGTGGTTGATGAAGATGATCATATCAACGCACCTCCTACATTTACGATCGGTAATCATACCTTCAAAAACTGGACGATGGTTCCTGAAGGTGAGATCGATGTGAAACGTGCGATTGCCCGTTCTTGTAACACTTGGTTCTATCAGGTTGGGATCAATACCGGTGCCATGGTTTTCTTAAATTTATCAAGACGTATGGGAATGGGTGAAAAGTCTGGGCTGCCATTGATAGGTGAAACTCCGGGCTTAGTTCCTTCTCATGAATGGATGCTGAAGAATGAAGGTCGGCGTATTTTGAATGGAGATACAGCTAACATGTCGATCGGGCAGGGAAGTCTTCTCGCATCGCCCCTGCAAGTGGCGCAGATGATGGCGGGTATCGGAAACGGCGCGGCATTGCCGAAATTGTCATTGGTTTCTCAGATTCAAGACACACGTGGACGAGTCGTGCAGGCGATGCGTCCTGAGCGTAAAGATTGGCTCAGTGTTGATTACCGTGCAGTGGAGGTGACGCGTGAGGGGATGCGAGATGTGGTTGCTAAAGGTTACGGAACCGGACGTAGTGGAAATTTAACCTACACGACTTTAGCAGGAAAAACCGGAACCGCTCAATGGGGGCCGCCGAAGCTGAATCAGCGTCTTGCATGGTTTGCAGGATTCTTGCCACACGATAATCCGCGCTACGCGTTTGCAGTCTTATATGAAGGAAAGCCCGGTCAGAAGGTTTCTGGCGGTCGCATGGCCGCTCCTATGGTTAGAAATTTCTTCGAGCCTCTCAAAGCCGAAATTAAAGAGATCATCGAACCACCCAAGCGCGCCGCTGTTGTTATTGCTGAAGGCGGAGATGGTAAACCAAATATCGTGCTGCCAGATGATGGCGAAATCCTTAAAGCAATTCCTATCGAAGAGCCTGAAATTGAAAACGAAAAAAAACCGTTAGAGATTTTTCGAGCTGTTCCTGTGGATGAAGAATTTATCGTCGATGACGATGAAGTGGTGGAATGATCTGGCGGTAGGCTAAAATAACTGATTTATCTATTAACTTTTTCTTCTAATAAGCCTGTGAGCCATGCCCTAGCTTTTTTTCGATATTCGCTATCTCTATGCATCCATAGATCGGTATGGGAATGGATGACTTTGCCTTCGGGTATGTTGAATATTTTTTCCGTTGGTACATCGAGAAAAGTGAAGCGTGCCAGATCAAGGTGTTCCTTGATGTAATCTGCTTCCTTGCCACAGACGAGCACGGGTCTGCCTTTTAGACGCGCGAGTCTCGTAAGTGCAGATTTGCGATCACATTCAGGATATTTCCAGTCCCTTTGTCCATCGAAGTGATCGTGAGTAAAGATGCCTTTCCAAAGCTTCGCAATTTCATCGTCGGCTAATCCAATGTAGCTCGCACCTATCGCACCGCGAGAAAAGCCGCAGAGAAAGACGTTGTCTGGATTACCGCCGAATTGTTTGCAGATGCGTGGCAGGTTAATTTTACAATAATCAAGGGTCGCTTGTCGATCTCCCCACCAAGTGAGCGCGTTTTTTTGATGACCGATTTCGATATAAGGCATTGAGACCCATATAAAATCTCGGCCCCCACTCATACCGTAACCAAGATTCGCGTCCTTCACTTCACCGGTTGAACCATGCAACGGCGACTTGTTACCTGTGTATTCAATAATGACTGGATATTCGTTATTCGGTTTCCAATTTACGGGTAGGTATAGCGCGTGGTAAACTTCTGTTCCTCTATATTCAGGTGCAACCTGACGCACACGCAGTCCTGGTCCGGGATCGGCATCAGTCATGATAGGTGAAACGAGATCATCCATCAATGCCTTTGGTTCCGCCGCTTGTAAGGATGCCAGTATGGAGGAAAGGCATAGCAGCGGGATTACGAGATGCTGATTCATAAGTGACCAACCATCTCTATCACCAACCTACAACCACAGGTGGAATGATGATTTTCGTGTTGCCTGGACCTTTGTCTTCCATTTCCTCAAGAGCACTAACAGCTCCGTCTTTGAATTCGACGGTAGTCTTTCCGGTTTCTTCGCGAGTGGTATGAGAGAATTGGCGATAAGCTTGGCCAGTAACGGGATCTACTTTGGTTATGTAGTGTTTGATCTCTTCGAAATTGATGTATTCCCATGATCCTGATTCTCCGGTAGGAGTGACGCGTATAGTAGTTTTTGTGGGTTTACCGCGTGAGAGTTCGACCTCTTTTGGAGTCATGCCGATAGCGAGCCCTTTGTTTTTTATGATCTCGTTAACGGCGATTTGACGTTCGTAAATTTTTTTCAGTTTTCCGATAAACTCAGGATCGCTATGTGAAAAGGCTTTAGGTGAAACCCACCCGGCGATGCCGTTTTTTGTGCCTTGACCGCGTACACGGTAGGCTTTTTCTGTCATGCCTTCGAGTTCGACCACTTGATCGGCTTTCAAGAAACCGAGGCGATGACTTCCATCCTTGTCTGAGAAGACTTGAGCTTGCTCGATAACGTTGAGTTTGACTGGTTTATCAAAGATTTGATTCAGATAAACGACACCTGGCTCGGACTCCAGAAGTGACTCTTTGTCTTTTTTGATCTGAGCCTGCGATGCCAGCGATAGAGCCAAGCAAAGGATAAATAAAACCGCCGTTTTCATGAGCATAAAATACGAGTCGCAGGGGAAATTGAAAGGGATAATTCTTCGCTTTGACGGGAATGTTCGGAAAACATTCAAATTCATATTCAAGACTTGAGCGAGACCTGATGGTTACTGACCTCGAAGATGGGAAGGGGCGCGATTGGGCTTTTGGATTCCATCCAGCCAAGGTGGGTGGTGGTGATAAATTTCTGAGCGTTTGTGGGCAGGTGATGCAGGAGGGCGTTGCGCCTAGCTGGGTCTAGTTCGCCGAAAATGTCGTCGAGTAGGTAGATAGGAGTTTTGGCACAACGTTTTTGGAGGAGGTCGCCTTGGGCTAGTTTGAGGGCGAGAGCGATGGTTCTCTGTTGCCCTTCGCTGGCGTAGTCGGAGGCGAGCATACCGTGAAGGCGAATGGAAAAATCATCGCGATGCGGGCCGACGACAGCTTGTCGGGTCGATGTTTCGCGTTGGCGGGCTTGCAGGATCGACTCTTTCATCGAGGGGCCTGAAGCGGGAAGGTAGCAAAGGGCGAGTTCTTCGTTTTTTCCTGAAATATCGATTTGTGCAGCAGCGGCGAGGGGAGATAGGTCTGCGATGAGTTGCTGGCGGGCTTGGGTGAGGTATTCGCCGTGTTCGATCAAGATGTCCTCGTAAGAAAGGAGTTCTGCGAGGCGGAGTTTGGGTTCTTTAAGGAGTAGACTCTTTGCTTTCAGGGCGCGGCGGTAGCGGGTGTAGGCAGTGCGGTATTTGGGATCTAGCTGAGCGCCTAGGAAGTCGAGATAGTTGCGTCTGGCTTCACCAGGACCACGGACAAGGTTGAGGTCTTCATTTCCCATCCAAACGATCAGACCACCATCGGCTAAATATTCGGTGCGGGAGTGGCGCGGTTCTCCATCGGTTTTCATCAGCAAGCCTTTTGAAGTTTGCTGGATTTTTCGTTCTTGTCCCCATGGGTTACCGGCAATACCGAACCCTGGGGCAGAAATTTTAGTAAGGGTATGGAGTCGGTTGGTGCGAGGAGATTGCAAACGAGTCAGTGTGCAGATTGCTTCTAACAGAGAAGTTTTTCCTTGGGCGTTCTGGCCGGTGAAAATTGCCCCAGCAGGTGATGCATCAAGCGATAGAGAGCTGAAGCAGCGGAAGTCTAGGAGGCGGAGGTTTTGGAGCACGAGTGAGTGAAACTTTAAGTTTTTAAATTTTAAACTTCAAGGAAGAGGGGGATTTAACCGCAAAGCAGAATGAACGTTAGAGAATGGATTATAAGCGTAGCGATTTGACTTGGATGTAATGCAATGGAGTGAAAGATCACAGAGAACGCAAAAAATATTTCTGTGCTCTCTGATCATTCCGGGTTCAGGGGGTTTCTAGAACCGGGACAGGAAATTCTGTGTTAGGAATGCGGGCCGTTTTGATGAGTTTGAGAAGCTCGGCAGTTTTTTTTGGGTATCGCTTGGCGAGGTCGGTGATTTCGCTGATGTCTTTAGAGAGATCGAAGAGTTCGGTAGTGGATTTATCTGGGAGGGCGAGATTGGTTTGGACGAGTTTCCAGTCGCCGACTTGGATGGCACGACGGATATTTTGTTCGTGATGCTCCCAGTAGAGGTGAGGGTGTCTGGGTTGATTGCCTTTTCCAAGAAGAGTGCTTACGTATGAAATGCCTTGGATGTCGGTTGGCGTCGATTGGTTGGTGAGTTCACAGATGGAGGGAAGAAAGTCCCAGAAAGCGGATGGGTGGTCGGTGGTTTGGCCGGGTTTGATGGATGCTGGCCATGAAGCGATGAAGGGGACACGGATGCCGCCTTCGTAGAGATCGCGTTTACTGCCACGCAGCGGGCCGTTGGAATCGAGAAGATCGGGCTTGAATCCGCCTTCGCCGTGAGGTCCGTTGTCACTTGTGAAAATAATCAGTGTATTGTCTAACAGATTATTTTTTTTAAGAGTCGAGACAATTTCGCCAACGGAATCGTCGAGGTATTTCATCATGCCGATGAAGTTGGCTTTGACTTCGTTGGTGGGAGTGTAGTGCTTTTCCTTAGGAGCTTGGATTTCGTCTTTTACAGAAGGGCGGACAGCAGCGAGTTCTTTTTCACGAGCAACAACCGAGGCGTGAGGAGCTGGGTAGGAGAGAATGAGGAGGAAGGGTTTCTCCGCAGTTTGTTTGGAGATGTAGCTCAGGGTTTCCGTGGTGTAGAGTTCGAGATCGTAATCGGTCCCTGAGTGGAGTTTGTTGTTAGGGAAAAGGATCTTATCGATGTTTTTATAAACGAATTCGGGGTAGCGATAGTGCGCATCAACATGATTGGTGGTTCCGTAGAAGTAATCGAAACCGTGTTTCATCACGGATTCGGGGGTTTGGGTGTTTCCGGTCACACAGGATTTTCCAATCATGGCGTTGTTGTAGCCAGCGGCTTTGGTGATTTTTGCGACGGTGATTTCATCGTTTGGAATGGAGAACGCGCCATTTCCACGAATCGAAGCGTGTCCAGTGTCTTTTCCCGTCATGAGTGCGCAGCGTGAGGGATTACAAACCGTGGCGCCTGAGTAATGGCGGGTGAAGCGGATGCCGTTGGCGGCGAGTTGATCAATATTTGGTGTGCTGAAATTTTTCTGACCGTAGCAGGAGATATCGCCGTAACCGAGGTCGTCGGTGATGATATAGATGATGTTGGGTTTTTGAGCTAGGAGTGAAGAGGCGAGAGCGATGAGGAATAAGGAGATTTTTAGAATGTGAGAATGGGAGAAGATGAGCGATTTCATGGTGGGATGATGGCTTAAGCGCTTAGATGGTCGAGGGCTTTTTGGTAAGAACAATTACTTAGGTAGTGGCGTAGCCTTGCATCGAACTCCTGATGGTGGGCTTTTGCGTAGGAATCGATTTGTTCGGAGGTGGTTTTCAACGCTTCAAGATGCGCTTCCGGGTCGCGATCACGGAAGGCATGATCCGCGATGATGGCGAGGCGGGTTTTCAGGAGGGTTTGGAGTTCGGGGTGCATTAAGGGGGAAACTTTAAGTTTTAAACTTTAAATTTCAAGGAAGAGAAAAATGAACCGCGGATGGACACGGATGAACGTAGATGGGAAACTTCTCAATGAAAAACTTGATCATTATGGAAAGCCTGTGATCAGGCGGAAATTTGAGGTTTAAAGTTTAAAATTTAGAGTTTAAAATCGCCCTATGATTTCATTAGTGATTGTTGTGGAGGTGAACCCGAAGAAGATTGAGCTGTTCCGTGAATATTTGTGTGAGGAGGCAGCAGATGCGGTTTCGGATGAGCCAGGATGCCGGGATTTTTTTGTTTCTCAGAGTAAGACCGAACCGCATGTGTTTACGCTTGTGGAGTTTTATGACGATGAGGAGGCATTGGAGGAGCATCGGCTGACTCCGCACTTTCTATTGTTTCAGAAAAGAGCAAAGGAGCATGATTTGATCCGAAATAAACGCGAGGTGGTGACGGGGGATGTTATTTTCCCAAATGAGGATTGAAGAAGGTTTCTGAAAAATCGGACAAAGAAATGGATGCGTCTGACCGTCAGGAAGGTCATGATGCGCGTGATTGGAGTTTCGTTGCTCGGTGCTGTGATGGCGGTTTTTGAGCAAAGAATGCCGAGGGCATGAGTTGGGAACATCCACAACCGAAGAACAACGCAAAAATCGGCGTTCGCAGACCGGAACGCTGAAAACAATTTCCGCGAAGCGGCACGAAATCCAAACCTTAAAAACGTCCCTTTGCTGCTCGAACTTTTGAGAACCAGTCTAACTCACTCTAGCGGCACATCATTCCACAACCATCAGCCATTCTGGCAACGAGCCGGGCATGCCAGCCAAGCGAGGGTTGGCTTCCCATTCTTTGGAATTTCCTAAAATGCGATGACCTATTCTTCTCAGGGTATCTTTGGCGTTTCTCTCAGAGGGTCGGGTGTAGCTGATACGATCGCTTTCTTTTTTGGGTTCAAAGGACCATGAAAACATGAAACGTGAATCGACCATTCCGGGTTTTGCGTCATAGATGCGAGTCTCACCGAAACGCATATCGGCGATCCAGATGCCTTGCGCATGGGGTCGTGCGATCCACCAACCTTGTGAAAACCAGACGAGGGTTTGAACTTCTCGTTCGTTGGCAAAGGGTGCAATGACTTCCTTTTTCTTTGGATAAACTGTCCAACGGATGGGTTTTGAGGGCGATTCTAACACCGAGCGATATCCGACCCATATTTCATTTTCCCTATCAACGACTGAGCGCCATAGCAGGGTGTTGAAAGCCGTTGGAGCTTCGAAACGGCGGTTGTATTCGATGTTACGGCGAGCGAGATCGGCATCAAATGAAGAGGATGCGTAAAATTTCATCGCGAAACTGAAGATGACATACGCGCTACTGATGCCGAGACCCCAGTTGAGGATGCGGGTGCGTTTGGCTAGTTCTTTTTTGTTTCTGTAAAAGGCGAGCCAGATCAATGATACGATGAGTGGTATCGTATAGAAAGGATCGATGATGAAGAGATTATTAAAACCGATGCGTGCGTCGGAAAACGGCCAGAGCACGGAGGTTCCGTATACCGTAAAGCAGTCGATAAGGACGTGAGTGAACCAGTTTAGAAGAACAAACATCCCGGCTCGCATGTGTGTTACTTTCTCGTTTTTCCAAAGATTGGAGAGCGGCTTCGCAAGCCCGAGGCTGGCGATGATCATGATGAGTAGCGAATGGCTACTACCGCGGTGAAATGCAAGATCTTGGGCGTTATCTAACAGTGGTAAAAAAATGATATCTAGATCAGGAATTGTCCCGACTAAAGCGCCCCAGATGATGGCGCGGTTGCCAATTTTCTTACCGAGGGCAGCTTCGCCGATTGCTGCGCCGAGTACAGCTTGAGTGATAGAATCCACTTAAAAAAACTTGTTATCTTGCCTTGGGAGTTGGGTTCATTTTTTTCCCGAACTCATTCCATAGCAGGCGGGTGATGTTGGATGAGAGGGCGATTTTTGCATCATCGATAGCTTCGGGTGCGGGATTGTAAGAAGTGCTTTTTGAGAGATGTCCGCGGATGAGATTAAAAAGGGTCTTTAGGATTTCGTTATTAAGGTTATCTGGATTGTTAGTAGTAAAAGAAAGACTCTTCAGCAAAATCTGTGGGTGAATTTCGGCTCTGGAAGTTTTCCAAGTGTATGAAATAGAGTGATTTGCAGTAATTCGAAGCTGCGGTAGCCGTAGGCTTTTCTCATGCACAGATTGATCCGCAGGTTGAGTCC
>JAJTHK010000123.1 GCA_021298895.1 Luteolibacter sp.
AAAAAATATGAATTTTTTTGGTTCGCTGACTCATACGAATTTCGATCCGTGCATTTTCAGTTGGTTGCATCCGACTTGGATTTGCAATTATTCTCAAGTAATTGCTATCAGAGAGTCTTCTGATACGAGTAGATGACCCCTGAATATAAATTTCATATCCACTCTGAGGATTCGGGGTTGTGATATCAGAGGTGAAAAGAATCACCTTGGATTTGAAGATTCCTTTCCAGGCTAGATTGTAGCCAATTTCCATTTCATCCGGAAAATCAAAATTACGGGCAATAGCGCCGGTTGCTTTTGACGTAAATTCGCTATTGGCATAAACCCAACTCTTCTCATCACCGAGAACCTTCCAATCATCAATTCCAGTAGGACCACGATAAATGATCTTACTAGCGCGTGTGATATCGACCGATTTTACATTAAATCTGGAAAAAACCATTTCACCTGCGAACCAAGTCTTGAGACGAATTTCTTTATCATTTAATCCAACGAGCATCCCTTTTACAGAGTCACCATTGGTTAATTCCAATACGGCTTGATGACCTGCGTTCTGAGCTGATTCATTAATCTTGGATGGCAATTCGAGATCCTTGATTTGATTCAATTTAAAATGAGCTTGGTTTGTAAGCAAATCAGAATGCCAAGTTAGTGTATCCAAATTTAATGAAATAGCGTTTCCACTCAATTGATCGCCGTTCATGAAACGCACCGTAGCAGTGTCTTGTTCAGCAAAACAAAAAACTGTTAGAATAATAAATGTGATAAAGAACTTCATCTGATGGTTTTCTGTAATTTATCTACTTTAGGTGGAATAGGTTTTGCAGAAGCGTTTCTTTCTAAATGAGAGACGACGCTGCGATTTAACTGAATTTCTCCGAGTAAGGGATGGAAGATGTTAACTTTATCTCCGTTAAACGAGCATTTGGTAACCTGACAAGATCCACCTCCACGGAAGAATAAACTCAAACCCTTGAATTCCTCTAATTTTTTATCTTGGGCGGCGGTCGCAAAATAGATCGTGGAAACTTCGGAATCAGGTAAATCCATGGCTTCAGCTTGGAAATTACTTTTAAAGCGATAGATTCTGCGATCACTGACATTGGTGATGGATAAGATACGACCACCAAATCGTTCTCCGTTACTACCAATGACCGCATCTTCCTTGAGATTGCCTCTTTCCTCAGCGCGATGCCTATCTGCACGATCATCCCATTGTGAGATTTCAATGTTTGTTATACTGAGTGGGTTGTCCTCCGCTGCTTCAGCATGGAAAGAAATGCCAGTTCCACTGGGCGTATTGGGATAATTATCCGTATACTTATCTTGTAGGCGGTCATCCAGATAAAGTTCTATACGACCATTTTTACGATTCACTCTGACTTCTATCCAAAGTTCCTTGGCAGCAAATTCCTGTGGTGTGCGAGCGATCTGAGCGATAGGAAAATAGCGTTGATTACCGGTCGATTCACGTCTGATTTGCATTCCTGCTCTGTTGAATTGAAAGTAATATCGATTCACACTAGCACCTTTGAAATCCATGGGATCGCCAAATGTAAACTTAAAGTTCGGTACGTTTTCCCACTTCAGCTTGAAGCGGACGGAATAATTATCCGGTAGTTTCATATCACGATAAATCGTGCCGCTACCCTGACTGACGAGTAAGTTATCATCTACCGCCCACTCCGTGGCTTGATCCTTTGCATTGCTCCACTCTCCGATCTCATTGGGTCCTTTGTAGATTAATTTTTTGGAAAATATTCCGACTTCTAATGAGTTTATTAATTCGCGTGAGATGTTCATCTCGCCCATCGAAGGGGAGTGAACCTTAAGGACTTTGTCATCTAAACTGCGAATCTCTACAGGCAATGAATCGCCATTGATAAGGGTGAGGTTTTGCTCAAGGAGTTCGTATTTAATGTCCGATTTTCCAAAATCAATTTTTTGGATTCCATCAGGATTGATTTTGATCGGCTCAGTCGAGTAAGGCGCGTTTAGAGTAACCGTGCCGTCAGGATCCATCGCCATCAATTCGCCAGAAATCTTGTTTTTACCTGAAAACGAAATTTCTGCAGCACCTACGAACGTGGCGATGCTGAGAAAGCAAAGGCTAAGGTTAAAATTCAACATTCCAGTCATCGAGGTAGCTTTCCATTGATTTGAAATCGAGCATACTAGCTGATTTCATATCGATATTGATTTCTCCAGCAGCGGAGTTGTTAATGCGAATATTTTTGAGATTTCCTGAAATGATCTTTCCACTGATGCTGCCATGCGGATGGAATTTAACCTTGAAGTCAGATTTCTTCGATTCATCGACTGCTTTGAGTTGTGATTTTGCGAATCGGATCTCGGCGATTTCATCCATGGGGAATGCGAAGTTTCCAAATCGTCCGGTTAGATTGACTTTGCCATCTTTGACCGATGTGATTTTTCCAGAAAAACGGTCAGTCCCATTCGTTAGAAGCACGATATCTGAGGTGTCAGATTCCAAGCTACGAGCGGAGTCCGGAATTCCATTCCAGTCAGCAACAATGATATCTGAGACGCGCAAGGGAGAATCGTCCATTTGAACCATAAATCCGTATCCTGCTCCTTTGCCGACGTATTCGTTAGATGGGGCTTCTGGATTGTTTTGGATTTCGGATTTTTCCTTCCAATCACAGACGAATTCGCCATCGACAAACAGCATGATTTCTCCGGAGTTGCGATTGCAGCGGATTTCGACTTTGGCGGATCCCGAATTAGAAAGGCGTAGGGAAGAGCTTTTCGATTGTAGGCGATTCATGAACGATCTTCCTTCTTCGTCGAAACCAGCGCGATAGAGCATAACGTGGTTTGAATAGAGATGAAGAATGTAACTTGAGCCGAATATATTCGGAAGATTGCTCATGGAGCCGGATTGACCATGATCAATTGGCTCATTGACAGGTGCCGCCTTTTCGGGAGTCTTGAAATCAGCATGAAACGCAACGGCCATGGAAAGACGGTTTTTCCATGATATATCGAATTGCAAAACGGAACGATCCGTCATGCCGATGTCACGGGTGATTGCCGTGCCCATGCGTCCTTCTTTCCAATACCAAGCAGAACCTGAAAATTTCCAGAGAGGAGATTCTTTTTCGATTTCGGCTTCGTCCTTATCCTTAGGAATGCCTTTGGAGTGATTAAAAGTTCTCTGAGTCCATTCCGTTTTATCGAAAGGGCCATGATAAAGCATGCGCCCACCCATAGGATTTGGTGCGATGATAGCAATTTTGTCCCGAGGGATTTCCAATAAACCGGCAACATCGGTTTGTATCAAGGCGCGTTTGTCATCGATTTCCTGGATCGTGCCGGGAATTCTATCGCCATTTATGAGACCGATATAAGAGAGAGTGGTCAGAGCACGTTCTGGTTTACCTGCTTTAAGAATGATTTGTCGGATATCAGCTGGATTAAATTCGATCGCCTTGTCATCGGGTTTATTGCGTTTCCAGAGGATGGCGTTTTTCTCGCCAAATCCTTGAAATTCTCCGTGCAATTGATCGCCATTATCAAAGCGCAACAAGTCAGCATTCTCCGCGGCTGCTAGAGTCGGTAGAATTACGATAAACGAGGTTAAGATTTTTAAAATCATTTTTCGTAGATTGGTAAGTAACGGTAGTTGAGTGCTAGTGAGAGCAAAGCAGCAGCTGTGCTGAAAGTTTGGCCGTGGTTTCCCGGGAATGAGCCATCAGAAGATTGAATGGTGCCGATGTAGCGTATGTTGCGATTATTCCAATCTTTCCAGACGACCTCATCTGCATGGAACAACGCCTGGGACATGTAATACTCATAGTAATATGGGTAATTCCTATCTCGGTAATCCAAGTTTTTCTTCAGGAATTCGAGACTCGCTTTGTAGCCTTTTGAATCGGTTTCTTTATTAAGAGCAAGGCAAAGCAAACCAATAGCTGTTAGAGTTGGTCTTCCACCAGCCGATGATGTGTAGCCATAGGAACCATCGGTGCCGCGGCAGCTTGCCAAGTAAGCGAGAGCTTTTTTGATTGCTTCATCAGGAATTGGAAACCCGGCATTGCGAGCTGCGAATAAAGAAACGACCTGACTGCCTGTGACGGTTGTATCGGCATCTCTTGCATCGGGTGTGTAACGCCAACCTCCCGTTGGATTTCTTTTCTGAGCGCTTAAAATAAGATCCACGGCTTTTTTGAGAGCCTCGCCGATTTTTGGATTGTTTACGACACCGTAAGACTCAGCCAATGCCTTGGTGGCAAATGCATGTGTGTACATGCTATTACCAATGTAGCCGTTGTCCTTCATCTTGTTTTGTTTAGAAATGATGTAGTTAATGCCACGATTGATGACTTGAGCGTATTCACCGTTGTTCGGATCGGTTCCGTGTGCGAGGAACGCAGCGACACAGAGACCGACAACCCCAGGTTCATCGCCGGAGCCGTCACTCCATGAGCCTTCGGAGTTTTGGTTTTTTGCCAGATAAGTTAAACCACGGTTATAGATCAAATCCACCTGCGGTGGAATACTATCGTCCCTGCGATCCAAGATTCCTTGTGCGCGCGCTGCAGCCGCTGAGCTGAGTAAAATCGTGATGAATGAGCGACGATAAATCATTTTCCCAGTTCCTCCATGCCACGGTTGTATGCGTCGAGCGCAGATTGAAATTCGCTTGGTAAGTTTTTTCCTGTGTTACCAGCTGCTTTTGGAACGCGTCGTTCTTCATTATTTCCTTTGCCATTTCCACCGACGGCTTCGTTTTCTGTATTCGAATCGCCTGTTTGACCCTTGCCTCCTTTTTCGCCTTTGCCTTCACCCTCTCCTTCGCCTTCGCCCTCTCCTTCACCCTTGCCTTTACCTTTTCCTTTGCCCTTACCTTTGCCTTCGCCCTCTTCCATCATTTTTTCCATCATGTCCATCATCGCACCGCCAGGGCCTTTTTCGCCTTTGCCGCTTTTCTTTTGTTTTTCTTTAGCGGCTTTGTGGATCAATTCGATGATCTCGGTTTGCGCGGCAATCGTGCGACCGCCGGTATCGGGTTCTGATAGATAATCCGTGGTTTCATCCATAATGCCTTCGACTTTGGAAAGTAGTTCGATGACCTCAGGTATGGTTTGTTCGATCACTAGCTGTTGGACATCGGCCGAGAGCTCATCCTGTTCATCAGCCACTTTTTCCGCGCCATCTGCATGTTTTTTGAGAAGTTCTTCCTTGCTGAGTTTTTCGGACTCAGCGCAAAGCACAGAGCTGAAAAGCAGAGCGGATACGTAAATAGGAATGGATTTCATTACTTTGGATCTATGGGTGCGGTTGCATCGCGTTTGAGTTGTTCGAGAACACGTGTTCTGCCGCGTAAATCCTGTTGTTCTTGGATCATTTTCATGACGCGTAACATGAATTCAAAATCTTCGTCTTCTGCGTTGGGAGCACCTCCGCCACCACCACCGCCTCCGCCGCCACCATCGTCTTTAGCACCTTCGAGAAGAGCTGCCCATTCATTGAGCTTATCGGCGGACTTTTTGGAGGTTTCGATAGCTGTATAGGAATGTGCGTCTTCGAGCTTACTCTGAATTTTCTCTAAACTGATATCCAGAGTGAGATCTAAAATCTCTTTTTGTTCATGAACAGAAATTTTGCTATCGCGCATGAGGTCGACCACTTGTTTGAATAACGCCTCATTGGTGCGCGCGAAATAGTGACCGAGATCTTCCTGTATCCAGCGGATATCCGAAGCGGTAAGCGATTGCTGTTTGATTGAATCTACCAGTTTGCGTTTATCTGCCGGATCGATTTCAGATTCTTTCACTCCCAGAGTTTTTGATAGATTTGAAATCAAGTCATTGGCGATTTTATTCTGGTCCTCGGCTGCTTTTTTCAAGCGAGTTACAAATGTGCTAGCTTCAAATTTTTTGTTCGCGTCTTTTGCTTCTGCGAGAGCTTTGTCCATTTTCTCAACAACTTCTTTTTGTTCTTCAACGGCTTTTTTCGTTTCTTCTTTCGATGTTTCAGCCGTGTTAGATTCTTCACCCGCTTCTTGTAATTTCTCGCTGACTTCGGGCATTTCCTTATCCGAGAGTTCCTGCATGGATTTCAAAGCCTCCGCCATTTTCTTCATCGTCTCCTTATCGATGTTTTTATTGCGAGCTGTGTCTTTCATTAGTTGCTCCATGCGCTTGGTCAGCTCTTCCATGGCGCGGATGTTTTCTTCTTCCGCTCTTTTCTGCTCGGCGAGCTTATCCTTAGCCTCTTCGGTCTGTAATTCCTTACCATCGAGTTTTTCGAGGCGCTGGTTTTCATCGAGCATGTTCAATTCTTTGCGTGCAATATCTTCTAGGTCGTTGATCACACGGTCGAATTCTGCCTTTTTCAATTGAGCGTGTTCTTCATTGCTGAGGACGTAGATCAATACGGGTTCCGAATAAATGCGGCCACGTTCTGGAAAGTAGTCTTCAACGAATGCGCGCAAGATCAACCGTTGCGGAGTGATATTAAATGCGGCTGGCGAAAAGGATGTGGATTCGGTGATGCGCTCCACTTCCGGGCCACCGTTGGATTTGATGATTTCACCTGCGGTGGCTGGTTTCTCACCAGGAAGCGTGCCGTAGCTACTCCACTCGATGCCTGCTTTGCGGATTCCAAAATCGTCTTCACCGAGAATTTCAAAATCCAAAGTCTCGGTTGGAAGAATGGCTTTTTGTTTATCTAAGCCTTGGATGTAAGCGACTGGCGGTTGGTCTTTCACAGCGTCCACGCGGATTTTGAAACCCTGACCACCAACCAAGCCAAACTCATCGATCCATGAAAACGGGATAGAGAATGGTGTGCTGCCAGCATCGATAGGACCGAAGCTGGATTTGACATCGGTAATTTTCATGGAGCCTTGGGCAGAGACGAAGCCCTGAGACTGAACCAATTCGCCGGAAATTTCGGTAGGCCCGAATGAAGCCTTTTTGAGTGGGCTGCTAGTTTCCAAATCGAAGCTGAGCTTGCTGCCCTCGACTGCGCTTATTTCACCGATGTTAAGTGCCACTTTGCTTTCAGGGATCTGAAGATACTCAGGTGGATTCACCGTGACGGTGGTATGGAGAACGACAGGACGTTGTTTGGGCTGGATTTTTAGCCGATGTTTCAAGTCGCCGATGCGGAAAGTGATGACACCTTCGGCTTGTTGTCCCGGAAATTTAAATTCGTAGAGATTTTTTTTCAGTCCAACCGTGACTTCAGGTTGGTTCTCGAATCGAGCGATGGCGATTTCGGGTTTCTGCTCGGATTGTTTTTTGAGTTTTAGATTCACCGCAAAAGCCTCGCCGTATGGGACAGCGAGGTAAGTGATGGGTTTTTCTAGCTGAGTAAAGGTGTAGCGTTCGACATCAGAAAACGGCTTTAACCAGCGTTCCAGAGCATTCCATCCTGCCTGCGGAGTGAAAACGAACGCGGTTGCGACGAGGACCAGTAGAGCCATTGCAGCCAGACCCCACTTGCGGTGACGAGCGGTGGGCAAAGCTTCATCGAGCTCACGTTTCTGTGCTTCCGCAGCCACGACTTGCATCGCCGCTTCGCGAAGGCGTGGCGAAAGGGTGTCGCCATTTTCATCTTGTGCCTGAAGTTCGATGACTCCGAGTAGGCGATCTCCCAGACCGGGATATTTTTTCGCAATCAAACGCGCCAACTGGCCTTCATGGCGATGTCCCCATACCCAGCGGTGCAGCCAATACGGTGCAAAACCGACAAATAAGGAAATCCCCCCCAGCAAAATCAAAAGCCGTGCCCAGATGGGGGTTTGCCAAACCCGATCCAAACCGAATAGCAAAAGGAACGACAAAAATAAGCCAATCAATCCCAGCGAAATGATTTCAATGACCTTTCGCCGCCACAAATGTTTGCGGAACGACTCCAACTGTCTTTTCAGACTCTCGGGGATCGAATGATGGTCTTCAGGTAAGTGCGCTGACATTTTAAAATGACGCTGAAATTGAAAAATAGAGGGGTATGTTATAAGTCAGTGGTAACCTGCCAGATATACGTAATAACTCCAGCAGATTTCTCAAATAATCAATGGATTCCCAGGGCGATTGCATCGCAGAGCCTTGAAAGCGTAGCTTTCAAGGCTTTTAAGATTCGCGCTAGACTTTCACTCTAAAACAGCCAGATTAGGCGAGTCATGATATGCACTCACATCTGCTCGCCTCTCGATCCCGTCAGC
>JAJTHK010000013.1 GCA_021298895.1 Luteolibacter sp.
GCTGACGGGATCGAGAGGCGAGCAGATGTGAGTGCATATCATGACTCGCCTAATCTGGCTGTTTTAGAGTGAAAGTCTAGCGCGAATCTTAAAAGCCTTGAAAGCTACGCTTTCAAGGCTCTGCGATGCAATCGCCCTGCTACAACTCGGGAAAAGTCATTCATTGGCTTGTCGGAATGTAAGCGGTAGGTATACCATGCCAGCGCGTCATTACGCCAACCATGCCCTACAATCAAGAACTACGATCACTCCCTCACGGACCTGAATTTCGCTTCGTGGAGCAAATGACCGCCCTCATTCCTGGAGTCTCCGGCAGTGCCACTTATCTGATTTCGGGCGAGGAGCCGTTTCTCAAAGGACATTTCCCAGAAAACCCGCTTTGGCCGGGCGTCATCATGATAGAAGCCATCGCTCAGCTCGGTGGAGTCATTGCTCAATCCGATCCCGCTCACGAAAAACTCGCCGACCTCCGCCTGACTTCGGTGAAAAACGCGAAAATTCTCGGCACCACCTCGCCGGGCACGCTGCTCACCATCGAAGCCACTGTAGAAGGCCGCATGAGGAATCTCATCCAGATCAGGGGCACAGTCTCCGCCGCAGAAAGCGTCCTAGCTCAGGCAACCATCATGCTCAGCGGGGGCTGATTTCCATAGCTTATCCCTCTACGAATTCCCAATGCCTCGGCATCTCCCAGCTTTCGATCCGCTGACGAAACTGCTCGCGGATGGCTATTTTATCGAAGTTCTTTTCCACGGTTAGCTGGACTCGAATTTCCTCGAAACGCTCAAAATCTCGGCTTTGGGAGCGTTCCACTTTCACTCCAAGCACTCCATCTAAAGTCTCAAAAATGGCTACAAGGCGGGTGGGACTCACTTTCCTCCCTGCGACGTTGATTGCATTACCGACACAGCGGCTCACGAAAATTCCAGCTTGCGTAACCTCGCCTTGGTCGAGAGTTCGATAGGCTCCAGATCCGAATTCCGCCGGCCATGCTTCCGCATCCGTGGCGATGGCGGTCGAATCCGATTCCACGACGATCCTCCCTGATGCATCACGACTCGCCTTGATACCGGGTAGCGGCTTGCCGACGTATCCCGGCGCACTTCTAGGTGCTTCAGAAGCATCGAAGGAGATAGCTCCTGTCTCGCTGGTGCCGTAGAAATTTTTCACTTTCAACCCGTTTGCGGAGTGAATGCCGTGCTCAAGCTCCAATGAGAGCGGCGCACCTGCGCAGATGGCCAGCGAGATCACCGGATGGGCGGTGACGCCGGTCTGGAACCAGGTTTTCCAAATCGCCGGGACTCCTGGGAGAAACGCCGCTCCACCACGATCAAGCGCGGCTTTCACGAAAAAGGGCAGTGGACTGGTCACAATTTCCAGAGGAATCCCAGCGATCAGAAGCGGCAGCGCGAGGCAACCAAAGCCATACGAATGGGCCAGCGAAATGGCGGCCAAACCGCGTCTTTCCCGATGGAGTCCGAGCCCCACTCTATTTCTTTCTGCCTCCGCCAAGATCTGCGCTTCTCCAAAAAATAAACTTCGTTCAACCCCAGAAGCACCGCATGTCTGCTTGATCAAAGCTGTCCCAGCGGGGATCCCACCCACGATAGGACGCACAACGCTGCCATGGTTTTCCAAAAGCAACACGGGCTTCTCAGCCCTCCACGCGGCAATCAGTGCGGGGAAAAACCCAGCAGAAACCCCAATGGCTAAAACGAAATCTCCTGAAGTATCGACTTGTTCAGCCAGCTGGTCGATTTCTCGAAATGTGATGCTCACATCGGAATCTGGACCACGAACTGCGATCTCTTCCCCGTATTTGGCAACAATTTCATTCCAGTGATTTACAAGCATCTGCGCACTGGGTAGAGGGTTTTATACCCCTTGCCAAGAGCAGGAATGAGGCTATTCCTAACAATGTTCATGTCCACGCGTCCCACCGATCATCCTCACCGTGTTTTCATCACGGGTATGGGTGTGATTTCGCCGATGGGAAATGATGCGGATTCTCACATCTCAGCGATACGCGCGGGCAGCACGCATTTCCGGGAAATTGATTTTTTCGATGTCTCTCGGCAACGGGTGAAAACCGCGGGCATTGCGGATCTGCCGCTCGATTCGCCACATTTTGCTCTAACCCCACACGAGGCAGATCGCATGGATCGCGGAACTCGCCTGCTCCTTCACGCCACCGCTCAAGCGATCTCTAGCGCGGGTCTCGATGCCATCCCAAGCGGCGTTCCGTTCGTTCTCGGCACCTCCGCCGGGGCCATGCCGCTGGGAGAGGAATATTTCAAAGCCGCCTCACTAGCGAGTGGCAGTAGGCGAGGGCAGTTCTCAAGAGTCGAGCACTACCAACCACAACGCCAAGCAAGCACGGTGCAACGCGCGCTCGGGTTCCAAGGAAGCACGCAGATCATTTCCAACGCCTGCGCTTCCGGCGCAAACGCCATCGGGCATGCGTTTCATAAGATCAGAAATGGCCGTAGCCAACTTGCCATCGCCGGCGGCTACGACGCGCTCTGCCAGCTTGTCTTCGCTGGGTTCGATACTCTTCAAGCGCTTGCGGAATCCGGCATCCCTCGCCCGTTCGATGCCCACCGCGATGGCCTCGCCCTCGGCGAAGGCGCAGCGATTTTCGTGATGGAGTCCGAGCAGAGCATGCGCGCGCGCGGCGCGAAACCCATTGTGGAAATTCTTGGCTACGGCATGTCCACGGACCTTCACCATCTCACTCAGCCACATCCCGAAGGCACCGCTGCCGTCCGCTCGATGACTGCCGCGTGCAAACAGGCAGAACTTCAGCCGCGCGATATTCAATACATCAATTCTCACGGCACGGGCACTCCGCTCAACGATGTCGCAGAAGCCAACGCGATCACCGAATGGGCGGGCGCGGATGTCGGGAAAATTTCCGTCAGCTCCACGAAATCTGCGATAGGTCACCTCCTCGGTGGTGCGGGTGCCATTGAATCTGCCATCTGTATGCTCGCCCTCAACCACGGCCATCTTCCTGCCAGCCTAAACATCCGCGAAGTGGATCCCGCTTGCCGCTTCGATCTCGTCCGCCTACCACGTGAGGCGAAACTCGATATTGCCCTCACCAATTCCTTCGGCTTCGGCGGATCGAACGCCTCCCTGATTTTCCGAAATGCAAACTGAGCAAGACGTTCCCAGCATCCCGCTTTTCATTCACGGCCATGGCTGTGTCTCCTCTGCGGGTATAGGCGCGGAATTGCTCTACAGAATCTGCGTTGAAAATGCGATCGTGCCCACCGTCACGCTCGAACGTCAGCTTGGTGATAAAACTATTTCTTACTTACATCGTCCCGTGGACGCCGTCGCTCTCCGCGCTGCCATTCCCAAGCATCCGCGTCTTCGTCGTGCCAGCGATGTGACCAAATACGCAGTCACCGCTGCTCATGAAGCCATCGGCCCAGAGCGTCTCGAAAAACTCCGCGCCCGCGAACTCAGCATCGGGATCATCCTCGCTTTCCTCAATGGGTGCGTGAACTATTCTAACCGTTTCTTCAGCGAAGTGCTTTCCGATCCCACGCTCGCCAGTCCGTTGATTTTCCCAGAAACGGTTTTTAACGCCCCCGCAAGTCACATCGCCGCGTCCCTCGAATGCGACGGTCCAGTCTATACACTCATTGGTGATTCCGCGACGTGGTTCTCTGCCTTTACCATCGCACAAGAATGGATCGCAGACGGGCATGTGGATGGTTGCCTCATCCTCTGCGCGGAAGAAATCGATTGGCTGACCTTAGAGGGGCTCAATCTCTACTCACGCGAACTCATAGCTACTGAAGGTGCGGCGGCAGTGTATGTGGAAGCGAATCCGTCGGACATCGCCGTCACGCGTTTTAACGGCCCGTTCAATTACACCGATACCGCAGGCCGCCGCGAAGCCATCTCTAACATTTTTTCCGAAATTCCAGCCGGCGTCCTCGTCGATGGTCTCACCAATGTGCGTCGTATTGATAGCGACGAAGCAAGCGTCACGGAATCGTGGAAAGGAAAACGCATCAGTCCCGCCGCCATTCTTGGTGAAGGAATGGGCATTCGCTGCGGCCTTCAGACCATCGCTGCTATCGAGGCGTTGCGCGATGGAACCGACTCCGCTACAATCATCGCCTCCGGCGGCAATCAGCACGCTTTTTCAGCAACCTTAACTCGGAATCCTTCATGAGCAGTCACGCCATTCTCATCACCGGCGCAAACGGCGGCATCGGCAGTGCCACCGCCCGCTACTTTCTCGAAAATGATCCCTCATGCTACGTTTATCTTGGGGTGCGTTCTGGCTGCGATAAAGCGCAAACCATCGCCGCCACCTTTCCAGGAAGAGCTAGTATTTTGAAACTCGATGTCGTTTGTCAAACTGACTGGGATGCCGCACTCACTACCGTCGAAACCGAAGGACGCGTCATCACCGTGCTCGTCAATAACGCCGGCCACCACGATGATCAACTGCTTGCGAACATGTCCTTGGAATCGTGGTCTTCCGTGATCGATTCCAACCTGAACTCCACGTTCTTAGGATCCCGTGCCGTCCTGCGCGGCATGATGGGCGAGCGTTTCGGTAGAATCATCAATATCTCTTCTCTCAGTGCTCTGCTCGCGCCCCTCGGCCAAACCAACTACGCGGCAGCCAAGGCGGGAGTGGTGGCCATGACTCAGAGCCTTGCCAAAGAAGTCGCTCGTATGGGCATCACCGCGAACGCGATCTGCCCCGGCTACATTGAAACCTCCGCGCTCGATGAAATGGATGCGGAGAAAAAAAAGGAACAAAAACGCGCCATGCCGATGAGGCGTTTCGGCCAGCCTCATGAGGTAGCTGCTACCGTTTTTTTCCTTGCTAGTAAAGACGCTGGCTATATCACGGGCACCACGGTGAAAGTCGACGGCGGCATTCTCTAAATTCTAACGTTTTCTATGTCCAACGTCTCCCCACTCCACACAGAGATCATTTCCATTCTCATCGATGAACTCATGCTTGAGTTTACAGCCGATGAAATCGGGATCGACACCCCCTTGATGGGGGCGGACAGTCTCGGACTTGATTCCGTCGATGCTCTCCAACTGGTGGTGGCTATTGAAAAGCACTTCGGGCTGAAGATTTCCGATCCCGAAGCAGCAAAAGGCGTTCTCCGCTCCGTGAAAACCATCGCGGATGCCGTGGAAACTTTCAAAAGCGCTTAAACACCCGACCGCGCCGCAACGCCCAAGATGAACAGAAAGCACGCGAAGGGCATCGGAATTTTCCTTCTGAAACTTGCCGGAACCACCCTCTTCCTCTTTTGGGCGCTCTCGATGATCGAGGATAAAAAGGCGCTGGGTGAGAATTTCCGTCACGCGCTGAGATCACCCACCTGGGTTGTTGCCGGGATCTCCATGGCGTTTCTAAGCTTACTTGCGAACGCATTTCGCTGGTTTTTCGTACTCAAGGCGCAGGACATTCGCCTACCCTTCAGTTACATCTTCCGCCTGACTTTATACGGTGCTTTTTTCAATATCGCATCTTTTGGTAGCGCCGCCGGGGATGCCGCGAAAATCGTAATGCTGATGCGTCGTGTGCCTGACAAAAAAGTTGGTGTCACGGTTTCTGTCATGATGGATCATGTGATCGGATTCATTTCCAGCGGCACCATTTTCCTCGTGTTCGCATGGGGACTAGGCACGGTCGATCAGGCAAAAGATATAGCAGGGCGCAATGCGTTTGTCGCAGCGACGTGGTCCCAAGCAGGAGGGCTGCTCGGTATTTTTCTAACAGTGCTTTCCTGTAGCCCAGTCATGCTCACATGGGGAAGACGTAAATTCCCTCGCCTCACTCATAACCGCTGGGTCGAAAAAATCTCGGCCCTAATTGACTTACATCGCATCCATTGGCGATACGCCGTCTGGTCTCTCTGCGCTTCGTTTGTCCTCTCTGCTAGTTTTTATCTGACATTCTTCGTTGCTGTTCGGTCACTGGGAGAAAAGGTCGAGGCCGCCACGATCCTGTCCGTGATGCCAGTCGTCGATGTGGTGTCGTCGCTGCCTATCTCGATCTCGGGGCTCGGCGTCCGGGAACGGACTTTTGATTTCCTCATCAGCCAATTGACCGGAATTCCACCCGCCGCTGCTGTCGCTGCCGCCCTGATCGGATTTCTTTTCAATCTTTTCTGGGGGATTGTCGGCGGACTTGCCATCATCACGGCCAGACACCACAGAAAAACCGAATCCGCCAATGAATGAAACCAACCCATTCGAAGCGTTCGCCATTCTAACAACTACCCGATGATACAGGATCTCGTTACCTCCCTTCGCACGCTCATACATGAGCAGCTTTTTCCTCTCGATGACTCTGTCACCGAAAGTTCAGATCTGCATGCCGCGGGTCTCGATTCTCTGGCACTCATGCAGCTCATCCTGCTTGTAGAAAACGAATACTCCGTGAAAATCACCCCGGGCGATCTGGATCGTGAAAACTTCTCTTCCTTGGAAAAACTTGCGGAAATGATTGCCCGCAAAAAAATCTAAACCGCCATGCCTGAAACATACGCTGTCGATATTGTGGTCATCGGAGGCGGCAGTGCGGGCATCTGCGCCTCGGTAGCGGCTGCGAGAAAAGGCGCCAGCGTCGTTCTCATCGAGCGTTGGGATAAACTTGGCGGAATGGGCACGCTCGCCATGGTGCAAACATTCTGCGGGCTCTATCATCCCGATGTTTCTCTCCCACCACAATTGGCGAATCCCGGCCTTCCCGCAGAGATCGAACAACTCAGCCGCGAGCGCACCGGCGCGGAGCCGGTGAAAATGGGAAAGGTTTATGTCCTTCCTCAGCACCCAGATGTCTTCGCGTCTATTACACAAGAGCTTACCTCTGCTGAGTCCTCCCTTGATGTTTGGCTTAACACGTCCTGCACGGGAATCGCCCAGCATCCGGACGAAAGCTTCACGATTTATTGCGGAGAGCGTTCCGTCACATGCCGCGCTCTCATCGACACCTCCGCCGATGCCATCGTCGCGGGCTTTCTCGGAGCCACTCGTTACTCAACTCCTCCAGAAAAAACCCAACGCGCCGCGTTCATCTTCTCGCTGCAAAACGTCGGCCTTTCCGCTGCGGACGAATCGTTTCGCATGCGCCTCGCGCTAGAGATCGTCCATGCAGTTGAGGCAAAAGAACTTTCCCGATTAGCACTGGGAACCGCATGCCGTGCGTCGACAAAACACGGAGAAATCTTTTTTACCACGGATCTAGATCCAGCCGAAGCCACAGAACTCTTGTCCCAAGGACACTTGTTAGCAATCCAACTCACAGAATTCCTCCGCCGTAAATTTCCCGAATTTTCTGAAGCAAGCGAACCCCAACTCGCCGCTCAACCTGGCATCCGCGAGACCTTCCGCTGGAAGGGGTGCTACACGCTCACCGCTGAAGATCTCATCGAAGGCACGGCATTTCCTGATGCCATCGCTTTCGCTACTTGGCCTATCGAGTTACGCGAAAATACAAAAGGACCGCGCTTCACATATTTCAACCAACCTGTTCCAGCGCAAATCCCACTTCGCACGCTTGTCAGTGCAGAAATCAACGGCGTGTTTTTCGCAGGACGATGCATCTCCGCCACTCACGAAGCACTCGCTTCTGTGCGCGTGATGGGCACCTGCTTCGCCACTGGCCAGGCCGCTGGTCACGCGGCTGTGGATTATCTAACAGTTGATAAAATAACTTCAGCCTGATTCTTTCCTTCTTCCTGCCTGAACCCAAAGAAGAGCTACTGGACTCATTGGAGCGCCAATAAAATTTTGGGCGGCATGGGTATGTGAATTTTCGTACAGATCAAAAATTAACAATCATCAATCATCAATCGTCAATAAATCTTATAGCAGGATAGATTTAATAAAATGTTAGATAATGTGCTTTAAATGCCTCTATTGCAATCCGTTAGGCTGTTAGAACTACGCCATGAAATGAATGTTCGCTAAGCTCTCAAGGTATTGACGATTGACGATTTTTGAATGAAGAGAAAGACCACTTCATCGTTGGGAGTCCCCGCTATTTCGATTCCGCAGCGGCGGCTCTCATGCGCCGACCGTAAACCAGCTCGAACACCGGGGATGCCATTAGTGTCGTGACGATCGCCATCACCACGAGGATAGAAAACAGCGCCTCGCCGATGATGCCGTGTTGGAGGCCGATGTTGATGATGATCAACTCCATCAGACCCCGCGCGTTCATCAGCGCGCCGACGGCAAGCGAGGTCGCATTGTCCTCGCCGTTGAGTCGCGCGGCGGCCCAGCAGGCGACGCCTTTCCCGAGGATCGAGGCGATCAGGATCACCAAGCCAACCAGCAACAGCCCCGGATCCATCAGCAAATCCAGTTTGGTATTTAAGCCTGAGAAGGTGAAGAACATCGGCAGCAGGAAAACCACGGCGAAGGGTTCAATCTTGCGACGGATGTCCTCAGCGTAAACGCCGCGCGGCATCGAAATACCCAGGATAAACCCGCCGAACACCGCATGGACTCCGATGATATCCGCATACCAAGCCGACACGCAGAAGAGCGCCAGAGTGACGGCCATCATCGGATGGGAAACTTCTCCGTCCCTCTCGGCCTTGCGTCCAAGACCGGCGAGCAGCTTTTTCCCCACCGTCAGCATCAGCAAGCCGTAGATGATCGATCCGCCGATCGCGATCACCTCCGCGCCGATGCTGATCCCACCAATCTGCAGCGGCTGCGATGCGCCGAAGGATGCCAGCACGATGGCGAGCACACACCAGGCCGCAGCGTCATCAATGGCTCCCGCAGCCAACGTAAGAGTGCCGAGGGGCGTGCCGGAAAGCCCCCTTTCCGAAATGATCCGCGCCAGCATCGGAAACGCCGTGATTGCGATAGCTGCGCCGAGGAACAGAGCCCCCTCGTGATACCGAACCTTCGGCATGAAGATGCCCGGTACATCAATCAGCCACAGCACCAGCAATGCGCCTAGGATGAATGGAACCACCATACCTGCCACCGAGACGCATGCCGCGCTACGCGCCCTTTTCCGGAAGTGATCCGTGCGGAACTCCAACCCCACCAGAAACATATAGAGCCCCACCCCAAGCTGCGCCCCCGCATAAAGGATGCCGCGCGATTCTTGGGTGAAAATGAGGGCTGTCGATCCCGGCCAGATCAACCCTAACAGAGACGGCCCTAGCATCACGCCCGCGATCATTTCTCCCACCACCTGTGGCTGACCGATGCGTTTCGCCGCTATTCCTACCAACCGGCAGACAACCAAGATGATCGCCATCTGTAGGAAAAAAGAGGCCGAAAGCGCGTGCATGTCCTGAAGAGAATCTATACCAGATAGAAGGTAAAGGACGAAGCATCTTATCTCAAACCCAATGGCGCAAGCGGGCTGGGAACGGTCTAAATAAAACCATGCCCGCGCAATCAGGGTGAATGCTAGAAATTTGCTTTTACACCTAGCGCGGAGAATACACCGGAGAGCCGAGCTGAGAAGGGGAAAAGAAGTTGTCGTGTCGTGCGACTGCTTGACCAAATAGCAGCATCAGATACGAAGCGTCTGTCATAGACATCTCACAAGCAAGCTCGCAGAGCGTGTGTGGTTATACATCACGAGTCCTTTACTTTTTTCATTCAAGGGGCGGATTCAAGCGGCTAGTGCAATCGGCAGGGTTGGCAATAGCCAGGGGCTGTAAGAAGCTTTTGGTTTCAACGACCAAGCTGAACACAAATGCCTACCTACAACCGCCTGACACGAGAACAACGTTACACTATAGATGCCATGCGCCGCAATGGTTCTGAACAAAAAGAAATTGCTGCGGCTATTGGGGTTCATCCCTCGACCATCAGTCGCGAGTTACGACGAGGATCAAGCCAAGGATACACATACAGTTACATAGAGGGGCAGCTACACGCCGACTCTCGCGAATGGAAAGGCTACCGTGTCTCCAATGAAACCATGGCGCTTGTTGAGGCTAAGCTGAGAGACGAACAATGGAGTCCCGATCAAATCAGCCAATCATTGAAAAAGGAAGGTGTGGCAGTTAGCTATGAAACCATTTATCTTCATGTCTATCGCGATAAAGCTTCAGGCGGCGACCTGCACGAGCATCTTCGCCACCCGTGTAAATCGTATCGTCAACGCGGATCTGGGCGGGAACGGCGTGGAAGACTTAAAGACCAAGTCATGATTGATGAGCGGCCTACGGTCGTCGATGAACGTTCCCGAATCGGGGATTGGGAAATGGATACGGTCATCGGACAGATTGGTGGCCCAGTGCTGGTAACAATGGTGGAGCGAAATAGCGAGCAATAGCCTCGCGTCTTACTCCAAATTCCGAGTAACTTGTGGGTTCGTTTTTTGATAAGGATTTAGTCATGCGCGCATCATAAGAAGCAATAACGGCCACTCAGTGACAGAGTCTTGCAAATCACAGCTTGGGGCGTGACCGGATTCGGCGGACAAAAATCATCCTTACGGTCTCGTCATCCATTGCGCTGAGCCAAATATGGCTAACAAGGTGTATCGCAAAGCCGGAGCATAGTGCATCAAAAAATGGCCTGTAATTGCCCTAGATCGAAAATTAGTTTGTTAGAAAAGCTCCGAAAGCCTTTATTTATAAGTAGGGCCGGTGGGGATTGAACCCACGACCAAAGGATTATGAGTCCCCTGCTCTAACCGCTGAGCTACAGCCCCTTTGTGTTCAGACACGGGGGCATCATGATCTAGTGATAAACTTCCGCGCAAGGCTAAGGTTTCTGATGAGGAATTTTTTTAACTGATAAGCGATTGGATCGCTAGGTCTAGCTGATCCATTGTATCTACGATAACATCTGCCATCACCAGACGTTCGCGGTCATGGTATCCCCAAGTAACGGCGATCGATTTCATGTTGGCGTTTTTGGCGGTCTCGAGATCCATAATGGAGTCGCCAATGATGATACAATCCTCCGGAGCGACGCCCAGTGTATGGGCGATTTGGAGCGCACCCGTGGGATCGGGCTTATGAGGCAGGCCATCTCGGTTTCCGAGAACAACGGTGAAATGGGTATTTGGGAAAAGTTTCACGACAATTTCCGCTGTAAAGGGGTGGGGTTTGTTGGAAAGCACGGCGAGCGGAATGGCTTGCTCTTCGAGCTGTTGAAGCAATCCAAGCATCCCAAGGTAGACGCTGGTGCCGCGTGGCCATGAAACCGCATAATCGGCTGCGAAATGATTTAAAACACTCTCCGTGATATCGATTCTGGAAACCGTTGCAAGGGCGCGCTGCACAAGTTTAATGGCGCCGTCACCAATGAAACCACGGACATTGGCGTGACTTTGACCAGGCAGTCCATGCTGGATGAGGGCTCGGTTGAGGGAAGCCGCTATGCCCGGCAGAGATTCAACCAAAGTGCCATCAAGATCAAAAATCAAAGCGCGCATGCAGGGGATGGAAACAAAGACGGAAGGACTTGAACATGGTTATTCGCAATAATAATAGGCTGAAAATTATGCTCTGCATTCGGTAAAGAGTGCTCTATTTTGCCTGCGTGTCAGATGAAATGGTAAAAACATCGCAGGGCAGCTCGCTGTGGAAAGACGCTTGGCATCGCTTATCGAAGAACAAGCCAGCTTTGGTGAGTCTTGGCGTGTTGCTGCTGGTCATATGCATATGTTTCATTGGGCCGTTTTTGCCATTTGTGAAAAGCCCAACGAGCATCGAATTGAAAAATGCATTCGCGGCTCCATCCGCCGACTATTGGTTCGGCTCCGATCAGCTCGGGCGGGATGTTTTTTCACGCGTGTTATATGGCGGACAAGTTTCTTTGCTAGTTGGGATAGTCGCAACAGGCGTCGCAGTTTTGATTGGCGTCGTTTATGGCGCAGTTTCTGGTTATGTGGGCGGTATCGTCGATTCTGTCATGATGCGCTTCGTCGATATTTTATTCGCGTTACCGTTCCTAGTTTTGGTGATTTTGTTCGCGCTTGTGGTGGATGAGCCTTCTTCAAAATTCACAACGTGGGTTGTCGAAACAACAGGTTGGGAACGCGATCGCGTCGCGCCGATCACGACATTGATCCCGCTATTCATCGCGATTGGAGCGATTGGTTGGCTGACCATTGCAAGGATAGTAAGAGCACAGGTTTTAAACGTGAAAAATCTGGAGTTCGTAGAAGCTGCGGTTTCATTAGGCTTGAGTCGCGCCCGGATTCTTTTCCGTCACATTTTGCCAAACGTTATCGGTCCAATTATCATCTATACAACGCTCGCGGTCCCAGGAATTATGTTGTTAGAAAGTGTGCTGTCATTTCTCGGGCTTGGTGTGAAGCCGCCGAACTCATCATGGGGCATTCTTATTAAGGAAGGCGCGGATCGCATGGAGATTACGCCTTATCTCTTATTGTTCCCTTCATTATTTTTTGCGACAACTTTGTTCGCTCTCAATTTCCTCGGCGACGGTTTGCGAGATGCACTGGATCCGAAATCCTCCAAAGACTGATTTCCATTTCCATAAAGCATGACGCCCCCCTTCATGAAGCGCGCCCTAGACGGGTTGTATCCTCCTATCTGCGAGTTGTGCGGCTGTGGACTTAAGGACGGCAAAGTCCTCTGCGAGGCATGTGAAGAAAAGCTCCCACGCATCGCCAGTCCGTTTTGTGAAACCTGTGGAGAAAGTTTTTTCGGGCAAGTCGATGGACCGTTTGATTGCCCAAACTGCAAGGATATATCCTTTCAGTTCGAATTCGCGCTGGCGGCCATGGATCGCTGTAAGGAGACGCTTGAGCTGATACACCGACTCAAATACGGCAAAGAAATCCATCTTGCGGATGGGCTGGGAAAACTTGCGTGCGGGGTACTTTCAGACCGTAGATTTCAAATTTTATTAAGAGAGAAATGGTTGTTAGTTCCCGTGCCACTGCATCCGAGCCGGCTCCGCAAGCGGCATTTCAATCAAGCAGAAGAAATTGCGAAAGTGGTGGCAAAGCAGTGTCAACTGCCGATGATGAATGTGTTGAAACGGGTTAGAAAGACTTCGACTCAAACTCGCTTGTCACGAAAGCAGCGATTGGAGAACCTCAAAAAAGCATTCGAACTTCGAAATACTTGGAAAATGAAACCCCCAGCAACTCTAACAACTGTGCGTGGAGTCATTCTCGTCGACGATGTGTTTACAACGGGATCAACCGTGGATGCTTGTGCGAAGGCACTGCGTAAAGCAGGAGTGAAAAGGGTCGCTGTGCTTACAGTGCTTCGAGGGTGAGATCACGAAACAAGACTTTCATTTCTTTGCCTGGATGGACTTGCAGGCCGACTGGGCCTTTTTCTTTTGCTGTCTCGGAGGTGTAAGTCATCACTTCTTTACCGTTGAGCTCTACCGTATAAATAGGACCTTTGGCGGTGATTTTCATCGTGTTCCATTCGCCCTCTTTGAGCAATTCCGCAACCCCCTTGGCTTCGACAGGGTAACCTCTTTTTGATGCGATATATGGCGAAGCGGTCATGTCGCGTTTGAGCGAGCCCGAAATGCCAATTTGGATTTGATCGTTCTCATGACGAAGAAATACCCCCGAATCAATTTTCCCTTCAAACTTGAATCCGCATTTGAACACAAAGTTGGCGTATTCATTATTAGACCAAAGGATCGAACCCTTCTTCGCTGGATCATTTTCCCCTTCAATCGCTCCGTCGATAACCTTCCAACAGTCGGCACCAACGACTTTCCAGCCCGTCAGGTCCTTGCCATTGAAGAGCGATACTAGTTCCGCCTGAGATAGCAAAGAGGCTGCTAATAAAGTGAGAAGGATAGAGATTTTCATGATGGATTGTTGATTGGAGATTTACGCAAAGCATACACGCAAGCTATCATGCAAAATCCCAACGCCATGAGAGGAAGCAGACCAGATTTGAGATCCACTCCAATCAACCAAGGATGGAGCGGCGAACTTGGAATCAGAACTTGGGTCATAGAAAATGTTTTCAGCGCAAACACCAATCCCGTATGCAGTCCGATGGCAAAGCAAAGCGAGCGGCTCCGAATGCGACTATACGCGAGTATGATTCCAAGAAAGGTCAGGGTTGCAAATTCCGTCACGAAAAACGTGGGGTTGGTAAAATGTCCAAACGTGCTGCTGAGGATTTCCAATCCGGAATGCCATGCGTATGGATCGGAAATTTCGATTCCTTTGGGCGGTTTGAGGAAATGCAAAAAGGAAAACATGACCGAGCTGCCTATCCATGCGGTTTTAGGCGAGCAGGCACGCAGCCAAAGACCTAACAGAAGGCCTCGGAAAATCCATTCTTCTATAATCCCCGCACCAAGGGCCGGAACGAGACCTTTAGAGAGAATTTTTGAAAACGAAACCGTTTTTCCATTTGGTTCGCTTGCTTCCGTGAAGTGTAGAACCAAAGCAAGCGCACCCAAAGCAACCATACCGATGACTAATCCCAGCGCTAATTGTATCCCACGCTGCTTCCAACTTTGTTTTATCAAAGCAAACTCCGCACGATTACCTTGATCAGGAATCCGTTTCACTCGACGTATCAAGAATGGCAACAAAACCAAGGAGGATACCAATAAGCAGCGACTGAAATAGCGATCGGGTTTCGCTTTTTGTGCCGACTGCGCGACGGATTCTAACGCTCCTGAATAATTTTTCGTTTGTGCGCTTTCAGCAAATGCTTTCCCAGCATCGTAGAGATGGGGTGTGAGTAGCGCAGCAAGCAACAATGAAGCCATCAGCCACAACACCAACGCACCTGCTTCTGACTTTAGGAACCGCATGGGTTAGATTTTTTCAGATCCGAAATAAGGAACCAACGCAGCTGGGATTTTGATCGAGCCATCGGGTTGCTGGCATTGTTCTAATAGCGCAACATAAAGTCGTGGCAATGCTGTGCCTGAGCCATTGAGGGTCGCAGGGAAACGGTTTTTGCCTTCTTTGTCCTTGAAGCGGAGTTTCATGCGGCGCGCTTGGTAATCGCCGAAGCATGAGCAACTGGAGACTTCCAAATACTTGCCGTGGCCGGGAGCCCAGACCTCGATGTCGTAGGTTTTTGCAGACGACTGACCGATGTCGCCAGTGCAGAGTTCAATGACTCGGTAATGCAGCCCGAGCTTTTGCAAAATGCTTTCCGCGTGGCCAGTAAGTTCTTCTAACACTTCGAAACCTTTTTCTGGCTCAACGACTTGCACGAGCTCGACTTTATCGAACTGGTGCATGCGGATAATCCCTTTGTTATCGCGTCCAGCAGAACCTGCCTCACGGCGGAAACAGGGAGTGTAAGCGACGAGCTTCATTGGCAGATCGTTTTCTGCAACGATGGTGTCGCGGTATAAGTTAGTGACAGGAACCTCAGCAGTAGGTGCGAGGAAAAGTGTATTGCGGTGATCAGTTTCCGAAGGCTCAGTGCCATACATGTCGGATTCAAATTTCGGTAGTTGACCCGTGCCTTCCATACACTCGCGTAGCACGAGATGAGGTACATTGACTTCTTCGTAGCCATTTGCCGCTTGCGTATCTAACAAGAAATTAATTAGTGCGCGCTCAAGCTTCGCGCCTTTGCCGCGATACACCGCAAAGCCGGAACCAGAAATACGAATCGCATCCTCCCATGAAATCAAACCGTGTGCAGTGGCAAGCTCGACGTGATCTCTGGGGTTTTGCAAAGCGGGTTTGTCTCCCCACTCACGGACAACGGGATTAGATTCTTCGCTATCGCCGATCGGACAGTCGGCATGTGGCAAGTTGGGAATATGCAGCAAGAGATCGATCTGCTTCGCTGCCGCTTCTTCGGCTAGGGCATCGAATTTAGAGATCTCTTGATTGATCCCGCGAACCTCTGCTTCAATCGCTGAGCTGTCTTCGCCCTTGGCTTTCATCATCCCGATCTGCTTGGAAATCGTCTTGCGCTTGTTTTGAAAATCCTGCTTCGAAGTTTCCAGAGAACGACGGGATTCATCACAGGCCAAAACCTCGTCGATGAGTTTCCAATGGTTTCCGCCGCGTGCTTTCAAACGCTCACGAACTTCTTCCGCATTTTCTCGAATGATCCTGATATCCAACATGACGTCGCAAACTTTCGTTGCAGGCAGGCCATGAAAGCAAGGCAAACGTGACATCTCCAAGATTCCTCGCCTCGCCAATCTCCCTCTATCCATTCTCGCTTTTTTGCAATCTTTGTCCCAGCTGTGACAAAGATTGCAAAAAAGGGGGTGGTGACATGGCTTGTCAGTGGCGGGGTGGGTTGATATCTCATTTCCCGACGTGCTTCTTCTATTTCATAAACCCTATGGCGTGCTCTGCCAGTTTACGCCGGATCAGCCAGGGCAGAAAACCTTGGCGGATTTCGGTTTTCCGAAAGGGGTTTATCCGGTCGGGAGGCTAGACATGGATTCAGAGGGTTTGCTGCTGCTCTGCGACGAGCCGGGGTTTAACCATCGTTTCCTCGATCCCGAGCAAGGACACCCCCGCACCTATTGGGTGCAGGTGGAGGGTGTGCCAGATCAGGCGGCGGTGAATCGGTTGAAATCTGGTGGCATCGATATCCAAGGTCATAAGACCAGACCGTGTCGGGTTGAGCTGCTGGAAAACGAGCCAAATGTCCCGCCGCGCGATCCGCCGGTGCGGTTTCGAAAATCCATCCCCACATCTTGGCTGTGTATCGATTTAGTTGAGGGGAAAAATCGACAGGTCCGTCGCATGACCGCAGCCGTCGGTTTTCCAACACTGCGTTTGATCCGGTGCAGGATTGGGGGGCTGGAGGAGCTGAATCTACAACCCGGAGAGTGGCGTGAGTTGAGCGCGGAGGAGCGCAGATTATTAATGTGGAAAGATACCGGCAGGGATCACAGAAATTAGCCCGGCGGCCAGAGACCCTAGGTGGCTGGGCCAAAATAAAAATCCGATTCCTGCTGGGAACTCAGAATCTTTTGTTGTTCTGTCGTATCGTCTCTGGCTTTTATGTGTTGCCTTCTGGTATGCCTGCCGAGATGCGAATAATTTTGCATCGTATCAACCCGAAGCCTCCGACCATCGGTTAACGTCTGTCACCTCGCTAAGGTGGCAAGAGATTACGTCACCTTGGCAGGGCAACTCTTGGCATTTTCACGAAGAAGCTACCGATTATGAGTCCGCCGATGAAGCCGCCGAAGTGGGCTCCGTAGGCGATGCCAGTTACACCGCTGGTGTAATTCATGAAATCGTAAATCAGACCGATGATGCCAACCATGGCGAGTCGGCTAGGGGCAATGGCTCTGGACATGGGCCAAATGTGCGGATCGGGTAAGTGCCAACGCACGGCTATTGCGAGATAAAGCCCTTCAAAGCCCATCACGGCACCAGATGCGCCAAGGAGGGGATTTAATGATTCTGGATTTAATGCGATGTGAACGATGTTGCCAGTGATGGCAGTGAAGAAAAACGTAAACAGCATGACTCGAGAGCCTAACAGCTCGACCGCCAGAGCTGCGAATATCCAGAGGAAAATCATATTTCCGATCAAGTGTTCCGGACCTCCATGCAAGAGAGCGGGAGTGAACAGGGTGAAAATTTCTATCCATGAAATATCTTGAAAATTTCCTACTCTCAGATGATTCCATTCAGTCATGACCTCGGCGGGAACAGCCATGTATTTCTCGTAAAAGCCTTCGCCTAACAGGATCTGAAGCAAGAAGATAAAAGTGATCGCAACAATCAGGAGCAACAACACTCCTTGGATTTTAAACAGGGAGCGTGGATTTATGAAGTGACGCATAAGTCAAAATTTAATCAGGATAAGAAATAAAACCACTGATGAACACAGATAATCAATAATGAACGAAGGCTTTGGTTCTGACCAATGAATAGTAAAGGATAGATCTAACATCATCAGTGTCTATCAGTATTCATCGGCAGTTCAAAATTTCATGCTAAAAACGGCGACCAATGATCGCCGCCAGGTTACGCGTAACTACGAACCGAGAGTTTGACGGTTTCGTATTTGAGTTCTTCTTTGTGAAGAGTCGGCGCTTGGCCTGTGCCGTGGTATTCCCATGCGGAAACGTAAGCGAATGCATCATCGTGACGCTTCGCTTCACCAGGTTGAGTTTTACCTTCTAACACTTCCGGATCATTATCGGTGAATTGATGTTCTCCACGGAAATGTCCGCCGCAGGACTCTTCGCGTTGGAGCGCGTCGTGACACATGAGTTCGCCGAATTCCAAGAAGTCTGCAACGCGGCCGGCTTTTTCGAGTTCCATGTTTGCGCCCTCGCCCGTATTGGGAATGAGCACGTTGTTCCAAAACTCTTCGCGGATTTTCGGGATTTCTTGCAGCGCCCATTTCAAGCCTTCTTCGGTGCGATTCATGCCGCACTTGTCCCACATGACCTTGCCGAGATCGCGGTGAAAAGAATCGACTGTTCTTTTGCCTTTGATGGAAAGCAGTTTCGAGATCCGCTCGCGGACTTCGCCTTCCACTTGCGCGAAGGCTGGATGCGCGGTGGTCACGGTTCCAGGCTTTTGAGTAGCGAGGTAATTGGCGATAGTGGTAGGTATCACAAAATAACCATCTGCCAGACCTTGCATGAGTGCGGATGCACCGAGGCGGTTTGCGCCGTGGTCGGAGAAGTTTGCTTCGCCGAGCACGTGTAGGCCAGGGATATTAGACATTAGGTTGTAGTCGACCCAAAGTCCGCCCATCGTATAGTGAACCGCGGGATAAATCATCATCGGTCGCTCGTAAGGATTTTCGCCAGCGATTTTTTCATACATCTGGAAAAGGTTTCCATAGCGCGCGCGGATCGTGTCCTCTCCGAGGCGTTTGATCGCGTCACGGAAATCGAGGTAGACGCCGAGGCCTGTTGGAGCGACGCCACGGCCGTCATCACAAACTTCTTTCGCTGCACGTGATGCGATATCGCGTGGAGCGAGGTTGCCGAATGATGGATATTTTCTCTCCAAATAATAATCTCTGTCTTCTTCGGAAATTTCCGATGGATGGATTTCTTTTTTACGAAGTTGTTCGGCGAGAGCTTTGGTTTTTGGAACCCAGATGCGTCCATCGTTGCGGAGCGATTCCGACATCAGGGTGAGTTTGGATTGGTAATCGCCGGAGACGGGAATGCAGGTCGGGTGGATTTGCGTGAAGCAGGGATTCGCAAACAGCGCCCCGCGACGTGCAGCGCGCCATGCGGCCATCACATTGCAACCCATGGCATTGGTGGAGAGGAAAAATACGTTACCATAACCGCCTGTGGCTAGGATGACCGCATCGGCTGCGTGGGTTGAAATTTCTCCTGTATTAAGATCACGAACGACGATGCCTTTCGCGTGGCCATCAACCTGCACGAGATCCATCATCTCGGTGCGCGGATACATTTTCACTCCACCTTTGCTGATTTCTTTTTCGAGAGCTTGGTAGCAACCGATCAGGAGTTGTTGTCCGGTTTGTCCGCGTGCGTAAAACGTGCGGGAAACCTGTGCGCCGCCGAAGGAGCGATTATCTAACAGTCCACCGTATTCGCGTGCGAAGGGGACACCTTGTGCGACGCATTGGTCGATGATGCTGTTAGAAACCTCTGCAAGTCGGTAAACGTTTGCCTCGCGTGAACGGAAGTCGCCGCCTTTGATCGTATCGTAAAAGAGCCTATAAACCGAGTCGCCATCATTGCGGTAATTTTTCGTAGCGTTGATTCCGCCTTGGGCAGCGATTGAGTGAGCGCGGCGTGGTGAGTCTTGGTAGCAGAAGCATTTCACTTGGTAACCGAGCTCAGAAAGAGTTGCGGCTGCAGCTCCACCAGCGAGGCCGGAACCCACGACGATGATATTGAATTTCCGTTTGTTCGCTGGGTTGATCAGCTTGGAGTCCATCTTGTGTTTGGACCATTTCTGCTCAAGCGGGCCAGCTGGGATTTTGCTATCGAGTGACATGATGATGATTATGGAAAAGAGTTATTTGACCAACCCGAAGAAGATGGAAAGAGGGACGGAGATGAATCCTGCCCAGATAATGTAGGCGTAACTGAGCGAGATTTTACGGATGAGGTCTTGCGATTTTTTGGAACGCCAACCGAGAGTTTGGAAAACAGAGCCGACCCCGTGACTGAGGTGAGAGCAGAGTAAAGTCATGGCGATGATGTAGAACGCGACGACGATCCCGTTTAGGGAGCAATTTTGGAAGCCAGCGATGACCATGCCGTATGCGTCGTGGCGGGATTCACCTGTGGCGGCGTGGTAAGCTTGATCCATCATGTCTGAGAAGCCGCCTGTGATTTTGACGGTGAAATGAAGAATATGGAAAACGATGAATGCCAGAATCGTTAAGCCGCTCCAAATCATCAGTCGTGAGGATTTTTTCGCCTGGATGACAGTCTTGTATTGGTAGGTTTCGCTGCGAGCTGCACGGTTTTGGCAGGTGAGCTGGATGGTGGCGATGACATGCAACACGACCGTGACGAGCAATCCTACCCTAGCGACCCAGATCAACGCACCGTGTCCGGCCTCATGGAGAAGCTGAGCGTAATCGTTGAAAGCTTCACGGCCAGCGAAGATCAGAAGGTTTCCAGTCAAGTGGCCAGCGAGAAAAAGCACCATCAGGATTCCTGTGACGGCTACGATTAGTTTTTTTCCGATTGAGGACTGCCAGTAAGCGGTGGCACTGCGGGTTAAAGCATTCATTTTTACAGTAGGTGGACAAATCCACGCGCAATCTGGTATCGAGTCGCGAAAAACTCAAACCCTAATCCATAAGTTTCGCCACTTGGGCGGGATTTTTTTTATCCGAAGCAGCGCCTTTGACCCGTTTGAGCCGTTTGAGCTGGGAGGCATGATCTAAGGGTCGTGTTAAAGGTGCTAAGGGATGTAGTTTGCACAGCGTGATTTGAGCAGGGAGATGAGGTCGGGATCCATGTAATCGTAGTTGTCTGGAATGTTCAGCACGGCGATCCGTTTGCCAGCAAGCGCGCATTTGAATTTTTGGTTCAGGCGGCTGCGGTGGGTTTTTTCCATGACAATAATCAAGTCCGCCCATTTGACCTGCTCCTCAGAAAGCGGGACCTCAGCATCGTGATTCAACCCAGCTGAATCCACATCGATTTTAGGATGATCGGCAAAGATGGCCTCGGCGGTAGGGCTTCGGAGTTTGTTTTGAGAACAAAGAAATAAGATACGCTTTTGCATTCGCTCAATCCTCACTTCCCACGTCCCGCTCTTTGCTGCCTTTGTGGCGGAGGTCTTTGGCGTGTTCGAGGAAGACCGCGTCTTCGCCGATGTTGGAGGAGAGATCGCCGATGCGCTCGAGGGAGCGGACGATGAGGATGAGATAGAGATATTCTTGGCTACGGCCGGCGGTGTCTTCGATGCGTGCACTGAACTGGGCGGTCACTTCCTTGTGCATCTTATCGAGCTCTTTGTCGCGAACGTGAAGGGAAGCGCCGAGAGGGCCGTTGCCATCGCTGTAGGAGGAAATCGCATCGCGCAACAAGTGATCGGCGAGTGAATAGATGGGCTCGACCAAGGTGACATCCGCAAGCTCAGGAGTGGCGATGATTTTTTTCGCGCGCTTGGCAATGCTGGTTGCGTGGTCTGCGATGCGCTCGAGGTTCATCGAAATTTTCATCGATGAAACGACAAGGCGAAGATCGGTGGCGAGAGGATGATATTTAACTAGGATGTCCATCCCGAGCTTGTCGATGGAACGCTCTAAGTCATCGATTTCATCGTCATCCGCGATAACGGAGTTCGCGACTTCATTGTTGCGCTCTAATAAAGATTGGATTGCCCGCTCAAGATTGTGGCGAGTTTTTGCAGACATTCTCAGGACTTCACTTTTAAGTGTAGTGATAGCGTGGTCAAAATCTCTTAAGATGTGTGGGGAGTTATTCATGATACTAGAGATTAGAGGAAGTTGATTCTATCTAAACGAAAAACGGACATGGAGTCTGTGTTTGCCTTGAGCTGCAAGGCAGAGAATATAACAATTCTGTCACTTTAGGCAAGAAAGCTTAATCAAGCGTGATATTCCTGGATGCTCTGCACCGTGAGCTCGGATTCTTTGAGAGAGCGGATTGCTTTCACAGCGGCTTCGGCGGCGGCCATGTTGGTGGCGTAGGAAATTTTCTGAGCGATCGCGGTGGAGCGGATCAGGATTTCATCGGCACGGGATTCGTGGGTAGCTGGGGTGTTGATGAGGAAATGGATCTCGTTGTTTTTCATCATGTCGATGACGTTCGGGCGAGCCTGTTCGAGCACTTTGTAGACGCGGCCGGATGGAATCCCAGCTTCGGCGAGTTTAGCGAGGGTTCCGCCGGTAGAGACAATTTTGAAGCCGAGTTCGTGAAGCCCACGAGCGACGGCAATGGCGCGGTCTTTATCGCGATCGGCTACGGAGAAGAACACGGTGCCTTCTTTTGGCAGCGGGTTGAAAGCCGAGATCTGGGATTTGGCGTAGGCCATGCCCCAATCTTTATCGATGCCCATGACCTCACCAGTGGATTTCATTTCCGGGCCGAGCACGATGTCGATGCCTGGGAAGCGGTTCCATGGGAACACGGCTTCTTTTACGGAGAAATGGGTGGGGATGATGGTTTCGGTGTAGCCCATGTCCTTGAGTTTCTCACCGACCATGATTTTGGCGGCGAGCTTGGCGAGAGAAACGCCGGTGGCTTTCGAAACAAACGGCACGGTGCGGGAGGCGCGTGGGTTGACCTCGATGACGTAGAGTTCTTCGTCTTTCACGGCAAACTGGATGTTCATTAAGCCGCGAACTTCCAACTCGCGAGCGAGGTCCTTGGCCGCTTTATCGATTTGAGCTTTGATTTTATCGGAAATCGAGAAGGCGGGAATAACGCAAGCGGAGTCGCCAGAGTGGATACCGGCTTGTTCGATGTGCTGCATGATCGCGCCGACCACGGAGGTTTCACCATCGCTGATGCAATCGACATCGATTTCCATGGCGTTATCGAGGAAACGATCGACGAGAACCGGGCGTTCTGGCGAAGCGGTGACCGCCTCGCGCATGTAGGTGGAGAGTTCGGAGTCGGAGTAAACAATCATCATTGCGCGGCCACCGAGGACGAACGACGGCCTAACAAGAACTGGGTAGCCAATGCGATTTGCGACGGCGATCGCTTCGGCTTCGTTGGTGGCGGTTCCGGCTTCAGCTTGTTTGAGGTTGAGTTTATCTAACAGTGCGGAAAAGAATTTGCGGTCTTCCGCTTGTTCGATGGATTTCGGTGAGGTGCCGATGATGGGAACGCCGTGTCGTTCGAGATCAGCTGCGAGGTTGAGTGGTGTTTGACCGCCGAACTGGACGATGACGCCGTAGGGTTTTTCCTGATCGCAAATGTTGAGAACATCTTCGAGTGTTAGAGGTTCGAAGAAAAGTTTATCTGAAGTATCGTAGTCGGTGGAAACCGTCTCGGGGTTCGAGTTCACCATGATGGTCTCATAACCGAGCTCTTTGAGCGCGAAGGCGGCGTGGACGCAGCAGTAATCGAACTCGATGCCTTGGCCGATCCTGTTAGGTCCACCACCAAGGATGATGATTTTCTTTTTGTCCGACTGACGCGCTTCGTTTTCATCGCCGTAGGTGGAGTAGAAGTACGGTGTGTAAGCTTCGAACTCTGCGGCGCAAGTGTCGACGAGACGATAGGTCGGGATGACGCCGTGTTTTTTGCGGAGTGCGCGCACTTCATCCTCATGCATGTCCCAGGATTTCGCGAGTTGGCGATCGGAGAAGCCGAGTTTTTTGAGTTGGCGGAGATCGGATGGGAGCGTGGGCGTCTCGCCCGCTTTAGGAGAAGATGCGGGCAGGATGCCCACGCTCCCCTCGATGGCGATCTGTTCGAGGTGGCGTAGGAACCATGGATCGATGGCGGTTGCCGCGTGGACTTCATCGAGCGTCCAGCCGTTCACGAATGCGGTTTGCAGCCAGAAAATACGCTCGGCGTTGGGAATTTGGAGTTTGCGGGTGATTTCGTCTTTGCTTGGAGATTTTGCGTCTTTGTTGTCAAAGCCGAAGCCCCAGCGTCCGGTTTCGAGGGAGCGCAGACATTTCTGCATGGATTCTTTGAACGTACGGCCGATGGACATTGCCTCTCCCACGGATTTCATGGAAGTGGTAAGTACTGGATTTGCAGTAGGAAACTTTTCGAACGTGAATCGTGGGATTTTGGTGACCACGTAATCGATGGTTGGCTCGAAAGATGCGGGAGTTTCGCGGGTGATGTCGTTGGGGAGCTCATCGAGCGTGTAACCAACGGCGAGCTTTGCGGCAATTTTTGCGATGGGGAATCCGGTTGCTTTGGAAGCGAGGGCAGATGAGCGAGAGACGCGTGGGTTCATCTCGATGACGATCATGCGGCCGGTTTTTGGATCTGTGGCGAACTGAATGTTAGAGCCACCGGTTTCGACGCCGATCTCGCGAATTACAGCAAAGGATGCGTCGCGCATGATTTGGTATTCGCGATCTGTTAGGGTTTGGATTGGCGCAACGGTAATAGAGTCGCCGGTGTGCACACCCATGGGATCGAGGTTTTCGATGGAGCAAATGACCACGCAGTTGTCAGCGCGGTCGCGCATGACTTCCATTTCGAATTCTTTCCAACCTAACAGGGACTCATCGATGAGAACTTCGGAAACAGGTGATAGATCAAGCCCGCGGTGGACGATTTCTTCGAATTCATCCTTGTTATAGGCAATGCCGCCGCCTTGGCCGCCGAGCGTGAAGGCAGGACGAACAATGAGAGGAAACGTTCCGATTTCAGTAGCGACTTCACGCGCTTCTTCCATCGTGCGTGCGATTCCGGAGCGCGGCATGTCGAGGCCGATTTTTTCCATCGCTTCTTTGAAAAGGTGGCGGTCTTCGCCTTTGTCGATGGCTTCGGCATTTGCACCTATCATGCGCACGCCGTGTTTTTCGAGGACACCGGATTTGAAAAGTGACATCGAGGTGTTGAGTGCCGTCTGACCACCTAGAGTAGGAAGAAGCGCATCGGGTTTCTCGCGGATGATGATTTTCTCGACGACCTCTGGAGTGATGGGCTCGATGTAGGTGCGGTGCGCAAACTCCGGGTCCGTCATGATCGTGGCGGGGTTTGAGTTTACCAAAATCACTTCGTAACCTTCCTCTTTGAGAGCTTTGCAGGCTTGGACTCCAGAGTAGTCAAATTCGCAGCCTTGGCCGATGACGATGGGGCCGGATCCGATGACGAGAATTTTGTGAATCGAGGTGTCTTTAGGCATGTTGTGCGGGCGAGTTGGTTAAACTTTCAGGGGTGTGACAGGGGATCGCCAAATTGTAAAGGCGAGTTGCGTAAACATTTCCAGAAAATGGAAAAAAGTTGGATTCTACCGACGATCGGCGAGTTTCCAGTTAAATTGAATGGATATGCGCAAAGCAGCCATCACTTCGATGAGCCCGCGGTAGTCTTCTCCGATTTTTTTGCATTTAGTATCGCTGGGGTAATTCAGGCTGATGTAGTGGCCAATATCGCCATGAAGTTGGCGTATTTGGGTGTTGAGTGAGTTGAGTTGCGCCTGCCTTGCAGAGATTTGCTGGTTTGCGTCGCCAATGAACTCGGAAGCCACATCGGATGCGGATTTACCGGATTTTTTCCTATCGCCTATCCACGTATCCATTTCTTGGATTCTGGCATTAGCCGTTGCGATATCCTGCGCTATCATTTCTCGAGCCTGTTTTAGGGCTTCGAATTCGTTCCGGATTTCTGTGATTCGAGCTGAGGTATTTTGGATTTCAGCAAGATTATCGCCTTCTTTCTGCAACACGTCTTGTTTGATTTTTAGGCCGTCGTAATTGCGTCGGACATCATGTGCTTTGGCGATGATCCGTTCACGCTCTAGAATTAAATTATTGAGGTGATGGAGAGCCTTTTTGCGCTCATTTGTTAGTTCTTGAAGCGATTCCGTAATGCTTTCCTGGCCAGCACTGGGTTCTTGATAGGTTGCGTTGAATTTTCCCTGGAGATTAAGGATTTCTTTGGAAAGGGTCTCACGTTCATTTGTGAATTTCCTCAGATTCCAATACTCCATTGAAAGGTCTTGAACGCTCTCAGCATGACGCCAGATGGCGGCACCGAGAAACGTTTCTGCTTCTTTGAGTAAGAGGGCTTCGTTTGTCGCATCGGCTAGTCGAACGCTTTTCCTTAAGTAGCCAAAGCGGCTAGCGATGCACAAAAAGAAATATTTCGATGGGGTCATGAAAACCTATTTTTTCAGTAAGGTCCGGAGGTGGTCGATGACGCTCATGTCTTCAAGGGTCGTGACACTGCCAGAAATTGTTCCGGTTGTGACAAGTTCTTTGAGGAGGCGACGGATGATTTTGCCGGAGCGCGTTTTGGGAAGCGCTGGGGTGAAATATACATCGTCTGGTTTGGCAATCGCGCCGATGATTTTTCCCACGTGATTGCGGAGTTCGTTTTCGAGTTCAGGCGATGCGTTGAAGCCGCCTTTCAAGGTCACGAAGCAAGCGACCGCCTGCCCCTTGAGATCGTGTGGGCGACCGACAACGGCGGCTTCTGCAACGGCAGGATGAGCGACGAGTGCGGATTCGATTTCTGCAGTTCCGAGGCGATGACCGGAGACGTTTAAGACATCATCGAGGCGGCCGATGATCCAGAAATTGCCTTTTTTATCGCGGCGTGCGCCGTCGCCTGCGGTGTAGATTCCTGGGTAGTCGGAGAAATAGGTTTTCTTGAAACGGGCTTTGTCTCCGTAGATTGTGCGTGTCATGGAAGGCCATGGTTTGCGAATCACTAGGCGGCCATCGACGTTCGGTGGGCATTCTTTTCCTGCGTCATCGAGAATGGCGGCATCGATTCCGAAGAATGGGCGGGTCGCTGTTCCTGGAATGCAGGTGGTTGCGCCAGGGATAGGTGAAATAAGAATCGCGCCGGTCTCGGTCTGCCACCAAGTATCGACGATTGGGCAGCGATCACCACCGATTTTTTCATGATACCAATGCCAAGCTTCAGGATTGATCGGTTCACCGACTGAGCCTAACAGCCGCAGGGATGAGAGGTCGTGTTTATCAGGAAATGCATCGCCTGCTTTGATGAAGGCGCGGATAGCGGTGGGTGCTGTGTAGAAAATAGTGACGCGATGTTCTTCGATCATTTTCCAGAAACGACCGAAATCTGGCTCGTTCGGTGCTCCTTCATACATGACTTGGGTGGCGCCGTTAGCAAGTGGTCCGTAGACAATGTAGGAGTGTCCTGTGATCCAGCCCACATCGGCCGTGCACCAGTAAACATCTTCATCGCGCATATCGAAGATGTATTTGCAGGTGGAATAGGTGCCAGTTAGGTAACCGCCGGAAGTATGTAAAATCCCTTTGGGTTTTCCTGTGGAGCCTGAGGTGTAGAGGATGAAAAGCGGATGCTCGGAATCGAATCCTTTCGGCTCGTGCTTGGCTGATGCCTTAACCATTTCTTCATGCCACCAGTGATCGCGTTTCGCTAACATGGAAACGTTGTTGCCGGTCCGTTTTACAACGAGGATGTTTTTGACTTTGTTGTATTTTTTGAGCGCCTCATCGACCACTGGCTTAAGTGGCACAATTTTACCGCGTCTCCACCCACCATCGGCGGTGATGATGGTGGTGGCTCCTGAATCTTCGAGTCGGTCAAGAATCGCTTCTGAGGCGAAACCTCCGAATACCACACTGTGGACTGCGCCGATGCGAGCGCAAGCGAGCATGGCGACAGCGGCTTCGGGGATCATCGGCATGTAGACTAGCACGCGGTCGTTGGCTTTCACCCCACGAGCAAGGAGGACGTTGGCAAATTGGCAGACTTCGCGATGTAGCTGGGCATAGGTGATGGTGCGAGTATCGCCTGGCTCTCCTTCCCAGATGATGGCGGCTTTGTTGGCGCGAGCACCTTTGGCGTGGCGGTCCACGCAGTTTTCTGCGACGTTGATTTTCCCGCCTGTGAACCATTTGGCATCAGGACATTTCCAATCGAGGACTTTGGAAAACGGTTTTTGCCAGTGAAGTTCTTTGGCTTCTGAGCCCCAGAACTTCTCAGGGTTTTTGATCGAGGATTTGTAAAGTTTTTCGTAAGCGGCCATCGAACCGATGCGCGCTTTTTTGGAAAATTCTGCAGACGGCTTGTAAGCTGCAGTGAGCGCGGCGCTGTGATCGGACGCTAGCTTAGACTTAGATTTTTTGGAGCTCATGGTGTGAAATTGGAGAGCAGACTAAAGGGCGGATTTCAACTGGGCAATGCCATAACTACTGGAAAACTTCGTTTTCCAGTAGTTATGGGTTAAATGTTATTGGTTTTTGCGGAATAGGGCGGTTTGCTCGGGGTCACTTTTTCAGAGAAGCTTTCAATTCGGCACGCAGGCTACGGGGTCGGTCGGTGATGATGAAATCAACTCCGCATCCGATTGCTCGGATAGCGGGCTCCGGGGAGTTCACGGTCCAAGTAGCTAGCAGCCCGTCTTCATCCACGGCTTTTGTTAACCATTTAGCAGGGATGGCTGGGTCTTCCTTGTAAGCAAGACCTTGGCACTGGCTCGCTCTCAGTTGCGCAAGATATTTTTCTGCTTGGCCATTTTCTCGAAAATCTTTGAGGGAGTGAAGCAGGCATGTGCGGTATTCGGGTAGGATTTCGCGGCATTTTTTAATGACTTCGCCATTGAATGAAATGATAACCACTCGGTCTTTATTCGCCTGTCTTGCCCGAAGAATCTCTGCGATCGGCATGACAATTTTTTCGGTATCTTTTATTTCCAAGAAAAACCATTTGTCTTGCGGCAAGGCATCGAGGATGTCACTCAGTATGGGAATTGACTCCCCTTTGAATTTTGGATGTTTCCAAGAGCCATACTCGATGGCGCGTAATTCCTTCAGCGTGCTATTGCTAACTAACAGATTCTGCGAGCCTGTTTTTTTAGTGTCTTTATCATGAATGCAAACGACCTGACCGTCTTTGCTCAATAAGAAATCTGCCTCAATCCCATCTGCGCCTTGCTCCCACGCCAAACGAAACGCCGCCATGGTGTTTTCTGGGGCTTCATGCGATGCCCCGCGATGCGCGATCAATTTCGGTAAATCTTCCGCCATCGCTCCACTGATGGCAATCGCGTGGAGTATGACGCATAAACATTTACGCGTGAAAGATTTTCGAAACATGGGCTTTATTAAAAAATAATAAATCATGAAACTGCTTTTGCAAAGCATCTAGCATGGATGACGGAGTTTTTAGCTTTTTCTCCATGGGTTCTGGCGCGTGCAACATTGTGTCTGTAAAAGTGCAAAGCACTAGCAAACCGGCACTAAGACCGATGGAGCGTAGCGGAATCGGCCTTAGTGCCGGTCGCCGCCCCCTCCAAGAGCCTGAGACAGGGCTTGTTGGTGCTCGGCCAC
>JAJTHK010000045.1 GCA_021298895.1 Luteolibacter sp.
CTCGCAGTCATCCCCTTCGAAGAGTTCGAATCCCTCAACGACGCCTTCGATTATTACCGGGATAATCGCGAAAAATCCGTGAAACTCATCACGACTGCACGCCCTGTCCAAGAATAGCCCAGCCAAGCAAACGCCCTGCCTTTTACTCACCAAGCATGGATACGAGATGCATCGCGAGGTCGTGCTTCGGGGCCTTTTTGAATAATTCGGTGCGGTCTTTGAAAACGAGGAAAGCCTCGTTTTCCTCCGAATCGAAGCCGATATCGCTTCTCGAAACATCGTTCGCAACGATTAGGTCACAGCCTTTCGCCTCAAGCTTCATGCGGGCATTGGCCTCGAGGTTTTCCGTTTCCGCCGCGAAGCCAACCAAAAAACCCCCAAAGCCCATCATCTGACGCGCGGAACCCAGAATGTCTCTGGTTTTGATCAGTTCCAAAATCATCTTCTCTCCGCTCTTTTTGATCTTTTGCGAGGAAAACCCTGCTGGCGTGAAGTCGGCGACCGCTGCAGTAAAGAATGCGGCACTCATTTTGGGCAAATACCTTGCCACGACCTCATACATTTCCGCCGCACTTTCCACAGGGATAAAATCTACCCCGGCCGGAACGTCGAGCGAAGTTGGCCCAGAAACCAGCAAGACTTGGTGTCCCGCATGCACCGCGGCATCCGCAATCGCATACCCCATTTTTCCTGATGAGCGATTGGTCAGGAAACGAACCGGATCGATGGCTTCACGGGTTGGACCTGCGGTGATGAGAATTTTCATAGTGAGAGGAAATGAATGCCCACCTATCCAATCAGGCGCAGCAGTGTTTGAAAGGCAGAAACATGCGCTGCGACACGCTTGTGCAAATCCGCCTGACTCGGAGTCTCGAAAGTGAAAGACAGCGCGCAGCCTTGTTTCGCAAGATAAATTGCCTCCGGCCATTCGTCCGGCAAATCCGCCTCCGCACCATGATAAATCCAGCCCGGAGCACGAACCTCATGACCATCGATATGCGGACCAGCCTCCGGAGCAAAGCTCTCAGCCACCGCTTCTAGTATCTCCAACGCACGGCGCGGTTGATCCTCCTTCAAATTGATTTCGTAAAAATAAAACCCCTGTGTTTCCCAGTCTTCATGCAGAGACACAAATACATCCGGCAATCGATTTCGCTCAAACCACCTTGTGTGTGCGTCGATCTCGAGTGTGGCTTTTTTCAAATAATCACGATTCAAATCGATTCCCTCACGATTTTCCCGCCGCCCCATGGCAAGCCCTCCCGGATTGAGTGCCGGACAAATCAACCAATGATATTTTTCCGAAAAGCTTCCCGTTCGCATCATTTCCAACAAAGCGAGCGGTCCGGCTGGTTCATCACCATGAATCCCGGCCGAGGCGTAAACGAGTGGACCCTCGCCTCTCTTTTCCCAAACAACGATGGGGCCGTCTTCCGTATCCAAAAGAATCTCTTCACAAAACCCCTGACGCAATGCTGCCTCTGCAAACCCTTCCAGATACCATGGCCATTTGAAAAGTTCCTCCATGAAAAATAAACTTATCTCTTCAGTCTTATCGATGTCGATTTTCCGTGTGCATCCAGTCCCTCCAGTCGCGCGAACTCCTCAATCACCGACAACGACTTCTCAACCGCCCGTTTGTCCATTTTTACAATACTGGTGCGGCGTTGGAACTGGTCCGCGCGAAGTCCGGAGAACGAGCGTCCTGCTCCACCCGTCGGCAAGGTGTGGCTGGGTCCGGCGAGGAAATCACCAACGGCAACCGGAGAATCCGCACCCAGATAAATCGCGCCAGCCGTGCGGATTTGCGCAAGCACTTCGTCTTCGTCTTTCACGATAAGGGAAAGGTGCTCAGGCGCAAACGCATTCACGATCGCCACACCTTCATCCATCGATTTCACATGGAGCAAGAACGTGCTGCTTTTCAAAACTTCCTTAATGATTTTCGAACGACTCAACTGCATGGTTTGCTTTTCAATTTCCGAGCGGACTTTTTCCAACAACGCGGAGGAAGTCGTGAGGAAACCCGCTGCGCTATCTCCACCGTGTTCGGCCTGTGCGAGCATATCCGCAGCGATGTAGGAGGCCTTCGCCGAGGTGTCTGCCAAAATTAAAATCTCACTTGGTCCCGGAAGAAGATCAATGGATACCGCACCCACGAGTTGGCGTTTTGCCTCGACCACAAAACGGTTTCCAGGTCCGAAAATACGATCCACCGGAGCTATCGTTTTTGTTCCAATCGCCATGGCGGCAATCGCTTGCGCACCGCCGACTTTGATGGCTTGGGTCACACCCGCTTGTTTCAAAGCATATAACAACGCAGGATTCACCGATCCATCAGGACCGCAGGGAGTTGCCGCAAAAATTTCCGGAACTCCTGCCGCTTGAGCAAACCCAGCCGTCATTAATGCGGTGGAAACTAGCGGCGCCTTCCCACCAGGAACATAAACACCAACCCGATCAAAAGGCGTGAACCTCTCACCAATCACCGCGCCTTCCGCATTTTTCGACGACCAATCTTTGCGCATGCTTTTATGCGCAAACGCATGGATGTTTTTCAAGCTCCTGCGAATCGCTTCGCGCGTTGCACTTGATACCGATGCTTCCGCGTTCGCAAATTCTTTTTCGCCAATAAACAACTGACTCTTCGTCAGCTTTGCACCATCAAAACGATGCGTCAGTTCAATCAAAGCATCGTCACCTTCCATGGCAACTTTCGCGATGATATCAGTCACCAGATCCCTCACTGAATCCTCAGGAATAGCCCGCCGATTCAGTCGCTTGACGAACGAGGGATAGCAGGCATCTTTGTGGGACAAAATTTTCATACAGTTATTGTGGACGGAAAGATGCACACTCTTACCCATCACGCCAACCCTCAATAAAGGTTTCAATCACCGATTTTGTAAGAAACACCCCCAACATAACGTTAAACTTGAACCGTTTTGACAAAGTCCTTTAAGTTATATTGCCTGATCGCAGGCTTAAGCTCAGTCGGCCACCCTCTGATGGCTGGCGAGGTTAGCTTCAATCGAGACATCAGGCCTATTTTTCTCAAAAATTGCACCGCCTGCCACGGTGGAGTCAAAGAGGCGGGCGGAATCTCATTTATCTACAGGGAACGCGCGCTCCGTGAGGGCGAATCGGGAAAGAACGCCATCGTCCCCGGAAAACCTGAATCTTCAGAAATGATGCGACGCATCCGCAGCACGGACCCGGATGAAATGATGCCACAACCCAAGCACGGTACGCCGCTCAAGCCTGCCGATATCAAGCTTGTCGAAACATGGATTTCCGAGGGCGCAAAATGGGAAGAGCATTGGGCATTCATGCCGCCAATCGAAAAAAAGATTCCGGCGCTTAAAAACGAATCTTGGACAACCCAAGCTCTCGATCGCTTCGTTTTACATTCGATCGAGCAAAACAAGCTCACCCCATCTCCCCAAGCCAGTCCTGCTGAATGGCTACGCCGAGTCAGCTTTGATCTGACAGGTCTTCCGCCAACCATTGATCAACTCAAAGAACTCGAAGCCGCATGGAACGCGGATGGAAAAGCCGCGCGTGAAAAAGTCGTGGATCACCTGCTAGCATCCCCTGCCTATGGTGAACGCTGGGCAACCGTTTGGTTAGATCTTGCCCGCTATGCCGATACCTTTGGATTTGAAAAAGATCCCCACCGCGACATCTGGCCATGGAAGGATTGGGTCATACGCTCACTCAACGCAGACATGCCTTACGATCAATTCACGATCGAACAAATGGCCGGCGATCTTTTGCCCAACGCGACCGCCGATCAAATCCTCGCCACCGCGTTTCACCGCAACACCCAAACCAACACCGAAGGTGGGACGGATGATGAAGAATATCGCGTCGCCGCTGTGATTGACCGCATCTCCACGGTTTGGACCACATGGCAGGCCACCACATTCGGTTGCGTGCAATGCCACTCCCACCCCTACGATCCCATCGCTCACGAAGAATTTTATGAGTTCATGGATTTCTTCAACCAATCTGAAGACTCCGACCTCAAAAACGAATATCCCAAAATCAAACTTGTTGGAGACGAGTGGGTGAAGCTTCATCGTGAAACCCGCGCCCTGCGCGAAGCACTTGATGCTGAAGGTCGTAAGATCTCCGACACCCCTTGGAAAATTCTGGAAAATATTTCGTTCGCTCCCCAGCACGGAACGATGCGTATGGATCAAGATGGCATGATCTTCAGTGAAGGAAACCTGCGCTCAGGAACCACTCACAAAATTTCCGGCCATCTTCCAAAAATCGACGCACTGAAAATCTCGATTTATCCGCAAAGTGATAATCCGAAAAATTGGCCGGAGATCGGTGCTTTCGTCACCTTGTTTCACATCGATAAAATTTCAACCGATGGCAAACGCACCCCGGTGCCGATGGGTGAAGTCATCGCAGATCATCTCTCCGGCTCGACAGATCCCATGAGTGCGTTCGCACAGAAAGGCATCGGCGCACGTTTCCAACGTTTTAAAGATCCGACCGGTAGAGACGGCGCAACTTCTGGCCTAGGTGAATTTCCACGCATCGCCGGCCCGCGCAAATTTGTGATTCTTCCCGAAAATCAAATCACCCTTCAACCCGGAGAGTTCATTGAAATATCTCTAAAACAAGGCGCCAATGCCAACGAGAGCCAAACCGCTTATGTCCGCAAATTCAAAATAGAGGTCACAGAAGACGCTCGCTACACCGCCCTTAGATCAAATCCAAAACGAATCGAAACGTGGCAAAAAGTTTTCGATAATCTGGACCGCATGCTGGCGCTGAAAGGCACGGAGGTTCCTGTTATGGCGGATCGACCTGCAGCAGGAAAACGCGAAACCCGATTGTTCGCCCGTGGCAACCGCTTAACCAAAGAACAGGTTGTCAAAGCCGATGTCCCCGATTTGCTTCGTGGAAATTTCCCGAAAAAAGAAGAGGCCAATCGTCTCGATATGGCACGCTGGATGGTAAGCACCCAAAACCCCTTGACCGCCCGCGTGATGGTCAATCGCCTGTGGGGTGAAATGTTCGGAATAGGCATTGTCGAAACCATGGAAGACTTCGGCACCTCCGGAACTTTACCTTCCAATCTCGCCCTGCTCGATCACCTCGCTCTGCGCTTCCAAGGAGAGCACAAGTGGTCTATCAAAAAAGCCCTTCGCGAAATCACGCTCTCTTCAACTTACCTTCAAACATCCAAAGCCACGCCGGCGCTGCTTGAGAGAGATCCAAAAAACCAACTGCTCGCACGCGGCCCGAGAAATCGCCTCAGCGCCGAGATGGTCCGCGATCAAGCGCTTGCCACTTCCGGTTTGCTCTCTAAGAAAATGTATGGTCAACCCGTTTATCCTCCACAACCCGCAGGCGTATGGAATTCCGTTTATAGCGGCGCAAATTGGAATGAGTCCAAAGGCGAGGATAAATACCGCAGAGGTCTTTATACCTATGTCAAACGCACCAGTGGCTTCCCCGGATTCCTGACATTCGACGCACCAAGTCGCGATGTTTGCTCGGCACGACGCATCGTTTCCAACACGCCTCTGCAAGCGCTTGTTACAATGAACGATCCCGCTCACATCGAAGCCGCTGCCGCTCTAGCTGAAAAAATGCGCCAACATTCAGGAGAGATCGACGCACAAATTAGCTTTGCCTATCTGACCGTCACCCAACATCAGGCGGGTCCTCATATCATCAAGGAGTTAGTCGCTCTTTATCAAGACTTGAAAAAGGAAACACCCGAGGCGAAAGGTTCAATGGGACCCGATCCCGCACTCACCCTCACCGCCAACACGATCCTTAACCTCGACGCCGCACTCACCAAATGAACCGACTCGAACAAGAAATCCGCCTAACCGAACTTTCCCACCTCACACGTCGGCATTTCCTCTCGAAATGCACGACTGGCTTGGGTGCGATGTGGGCTTCTACGATGCTAGGAAACCAACTTTATGGTGCATCTCAAAAACTCGTTAAAGATCCGTCCAATCCTCTTGCTCCTTCGATGCCATTGCTTCCCGGGAAAGCGAAACGCGTCATCTACCTCCACATGGCGGGTGCTCCGTCCCAACTCGAACTCTTCGACTACAAACCCGAGCTCGAAAAACTCAATGGTCAAGATTGTCCGAAAGAATTTTTGGAGGGCAAACAATTTGCCTTCATTCAGGGCGTACCGAAAATGTTAGGCTCGCAATTCACCTTCAAACAGCATGGCCAAAGCGGCGCGTGGATATCCGACCGACTTCCTCATCTTTCCACCATGGCGGATGATATGTGTTTCATCAAATCCATGCACACGGATCAGTTCAATCACGGTCCTGCACAACTTCTCGTCCACACAGGCACCCAAAACCTTGGCGCACCATCCATCGGGTCATGGGCGACATATGGCCTCGGCTCGGAAAACCAAAATCTTCCGGGTTTCATCGTTCTGACATCCGGCGGGAAAAATCCCGATGCCGGAAAGTCGGTTTGGGGTTCGGGTTACCTTCCCTCAGTTTACCAAGGCGTTCAATGTCGCTCGGAAGGAGAACCCGTCCTTTATCTGAAAAACCCAGATGGTGTAAGCCGAGACATGCGTCGCCGCTCGATTGATGCGCTCGACCGCATCAACCAAAAAATCGCAGAAGAAACTGGCGATCCTGAAACAGTCACGCGCATTGCCCAATACGAGATGGCATACCGGATGCAAATGCACGCGACCGATGCGTTTGATCTCAAACAAGAAAACGAAGCCACTCATGCGATGTATGGCACGCAGCCAGGCAAAGAATCATTTGCTAACAACTGCCTGCTTGCTCGCCGACTCGCAGAACGCGGCGTCCGCTACATCCAGCTATTCGATTGGGGTTGGGACTCCCATGGAACAGGCAAAGATACCGATCTTAAAATAGGTTTCACCGATCTTTGCAACCGTATCGACAAACCCATTACCGCGCTTCTACAGGATCTCAAGCGCCGCGGCATGCTCGAAGACACGCTTGTTGTTTGGGGCGGTGAGTTCGGACGCACTCCCATGCGCGAGAATCGCGGTGGCGGTGAAATGTCCTTCGTCGGGCGCGATCACAACCCCGGCGGCTTCACCATCTGGATGGCAGGCGGTGGCGTGAAAGCGGGAACATCCTACGGCGAAACCGATCCCATCGGCTACGAGGCGATCAAAGACAAGGTTTCCGTCCACGATCTCCACGCCACGATGCTCCACCTCCTCGGCTTCGATCACGAAAAACTCTCCTTCCCCTTCCAAGGTGTCGGCCAACGCCTGACCAACATCACCAAACCCGGCACGAAAGTGGTCAAAGGCGTCATCGCCTAAAGGCTATGACACGTTATACGTTATTTGTTAAAAGAGTTATTAGGAAAGAGCGTGAGTATTCATATCTTCACTCTTATCTCTTATCTCTGCGCGAATGGCTCGCAGAGCAATTCCAAGTCCACCGATGACAAACAACATCGGAAACCAGATCGAATATCCCGCTGCTTTTGAATCTGGCTTGAGCATCGTAAAATTTTCATCGGCTGGATTCACGTAGACCGTGACCTTTTCCCCAACAGGATAACTGCTCATCAAATCTTCGATCTTATTACGCTTGTTGTATTTCGGATTCCCCCGGAAACCATAGCGCTCCCCCGTTTTCCTATCCCCTTTCCAATCATAGCCGTATCGGATTATCAACCTATACTCCTTGCTAGAAAATTCATTATACCGGTATTCCTCAATTTCAGAAGAAATGACCACCCCTTGCACTTGCGGCCACGCGCGTTGATCAACCGCCCGCATGAAACTCATACCCATCAACACCACAAACAATCCTCCGAGGCTGGCAATTATCAGCCCGAGCATCACCAAAAATACCGTAGAACCCTTCATGCGTTAAAGGCACAGAACATCCTTAACTCTCTAAACGCAACTTCAGATTCTCTGAACTATTAAGCGCCTGCATGGTTAGTTCTTTTTAAGCACTAACCATGGTGTTTTCCATCCAAGAGGATTCTTCGGACCAAAGCCACCAGCTTCGATGAAAAGGTAATCGGTGCCGCCGACGGTCTTCACGATCATTTTCTGAGCTATGTTTTGTTCAAGATCTAACAGAACATCACCTGACCATATCCAGCGTTGATCTTGAGTGAAGCCATCTGCTTGCAGAGTGATTTTTGGGAACGGAGTGCGTCCGATGGTTTGCTTGGCAGCAGGATCGAATTCCTCAATCTTGGCAACTTGAGAGATCACATTCCATGATCCAGTTGCTTTTGGATTCGAGACAAATTTACCATCGAATTTGAATTTTCCTTCGTTTGGATCTTCCGCATCTTTGGATGGATCCTGTAGATTTTGCCACTCGGTAGAAAGCATAGGAACAAAGGATGCCCCTTTGCGAAGAACTTCCGCATCAAGTGAAGGAAGTTTTCTTTCTTCCAGCCACATGCTGAAAATCCCTTGAGCAGCCGGAGGCATTTGAACGATGGCGCGATCGCCGTAACGCATGAATGTGATCGCTGAAATGGTGATAGGTCCTTTGCCAAATTCCCCACTGAATTCGGGAGTGATCCAAGCGCCCTGAACGGTATCACCTGCACGCCGTCCCAAGCCTTCTTTGGTTTCTACGAGCGGTTTTCCATTGAGGTAAATTTTAAACCCGTCACCAGCACCAACTCCTTGGCCACGGCTAGCGCGGAGACGATAAATATGGCCGGGCTTGGGTGCTGGAATTTCAAAGGTACCACGCATAAGGAGAACCTCTTTATCCCATAGAGTGCGTGGAGCTTCACCCCAATGATTGCGGTCTGCTTTCGAGTTATCTGTTAGCTCGCCTTTGTATTGACCAAAAGGTGGAAGTCCTTTTTTCCAACCCGCTTTCGCAGCATCGAACTCTGGAGCATACCATTTCTCCATACCACTTGGCAGAGTCACCGGACGATAACGCCACGGGGTTTTATCGTAGGCCAGTGTTTCTGCAGGATCGAAGGTGTGATAATCCCATTTTACATTTTTCAAATCAGGACCGAATGGCTTCCAATCGTATTCAGTAACTCCAACTTTGTTGTAAAGAGAGACAAGTCCATCGATGGAATTTGTCACAACACCGTTTTGATTAGGCTTGGAAAGCTCACTAAAAATCCTACGGCGGTTTTCACCAATGTATTGGAACACAAGTTTTTCACTGATCATTGGAAGTATGACTTTTTTAAGCTCAGGACCGAACCGTGCGGGATCAGCAGCAAGGAAAACCTCATCATGCGGCAAAGTGGAATCAGGATATTGTTTTTTAGAAACATTATAGAGCAGGTCATATCCACCCGGAACACCCGCAAGCGCACCTGCCAGACGTCCAAGTGTTTCATTGCGGTGACCTGTCAAATCCTGACCACCCTCCCAACGAGTCTTGCCACTGTAATTTTCGTATGCTGCACCCATCGCTTTCAGCGCAACAACACGAACTTTTTCATCTGCCGCAGGTAGTTTTTCTGCCATTAGAAAGAGCGGCCCACCCGTCGTGCTTTGACGAGGTGTATTCTGGAATAACTCACCCATAGGCGGGAGAACTTTTTCGTAACAACGGCTGTCTGTTGCAACTTGAGCCAATGTCATGAGCGCTCCGTTCTGAAGCCACTGCTCAGAGTGCTTGAGGTAAGGGACAATGATATCCACATGAGGAACGATCATGTCAGGCGTGCCTTTTTGGATAAGCGAAAAACATGCATCTTTTACGAACCATGATTCTTTATCGTCTTTGAGGCATTCGATCGCGAGATTGAACAGGCGCTTACTCCAATCGAGTGTTGGATCAAATGCTTTGGTAGCAGCACGGAATCCAGCATTACGTACGCGCGGATCGCTATGAAGAACGAATTCTTCTAACAATTTTGGTCGGACTTCGAAAGCAGGTTTCGGGAACATGTAGTCAGCAGTTAGACCCGCAGCCACATTAGCGACCATGTTGCGAATAAGATATTCGGGATGGGAAACGTACTGGCGAATTTCATCGTCAGTAAGGGGCTTTTCATTCAGACGAATAATGAGTGGCTTGGAGGAATCTCTGGCTAGGGTTTCACCTGCTACATCTAATTTCTTGCCAGCCTCACCCGGCACAGGATCCATGGAGAGGAAAATATCATCCGCCTCTGTCCCCCAAGGGCGAGTAGGAAGCTTATAGAGTTTTGAAAACTTGGATGGAGGCGCACCGGTAATACGCAGGGTTTTGCGTGGGACGGTGTAGGATATCGCGTAGCAATTACCCCACTCAACATTGTCATATCCCGCACCACCGAGAATAGCAAAAGATCCATCAAAGCGACGTGACATTTCATAATGCCATTTGCGGTTATCCATGAACTCGCGGTATTGTTTGGGTTCTTTCTCGTGCTTCAATCCCATCGAAGCACTGCGCCAGATTTCTCCAATACCGCCGCCCGTGTGGCCGTGGAGCATGAAGGTGGTAGTGTAAAAACTGGTCTTCGCGCAGTTGTCACGAGCTTTCGCATAAATGGATTTCTCTCCTTCTGGAGTCAGCGATGCAGCGGCAGCCATGGCGTAGGCGAGTTTGCCGTGTTTGCCGTTATCAACAAAGGAGTTTTCCGGCCTATCATCGCCGTAAGGATTTATACCACGACCCGCATAGCGAAAAAAGTGGATCATCGTGCGGTGCAGAAGGCTATCATTCACATTGACACCGCATTGCTTTGCTAAAAGCAAAAATGTCACCACATGCGTTCCGCCGGCATTGAGGTGACCGTTGCCGTAACCAAGTTGAACAACACCACCACGTCCTGCCCATGCATCGAGGTATTCGCCTTTTGCTGCGGCATCGACCAAATCTTGGATAACTGGTAAAGCTTCAGGATCACCTGTGCGGAGATAGTATTCACAAACAGCAAGCCCGCCGTATCCGATATGCCATGCGTAACCTGATTGCTTTTTACCTTTAAGACTATGCACCCACTCCTTAACTGGCGCGATGTCTTTTTCCTCACCCGTTGAAAGTAAAAACAACATTCCGAAATCTGCGAAACCTTTATTAGAACCTGGCTTGACGAGGTAATCAGCCATATTTCTAACAATTTTATCAGACTTCGGACAATTCAATGGCCAGGTTTTACTGTAAGCGCCCAGCACCGGGATTTTCACAATAACCTCTTTAGCCACCGCAGCTGCGTTGTCCTTTACCATGAACTTCACAGCACCATCCGTGGCCTCGGCTTTTTCAATGATATTGCCCAGCTGGATACGCGGATCGATGTCCTTGAGTTTCTGACCATTGATTGTCTCAATGAACTGACCCTTTTTCAATGCTCCGGTCGCCTCAGCTGGTGAACCTGGCTCAATTTCACCAACAACCATCGTAAAGGCAGGTTGATGCAGCTCCAGAGCCATGCCAACTGGACCGAAACGCGTGAGTGCGTTAACCGTCAAGGTTTCAGCCGGCGCGGTGGAGAAAAGTGGGGTTTCTTTGTAGAAAGACTTAGCATGGGCAATTTCGCCAGAAATCACCATACCAAAGGCCGCAAGACCAAGGGCGAGGCAGGGCGATTGCATCGCAGAGCCTTGAAAGCGTAGCTTTCAAGGCTTTTAAGATTCGCGCTAGACTTTCACTCTAAAACAGCCAGATTAGGCGAGTCATGATATGCACTCACATCTGCTCGCCTCTCGATCCCGTCAGC
>JAJTHK010000080.1 GCA_021298895.1 Luteolibacter sp.
GCTGACGGGATCGAGAGGCGAGCAGATGTGAGTGCATATCATGACTCGCCTAATCTGGCTGTTTTAGAGTGAAAGTCTAGCGCGAATCTTAAAAGCCTTGAAAGCTACGCTTTCAAGGCTCTGCGATGCAATCGCCCTGAGTTTTCCCAATTTTATTGAGATTTGAATTTTGAATTTTGAAATTTCCCGCTAGACCTCCGGTGTGGCGACGACAAAGAAGAAGATTTCCGAGAATGCGAATTTCCATGTGATCGTGGGTAGTGATGACGGCATGGTCAGGGAGGAGGCGCTGGCGCTTTATAATGAGCTGACGGGCGGAAATGACGATGGCTTCACGCATGAGACCATCGATGGTAATGCGGATAATTCCGAGGGAGCTTATGAAATTTGCTCCAGTGCATCGCAATCTTTGATGACCATGCCGATGTTTGGTGGGGATAAAGTGGTCTGGCTGAGGAATGTGAATTTCCTCGCCGACGACGTCACTGGACGAGCACAACGGACCGAGGCTGGGGTGGAGATGCTGCGGGGGATTTTGGAAAAAGGTTTGCCCAACGGGATCAAGTTTCTGATTTCCGCAGACAAGATCGATAAACGGAAATCTTTCTGGAAATTTCTGGAGAAAAACGCGGCGGTGCAAAGTTTTGATAAAATCGATATCAACCAAGAAGGATGGGAAGATGCGGTTGGGAGATTGGTTGAGGGCAGAGCCAGCGAGCTGGGGCTAAAGTTTGAAAACGACGCGATGGAACTTTTCATCATGCTCGCTGGTGAGCAGACCAAACAGATCATGAATGAATTGGAGAAACTCGATTTGTTTCTCGGAAAAGAGCGTCGGGTTGTGACAATAGAAGATGTCCGATTGCTGGTGCCGCTGAGTCGCGAAGCCGTGGTTTTCGAGATCGGGCAAGCGATTCAAAAAGGCAACGTCACGCGCGCCATCCAACTCATCGATGAGCAACTTGCTGCTGAAGAATCGGCGATCGGGATCATGCGTGCATCCATCATCAATGTGGTGCGCAACCTTTACATGGCGAAATTGATTTTGGAAAAATTCAAAGCTCCATCCGGAAATTATGGCGCGTTCGCTGGTGCATTGAACCGATTGCCAGCTTCAGATCGTGCATGGCTGCCACAGAAAAAAGACGGCACTGGCGTGAACGTTTATCCGATTTTTCTCGCTGTGCCGAATGCGAAAAATTACGACCTAGATGGTTTGCAACACGTCATGGTGCAAACCCAACGCGCCGACCAAGCACTGGTCACAACCGGACTGGATCATCGCATGATTCTGCATCGCCTGATCGCAGAGATCGCGGCGGCGAGGAAGTGATGTGATCGTGGCGGCGGATTGCATCCGCCATGCCTAAATTTTTAATGAATGAATGGCATGGCGGATGCAATCCGCCGCCACGTTTATGAATGACAATTTTTGATTTTTGATTTTTGATTTGGAAGAAAATAAACTGCCATTCCTGCCAGGTATGCAATCACGCGTTGATTTTTTGGAATGTGGAAATAGGCTGCTAGTGATGAATGGTATATCTTTGAAATTATTGCGATATGTGAGCTTGGCGGAGGGGATTTCGTTTTTGGTTTTGCTGTATGCGGCGATCTACGAGAAGCGGATATTAGGAAACGAGGAGGCAATTCAGATTCCGGGTATGATTCACGGGGTGTTGTTTGTGCTTTTTTGCTTTTTACTGCTGCATGTGTGGATCGATAGGAGGTGGAGTTTTAAAAAGGCAGCGATTGCGTTTGTGTGTTCTTTGTTGCCATTTGCGCCGTTTTATTTGGAACGGAAGCTGAAACAGGAGGAGCTGGGGTTGTTGGAGTAGAAAATAGGAACCACGGATGAACGCAGATGAACGCAGATAGTGAATGAGATAAGACGATCGATTCACTCATCCATTAGATGGTAGATAAATTCATCATAAGTCTTTGAAAAATTAACGTTTATCTGTGTCCATTTGACGAAGAGAGGTGATTTTTGTGTTCGTCCATGTCCACTTCGCTCCCATTGCGGTTTATTTTCCCATCTGGGATATATTTTAAGTCAAAAATGGCTGAAGTTCTCTGAATGGATTGGATTTCTTGAGATTTGAATATTGAGGAAGCGAGTTGCAAAGCGGAGCGGGAAGGATAGATGTCGGGTGTGAGCAGTTGGCAAAAAGCGGTGGATGGGTTGCGAGATTTGGTGCAATCCGGTGTGGGCGAGTATGTGGTTTGCGGTGGGGCGCGTAATGCCGTTTTGCTGGAAGTGCTGGCAAAACTTGAGGCTGCGGGGAAGGTCAAGGTCTGGAGTCATTTCGAGGAGAGATCGGCGGGATTTTTTGCGTTGGGTCGGACGATGGTGACAGGCAAGCCCTGTGCGGTGGTGGTGACAAGCGGGACCGCGGTTGCGGAATTATTGCCATCGGTGATTGAGGCGTATTACCAAGCGCGGCCCTTGGTGTTGTTAACGGCGGACAGGCCGGAACATTTTCGCGGGAGTGGAGCGCCGCAGGCGATCGAGCAGGTGGGAATTTTCGGGGAATACGCGGGTAGGGATTTAGGAAATTGGGAAGGCAAAGGCCCGTTGCATGTGAATATGGAATTGGATGAGGAGTTTGTGGTGGGGGATGATCGATTTGAAAATTTCACGCTGGGTGAATTCGCGGTGGATTACGGTAGGCCGCAGGTGGCGGAGTTGGCGCGTTGGTTGCGTGAACCGACGATGCGGGGTTTGGTGGTGATGGTAGGGGATCTGGAACTAGAGGAGCAGGAAGAGGTGTTTCATTTTTGCGAAAGTCTGGCAGCACCCGTGGTGGTGGAGGCAAGCAGTGGCTTGCGGGAGGCGTTGCAACATCTCGTGGTGGTAGATGCAGATCGGGTTTTGAAAGAGAATCCTCCAGCAAAAGTACTGCGTTTGGGTGGAGTGCCGAGCGGGCGCTTTTGGCGGGATTTGGAAGATCTGTTAGAGGTGAGTGTGTGGTCGGTTTGCCGAAATGGATTGCGTGGGCTGGGTCGGGATGCAGAGGTTTTACAGGGAATGTTGCAGAGAGTTTTGCCAGCATTGGGCGAGCCTGAGGAGTTGGGTGACATCAGTGAATGGTTAGAAGGGGTCGAGGGGCGCGGCCAACGGATCGAGGAAGCGCTTGAGGCATTACCTGACAGCGAAGCGGGCTGGATGCGGATGCTTTCGGTCTATGCGGCCGTCGGCAATAGCGTGTATCTCGGCAATAGTTTGCCGATTCGTGAGTGGAATCTGTATGCCCAATGGGAGCGCCCGGTGCGGAATGTGCGGGTGAACCGCGGAGCAAATGGGATCGATGGGCAAATAAGCACCTGGTTGGGCGCTAGCGCGGGTGAGGAGGATGCTTGGGGGATTTTCGGAGATCTAACCGTCCTTTACGATCTGGCGGGTTTGAAAATGTTAGGCCAGGTGGAGCTGAAGGGACGGGTGCTGGTGGTGATCAACAACGGTGGAGGGAAGATTTTCGACAAAGTTCCGCGCTTGCAAGGGATGAGCGACGCGGCGAAGGCCTGGATGTCTGCGGAGAGTCCGGTGGATTTTGAGGCCTTAGCGAAGGGATTTGGGATGGATTATCTGCGGGTCGCTCGGACGGATGATTTCGATGGAGCGGGGAATAAGGAGCGGGCGGTGTTATTGGAAGTGGTGCCGGATGACGCGCAGGGGCGGGGATTTGGAAAATAACAAGGTTTTTCACCGCCGAGGCGCTGAGGTCGCAGAGCATGGGTTAATATAAGAGATTTTTAGGGTTTTTACTTAAATGAGGGACAGGAATGTCCCTCCTCCTTAGAAAAGGTTGAAAATTTACCTTGGAGATTTGGGCTTTGCCTTTCTAGTCTGCGTTCACCGAATATTAACCCCATGGCAAAAAAAGATTTTACGATTCTAAACAAACTCGGAATTCATGCGCGTCCCGCTGCGCAGTTTGTGAAGATGGCGAACCGATTCAAATGCGACATCATGGTCGAGAAGGACGGTGAAGAGGTGGATGGTAAAAGTATCATGGGTTTGATGATGTTGGCGGCAGGTCATGGGTCAGTGATTATAGTCAGTGCGGATGGTGAAGATGAGGATGCGGCACTGCAAGCGATCGGCGATTTGATCACGCGCAAGTTCGAGGAGGAGTAGAAACATTTCCACCGCCCATACTTAGCTACCTCCTTCCCCAAGGCTACGGCGGTCAAGAAGGCGACGAGGGGGAGGAAGACGCTGAGGCGAGTATGATGGATGAATTTGAAACACAGAAATTTTACAAATATAGATTATGGCAAAAATTACGATTTTATCGGGTGACGGTATCGGCCCGGAGGTGATGGTTCAGGCGCTGCGTGTGCTTGATGCGGTTGAAGTGAAATTTGGTTTCAAAGTTGAGCGCTCTGAGCATCTGGTCGGTGGCGCGGCGATTGATCATGGTGGACATCCGTTGCCTGCGGAAACCGTGGCTGCGAGTGAAGCGGCGGATGCAATTTTGTTCGGTTCCGTCGGTGGACCGAAGTGGGAGAGTTTACCTCCAGAAATCCAACCTGAGCGCGGAGCGTTGCTGCCATTGCGGAAACATTTCGGTTTGTTTGCGAACTTGCGTCCGGGAGTTTGCTTGCCGGCCTTGACCGATGCCTCACCCGTTAAGCAAGAACTCATCGCGGATGGTTTCGATGTGCTGTGTGTGCGCGAATTAACAGGTGGCGTTTATTTCGGATCGCCGAAAGGACGTCACGAGGAAAACGGCGAGCCAGTCGCGTTGGACACGATGATTTACAAAAAGAGCGAGATCCAACGGATTGCGCGAATTGCTTTCACTGCGGCAATGGGACGGAAGAAGCAGTTGTTGTCGGTTGATAAAGCGAACGTGTTAGCATCGTCAGTTTTATGGCGTGAGACAGTGATCGAAATCGCGAAGGAGTTTCCTGAAGTTCAACTTTCACACATGTATGTGGACAACGCGGCAATGCAGTTGATCAAGCGTCCTGGTTCGTTCGATGTATTGGTCACGGAAAATCTTTTCGGTGATATTCTTTCCGACGAGATGGCAATGATTTCAGGTTCGTTGGGAATGTTGCCATCGGCTTCATTGGGTCAGCAAAAAACCGACGGATTGTACTTCGGTTTGTATGAGCCATCGGGTGGTTCTGCTCCGGATATTGCTGGGCAAGGCATTGCAAACCCGATTGCGCAAGTGCTTTCGTTGGCGATGTTGTTGCGTTTCTCACTCGGGAAAATAGAAGCAGCCGAGGCAATCGAAGCCGCGGTGGCGAAGGCGATCGCAGATGGATTCCGGACAGGCGACATCGCGACTGGAAAAGCAGGAGAGAAAAAAGTCGGCACCGCAGGTATGGGTGACGCGATTCTCGAAAGGATCTAACCGTTTTTCATCGCCTCTCTCATGATGGAGAGGGCGTCTTTATCAGGGAACCAATATTTAAACGCCAAGGCGCCTTGGTGAATCAGAAGGCTCAGACCGTTGTCGGTTTTGCAGCCGACCTTGCGGGCGCTGGCCAAGAAAGGGGTTTCTGCAGGTTTGTAGATCGTATCGTAGGCGCAGTGATGCGGTAGGAAGTAGTCATCTGGAATGACTTTCGGATCATCAGCTTTTAGTCCCAGTGAGCTGGTTTGAATGAGAAGATCGGCTTGATGGCATAACTGCTTCAAAACAGGATCTGCCAGGGTGAGGGTTTGGATCTCTGTATCAGGCGAGATTTCTTTAAGACGAGCGGCAAGGGTTTTGATTTTATCCAAGCTGCGGTTCACTAGGGTGAGCTTCGCTGGTTTTTGGATGCAACATTGGGTTGCAATGGCTTGTCCAGCTCCACCACCAGCTCCGAGAATCAGGGTGTGAACGCCGTCTGCTTTAATCTGAAACGCTTCTTCGATCGCAGCGATGATGCCTGGGCCATCGGTGTTGTAGCCTAGAGTTTCATCATCAGAAAACAGCACCGTGTTGACAGCACCCAAGAGTTCGGCATGGGGTGAAACCTTGCTACAAGCTGCCATCGCCTCGAATTTGTGCGGGACGGTGACGTTGCAACCGATGAATCCAAGCTCACGCATGAGCTTGAAGGCCTGAGATAAATGACCAGGATCGACATCAAGGCGGACGTATGAGGCATCGATGCCAAAAGCGTCCAAGGCGGGTTGGTGGAGTTGCGGAGACGCGGAATGCGCGACGGGATGGCCCAGCACAGCTAGGCGCGCGGGCTTGGTTGCGGCGGCTGCTACAGCGAGATCGGATAGGGTGTAGACCGGTTTCATGTTGAAATTTTGCCTAGAGCATGGATGTGTTCTCTCAAGAGCTTTGCAGGCCACTGACCCGGTGCGGTTTCGGTATCTCCGATGAAGCCATAGTTCAATACGCTGCCATTTTGTGCGCAGAGAAGCCTAGATTCAGCCCCCAAACTGCCCATGCCCATGCTTGCGACGGGAAGCCCAAAGTCGTGGGTCTGGAGATTAACTAGGGTGGTTAGCTCCTCGACCCGATTCAGCCGCGCCGCAAATTTGAATGCGGCAGCACCCGCCAGCTTGGCTTGGGCTGCGCGGGGAATGAGCTCGTCTAGGGTGGGGAGTCGCTCGAAGTTATGAAACGAGGCGATCCACGGAATGGACTGGGTATTGAAGTTAGCGATAAGATCAGCCATTTCAGCGATGCTGGAAACCTCGATATCGATCAGTGTCGCAGCGGGTAAGGCTAATTCTAAAAGGGATTTCCGATTATCTACAGATAAATCAAAGGGTGAGCCCTCGGAGTGGCGGCGGGCGGTGAAGAGCAGGGGAAAGCCGTTCAAATGAGCCCAGAGTTGGGGGCCTTGTTGGGAAATCTCTTGGTGAAATAGATCCAGCCGAATCTCGGCGAGATCGCATTCTAGGGAGAGACTTGCGGGCGTTGCAGAACGAAGCGCGAGTAAATCCCCAAAACTTCCAACCACAGAGGGGTTAGAACTTGGGAAAGGAAACAGCGTCACACTCATGCCTCAAGTGATGTGCAAGCCATGCCCTTTCGTCAATGGATTGTGCGGGGGATTGATTGGATTTTTTGCTTTCTATCAAGAAATTCACTTAGATTGATCTTTTATCTGGTCAACCCAAGCAAGAATTCCTTAGTTTTCTTTATATCCAAACATTATGCGTAATTTACGACTTTCCTTACTATCAGCGGTTGCAGTCGCTACCATAGCTGTTTCTTTTGATTCCATAGCTAGGGCTCAATCATTCAAGGTCGAACCAGAAAAGCCGGCATTTGATGATCTTCCATCGCCTGATTTCAATGTAAGTAAGACAAAAGCGTTCAAACCAAAAGATTGGTTGGAAATTGAGGCGTCATTTAAAATCCAGATGGCACCTGAGCCGCCTTCGAAAACAGCGGAGCGAGTCATGGTGAAATGGTATATCGCTGTGGAGCATCCGGAAAAAAAAGGAGCTTACTTGTTGCTCACAAAAGATATCACTCATGTTAACGTGCCTTTGAATGAGGAAATTTTCTCTTCGGTCTATCTCTCTCCGGCATCTATCAAGCGCCTGACCGGCCGTGATCGTGCAGGCAAAGGAGTGGTAAATTTGGTTGGATATGAAGTATTGATCAACGGTGAAAAAGTCGCACAGGAAACCAGTGGCGCTAGCAAAGCAGGTTGGTGGAATACAACCTCAGATAAAATTTCTCGTAGTGATACCGTGCCTCTGCTAAATAAGATGGAAACTCCATTCGCAAATATGTGGTGGGATCGCTATGCGGAGGTTCTCATCGAGCGTCGCTAATTTTTTCTAATGCCTCTTCACTAGATTTTAAGATTTTTGATACCCTCAAACCATGGCTGATTCTTCGACTATCGTAGCTTTAAACATAGGCTCTCAACGCATCAGCGCAGCTGTATTTGAAACTTCCAAGTATGGTGATCTGATACTTAAGGGATATACGGCTGAAACCATCGTTGCGGATCCAGCTTTTGAAGCATCAAGGGAAGTGCAGGTTCAAGTTGCGATCAAAAATATCGTTGAACGCCTGAATATCGAAAAGGCGAAAGTTCGCTACTCGATATCCGCACAGGCTGTGTTCATGCGGTTTGTCAAGCTACCCGCGATTCAGGATGAAAATTTAGAACAACTGGTTACATTCGAAGCAAGACAACACGTGCCTTTTCCTCTATCAGAAGTCGTTTGGGACTATGAATTAATCGAAGGCAGTAAAGAAAAAGAAGCAGTCATCGTTGCTATCAAAAGCGATGAACTGGAAAAGATCAACGACATCGTCAACTTGTCCGGTTTGTCCACTGCGGAGGTGGACGTCGCTCCAATGGCACTCTATAATTCTTATCGTTCTGCCTATGGTGTTTCTGATGATGCGGTATTGATTGTGGATATTGGCGCGAAGACCAGCAGCTTGATCTATGTCGAGGGCAAACGCTTTTTCACCCGCAGTGTTTTGATTGGTGGATCGTCTATCAGCTCGGCGATCGCAAAAGAGTATCGAGTCCCATTTGGTGAAGCGGAGCATCAGAAAATTCACAATGGCCTAGTGGCGCTTGGTGGTGGACACACAGATACATTGGATGAATCGATTGCTGCTTTGGCGATGGTTATTCGTAACGCCCTAACTCGTCTCGCATCCGATATCACCCGCACCACAAATTACTATCGAAGCCAGCACAATGGTAGTGCACCCAAGAAAGTCTTGTTGGCTGGTGGTGGTGCGAATTTGCCATACACTTTGGAGTTTCTTGAGGAAAAACTGGGCCTTCCAGTCGAGTTTTTCAATCCGCTCACCAATCTTGCGTTCACTGTTGATCCTGAGATTCTTCAACAAGAAGCTCACATGATGGGAGAATTGGTAGGTCTCGGACTCAGGGGAGTTGGTAAATCATCCATCAATATTGATCTCGTGCCTTTTGCGGTTGAGCAGAAGCGCGAAGCGGAAAGACGTAAGCCCTTTTTGATCGCGGCCGCTGCAATCCTTGTAGCCGGCTTTGGTGTTTGGGCGTTGTTGGCGCAGTTGGCAGCTGCTGACGCGGAGAATGAGAAGCAAAGCATGTCGGATGTGAGAGATAAGTTGGCTCCTGATGCAAAAAAAATTAAGGCCCTACTGAAAAAGGAAGATTCATCAAATGAGTATGCAACGGCTTATACAGATATCCAAGAGGATCACGTCTATTGGTATAATTTGATTAATGAAGTTCGCGAAGCTTTTGCCAGCGATTCCGTTTGGCTAACTGAACTATCACCCATTTATGGATATAATCCTATCCCACCAAAAGACGGCCCTGTTCCACCCATCTCTCCAGCGCAACAAGTTATCCCGCGTAATTTCGCTAACAATGCGGCTGTCGCAGCAAGCCTGATTGCAACTCCACCCGTGGTTGAGGAAAAATCACAAGATAAAGAGAAGCCAAAAGATAAAGATAAACAAAAAGCAGAGCCAAAATATGTCGCTAACGCGATCATGGTTCGCGGATTTTGGCGGGATAATCCTCGTAGCCAAAACGTGGTATCCGATCTTTTGAAAAACCTACGTGACAATAGCACTGTGTTTAAATTCACCGTGAAAGAGGGTAAAACTAGGGGTGGCAACAACCACAGTGATACAAAAGAAATCCAACTCAGCGACGAACAGTTGTTAAAACCATCGGCAGCTGGTGGAGAAGATGATCTTGGTTTCCCATTCGAATTGATCCTGCCCCTCGCGGAACCGGTAGCCGTTAAGTAACCCTCAGATTTTAAGAATTTTACATAGCCATTATGAATTGGATTAAACAAAACCCATTCCTCTCAGCCTTAATCGGTATCACGATTGTTCTCTGTGGTATACTGGTGTTTGTTGCGATCAAAGGTGGATCTAAATACGAGAAGGCCAAAAAAGATTACAATTCTGCTTATGCGGATGTGCGTAATTTTGAAAAACTCAAATTGTATCCCAATAAGGATAACAGCCAAGCGAAGAATAAAGCTTTGGAAGAATACGACAAGGCGATCAAAGATCTAAGTGATTTATACAAGAACTATCAATTAGACCCATCCAAAAAAATCACTACTCAGCAATTTACTGGAAACGTAAAATTAGCGAGCGAGGAAGTAGCAAAGGCATTCAATGCTACGGGAGGAAAATTGCCTGAAAATTTCTTCATGGGATTTGAGTCATACAAGGGGCAACTCGCCAAGACGGGTTCCACCTCTCTCTTGGATTATCAACTCAACGCAATCAAACACATATTGTTAGGAATGGCCGAGGCAAAACCCTCAGAGCTAGTTCGGATTTACAGAGAAAAAATTTCTGAGGAAAATGATATCGCTCACATTCCAGGAAAAAATGATGTCGCAAGAAAGTTTGGATATGAAATCGTCTTCAAAGGATCAGAACCCGCCGTCCGTGACTTCATCACCAAGCTTGGAAATAAACACAATTACTACTGTGTGATCCGTTCCATTCGCATCAACAATCAGCGGGAAGCTCCACCTAGAATTTCCGATGCGAAATTTGAAACTCCAAAACCACCTGACGCTGCGACTCCCTTTGGAGCGTTTTTTGAGGATCCTGCACCTGCACCCGGAACCCCATCTGGCACTGCACCTGCACCGGGAGTAGCGCCTGCTCCTGGCACTGCACCTGCGTCGGGAGTAGCACCGGCACCTGGCACTGCACCCACACCTGACATTGCACCCGCACCTGTTGTAGATCCGCAACCTGAAGGCGCTGATGACGCCTCTGCTCCACCAGTAAATCCCGGCGCTCCTACACCAGCACCCGCACCACTACCTGCCGGAGCACAGGCAAATACAGACACATCAAGAATTTTATACCAAGTGCTCGGTGACGAAGAATTAGAGGTCTTTATCAGATTCGATCTCCTGTTGTTCTTACCCAAACCAGAACCCGCAAAACCTTAAGTTAAATTTTTCATATGTCTTGGATTTCTGATCATTACGAAAAGGTAGCGCTTGCTGGAACGCTTGTCGCTGCCGTGGCTCTTGGTTACACGGGCTTTAAAATGAGAAGCTCAGTGGAGAAGGACTTTGCGGATGATCCGAAAGGTGGCGGTTCTGACAATGTGTCGATAAAGGATGGTGATAAAGTCGCTTTGGCGAATTCCTCCTACCTGATCGATCAGAGATGGGTGCAGGGCGAGGATGGTGAGGGTAGGCCTGTCGATCTCTTTACGGGAGTGCCTCTTTTCGTTGATAAAAAGTCTCCTAAAAAACCCGTTGATTTACCTAAAAGCGATGACGTTCATCCACCCATACCCAATAAATGGTGGCTTGAAAATCGCATCGATCCGGGTTTTGGCGACTCGCCACAGCGCGATGAAGACTCAGATGGCTTTACTAACCTCGAGGAGTTTGAGGCGAATACAGATCCCAAAGATTCCAGTAAACATCCCAATTTGATTCTGAAACTCGCATATTTAGGCGACGAATCCGTTAAGTGGGTATTGCGCCCCAACGGTTATCCGACCGCAGCCACACCTGATATAAATTTCGAATACAACGATACCAAGCGTGTCAGGGTGAAAAATCCAGCAGTAGAACCGATCAAACCCAATACTTTATTCTTTAAGGAAGATGCCGCAAAAGAGGCAAAAGGCCGATTTAAATACCTTGGATTTGAGAATAGAGCGGAAGGCGAATCAAATATCGACTACATCAAAGTTGAGGACCAGAAGCCGAATAAAAAAGGCATGGTTTATGAAATCCCCGCAAATTTCAGGTTGGACAATACTGCAAAGTTCACAAAATACGATCGCACCGCGAAATTATCCCTTGAAGCGCTCGGCTTGGGCAGTCAAGAATTCAAGGTTGAAGAGCTCACAGACTTCGCATTACCAAAGGATACTGAGCCCAAACGATTCCGTATGATGGAAGTCTCCCCGTCCCGAATTGTGGTCCGTGAGACCCTCGAAGACGGCTCAACTAAGCTCCATGAGATCGCCAAACGCCCATAACGCAATTTGCACTCCTAGCTAAATTATCAACATTTCTCAAAAATGCGCTTTTCAAATCTATATATTCTCTCCAGAAAGTTTCCGTCCACTATGCAAAAAAAGCCAACGTATTGCTCCAGTCCGACAGCCGTATCCCTCATACTGCTTGCTGCGACCATGCCCTTTAATCTTTCCTCAGCACAAACTGGTGGAGGTGAATCAAGCAAAGGTAGTCTTGCCCAACGCGAAATCATCCGCAGAACTCAAGCTGTGACTGAGGCAGATCGCCTCGTTGCGGAGGGCCGCGAAGCCTACAAGAAAGCTGACTTCCAACTAGCTGTGGATAAATACAAAGCGGCCTTGGGAAATGTCAGAAACGTTCCTGCTCTTGTGGATAGGCGTGAAAGTTACACTCAACATTTGGCAGACGCCAGCGTGGCTCTTGCTCAGTCCTATCGCAAAACTGGCAAATACGACGAGGCTCGCCAGCTGCTTGAAGTGGTTCTCGCTCCAGACATGGATCCTGAAAACGTCACCGCTAAAACTGAGTTGGCGTATTTGGATGATCCCATCCGCACAAACCCTGCGCTTACCAATGATCACGTCAAAAAGGTCGATCAAGTTCGCCGCACTCTTTACATGGCACAAGGCTACTATGATCTCGGTAAATACGATCTCGCGAAAAAAGAGTATGAAGATGTTCTTCGCATTGATCCACACAACGAAGCTGCTCGTCGTGGGATGGAAAAAATTGCACAGTCGAAAAGCGATTATTACCGTGCCGCCTATGGTCAAACTCGCGCTGAGTTGTTGATGCAAGTCGACCAAGCATGGGAATTATCTATTCCTGCCGATGTCCCGACGTTTGATCCGGTAACAACCAGAGGCCCTGGCCAAACCGATGGCGTTGTTGCTATCAATGCAAAACTTCGCAACATCATTATTCCTAGAATTAATTTCGAAGACAGAACGGTTGAAGAAGCGATTGATTATCTTCGCTTGCGTGCTGGTGAACTTGATGTGAGTGAGCTCGACCCCACGAAAAAAGGCGTCAACTTGGTCATTCGTCGTCCCAAAAGCAATAGCCTAGGTGGCGGTTTGGTTCCTGCAGAAGGAGAATTGCCAGCGGGTGAGGATTTATTGGGTGGCGGTGGTGGTGATTTAGGTTCAGCGCGTATTGACGAGCTTCGCCTGCGCAATGTCCCACTCGGTGTCGCCCTAAAATATATCTGCGATAAATCCAAATTGCGTTACAAAGTGGATGACTTCGCTGTGACTCTCGTGCCGATCACCGAGCAAGGCGAGGATATGTTCCCTCGCACATTCCGAGTCCCACCCGATTTCGTAGCTAAGCTTATGTCTTCCAACGGTGGAGGCGCGGCACCAGCCGAGGCCGATCCGTTTGCCGCAGCAGGTGGTGGCGGTGGCTTGAATGATAGCTTGAAGGAACGCCCTCCAATCATCGAATTGCTCAAATCGAATGGTATCAAATTTACAGAAGGCAGTGCTGCGACATTGGGTTCAGCAGGTACCTTGTTGGTTACCAACACCGCTGCCGAGTTAGACAAAGTGGAGCAGTTGGTTCAGCTGCACATGGATGGAGAGCCAAAACAGGTGAAAATCACCACCAAGTTTGTTGAGATCACTCAGGAAAATAGCGATGAACTTGGGTTCGACTGGATCTTCAGTCCTATCGGTGGTTCAGGCGGTAACGTTTTCGGCACTGCAGGAACTGTGGGTACTGGCGCTGTCCGCACCGCAGCAGACTTTATCAACCCGATCGCTGGAAACCTGATTCCTGGTATTCCAAGTTCACCGGGCACGGCTGTCAAGAATACTGCAACAGCTGGCCTACGCAGCGGTGATTATGCAATCAATCGTAATAGCATAAACTCCATTCTGAATAATCCTGACCGCTCAGCACAAAATCCATCGGTTGCTCCGGGTATCCTTGGTGTCACGGGCTTGTTCTCTGATGGCCAAGTGCAAATGATTATGCGTGGCCTTGCTCAGAAAAAAGGTAGCGATTTGATGACTGCTCCTGCGGTCACTGCTCGTTCGGGTCAGAAAGCAACCATCGAGGTCATCCGCGAATTCATCTATCCTATCGAATACGAACCCCCACAAGTCCCGCAAAACATCGGTGGTGCAATTGGCGGCGTTGGTGGAGGCGGCGTAGCAGCTGCTCCACAAAACATTCCTGTCACTCCTGCTTCACCGGTCGCATGGGATACCCGTTATACGGGCGTGACTCTGGAAATTGAACCAAACATCGCTGAAAACAATTTCCTCATCGATATTCGTTTCCTTCCACAAATCGTGGAATTCGAGGGATTCGTCAACTATGGTAGCCCCATTCTCGCTCCTTCAGTCGATGGCGACGGCAACCCAATCACCTTGGTGGTCACGGAAAACCGCATTGAAATGCCGGTTTTCTCCAAACGCAGTGTGGATACCTCGCTCACCATCTACGACGGCTACACCGTGGCTGTCGGTGGTCTGATGCGTGAGGATGTCCAAATTGTGGAGGATAAAGTGCCTATTCTTGGCGATATCCCAGTTCTCGGTAGATTGTTCCAAAGCGAGGCAGAAAACCGCATCAAGAGCAACCTTATCATCTTTGTAACTGCAGAAATCATCGACCCGACCGGTAGACGCGTCCGCGAACAAGAAACAACGACTGCGCCCATAGAGTCCGAGCTTGTGACTCCAGTTCCCGGTGAAGGCGTCTTGCCATTGCTTCCAGAATAAGCTTTGTGCCTCAGAATATATCCAAAAAGGGCGGGAGGTATCTCTCGCCCTTTTTTCTTTGGCAGCGATTTCGCATTAAAGAAATCTTGCCATTCTCTGAATTATTCATTAATTCAATAACGTCATTCCTGCAACCTAGCGGTTTGGCGCGCTTCGTCTGGTCCTTTAACGCCATGGTCTCAGGAAGTATGGTTTGTAATGGCGTGACTCAAAGAATAAGAAAATGGACATCTATGTGGGCAATTTGCCCTACACCGCTACCGAAGAAGACGTAACTGATCTCTTCGCCGCATACGGCCCGGTCGAACGGGTAAAAATCATCACTGATCGTGAAACCGGCCGCTCTAAAGGGTTTGCCTTCGTCACGCTCGGAGATCAAAGCCAATTGAATGCTGCAATCGAAGCGCTCGACGGGCAAGACTATCAAGGTCGCGCACTTCGCGTGAACGCATCTGAGCCTAAAGAAGCTCGTCCCGGCGGATTCCGCAGCGGCGGCGGCGGTGGCGGCGGCGGCGGCGGCGGTTACGGCGGTGAACGTCGTGGCGGCGGCGGTGGCGGCGGCTGCAAAGGTGGCGGCGGCGGTGGCTACAAAGGCGGCGGTGATCGTCGCGGCGGCGGCGGCGGCTACAAAGGCGGCGGCGGTGGTCGCGGCAATGACGACTGGGGTTGATCTTTCATCCCCGAAAGTTTCCAACGTCTACTTCCCTCGCGGAGGTAGACGTTTTTTTATGCTAAAAAGAAATTGAACCACAGATAAACACAGATTGACGCAGATAATGAATGAATTACATCGATTGATTCTCTCATCAACTAGATGATTTATAGATTCATCAGAAATCTCTGAAAAAATGTGTAAAGAGAAGCCAAACATTCCTTACAACTTCCAACCAATAACGAATAACTATCTAAACTCCGCAGTGTTAACTGCAGATTTTAGATATAAAGTCTTTCGACCCGCGGCGTGATCCCCGTGAATAATTCCCAGACGATGGTATCGGCAAGTTTCGCGATTTCGTCTGCGGAAATATTCGCACCGAAGAGTTCGACTTCATCCCCACATTCGATGTCCGAGTCATCGGGCAGGCGAATGATGATCTGATCCATGGTTACGCGCCCAATGATGGGATGCCGTTTTCCTCGAATCCATACTTCCGCGTTTTTGCCAGACACATGGCGTGGATAGCCATCGCCATAACCGATGCCGACCGTAGCGACTCGTGTGGGCTGGGTGGTGACGAAAGTGCGACCGTAGGAAATGCTGTGGCCGGCGGGCACGGTGCGCACGAGAGTGACGCGGGATTTCAAAGACATCACCGTGCGAAGTTTTTCTTGGAAACCAGGGATGGGCGAAACTCCGTAAATCATCAAACCCGGGCGGGCGAGGTTACAGCAATGATTCTCATATCCAAGAATCCCGCCGCTGTTGGAAAGATGGCGCCACTTGAATGCATCTATACCACCAAGTTTTTTCACCGTGCCATCGAAATTTGCGATCTGCTGTAATGTAAACGATTCGTCTTCATCAGATGAAGAAAGATGAGAGGCGATGCCTTCGATGCGTAAGCCATCAAGTTTTGATAGTTCATCAAGTTTTTCCACTAGATCGTCAGGTAGAAATCCACCGCGACCCATACCGGTATCGACCGCGAGATGTACTGTTAGGCAGACGCCAAGGCGTTTGGCAATTTCATGAAACGATTTGGCCTCTACTATTGTGGAGATACAGGGAACGATGTCACGAGCTACAATTTCCTCACGCTCTTTTTCCCAGGTTGCACCGAGTAGGTAGATGGGCGTTTGGACACCTGCATTACGAATGCGCCGAGCTTCACCAATGTTAGCGACCCCAAGAAAGGCGACATTGCAGGATTCCAAAACACGTGAAATCGCTTCCAACCCATGACCATAAGCTCCTGCCTTGACCACAGCCATCAGTTCACATCCTGAAACCTCGCGGGCGAATTCCAGATTGTGTTTCAGACTCAGGGTGTTGATCTCAACCCACGCACGGGGCGGAGACACAGGCATTTCAGAGGCAATCACTGAACCAACACTTATGTTTCAAAGCCAAAACCGCAAGAGCACTGTTACGAAATATCATAATCACAGCCCTAAGAAATGAAAATGAACCCTAGCAAATCATCCTCCAACTCGAACTTTACAATTATTGTCACAGCTGGGACAAAGATTGCAATTTTCATCCGCAGTAAATCAGCCTGAGTGAATCGAGGCGGATGCGGGATTGGGAGAGGGTCGAGGTGGTTTCTTTGAGAGTGGATTTTAGCGATGCGATCTCGGATTTTGAGATGTTTGGATTGAGGGCCGTAAGATGGTTCAGTCGCGAGATTTGGGATTCCAAGGTTTTAGTTGCGAGTTCGATTGCAGCTTCGATGGGTTTACTGCTGGCGCGGGTGGCGACTTCTTTTGCGGCTTCCAACATGGTTGGGAAGAGTTGGGTTTTAAATGTCTCTTGAGCGACGATGCGGCGTGGGTCGCTGGGTTGGAGAAGTTGGGCTGGTGGAGCTTTGGTTTGGGCTTTGCCTGTGTGATCGACGATGACGCGAAGGAGTGTGGGTGGGAGGAATCGATCGAGATGCAAGCGAGTTGGAGCGATGACTTCCAAAACGAAGGCGCATTCTAACAAGATACTTTTCCCTTTGGTGCTAGGAAGCTTGGCGAAGGCGGCATTGCCGGAGTTTCCATCCAGTAACTGCCCGAGCGCGTCGCGGAACAAAGGGTGATCAAAAGTGAGGAAAGAGAGATCCTCGCGAGAAAGTGCGGTGGTTCGATCGAAAGTGACCGATAGCCCGTCATCGCCGATATCGGAAAAGGCTTCGGAATGGCGATTCCCGTGTTTGAAGAGAAAGGCGCGTGTGGAAAGATCGGAAACGTCGAGTCCGAGGAAATCGAAAAGCCTGAGCGTGAAGCGTTCGAAACGTGCATCTTCGTCGGCGGTTTCGATGGCTTCGTGCAGTTCGGTAGACTGCGAGGCGGGTGGCGCACCGAGTTCTAACAAAAGATCATGACCCGTGCTGAGTTGATGCGAGACATCCGCTTTCATTTTCACTGAGCGCTTCAGGAAATTCTGAAACGGTTTCGATTCGTATGTGGAATCTGCCAACGCATCGAGCTCAGGAAGTAAGGCCGTGGCGAGAGTGGTTGCTCCTTTCAAAGGTTCTGAAAATACATCTAGCGCCTCGTGGAGCCACCGCGCCTGAAGTTCGGAGCGGCTTTCTTTTCCGTAAGGAATATGGATGTGAATGTCACCGGTTTGGCCGATGCGATCGAGACGGCCTATCCGTTGTTCGAGAACTTCGGGATCACGCGGAAGTCCGAACAGCACAAGATGACGGGCGAATTGGAAATTTCTGCCCTCGGAACCAATTTCCGAACAGATCAGGATGCGAGATCCTTCGGGTTCTTGGAAGTAAGCGGCATTGCGATCGCGTTGCAGCATGCTGAGGTCTTCGTGAAAGAGCGCGGTTTCGAGTTGGATTTCTTTGAGAAGTTTTTCCTGTACGGTGATCGCTGCATCTGGCGAGTTGGTGATGAGAAGGATTTTTTCGTTGGCTGGAAGTTCACGCAGTAGATTGGCAAGCCAAGTGTAGGGAGATGTGCCTTTATCTAAAGGGTGGAGCAGGGGAATTCGTTTTGGAAATCCAGTAAGACGTTCGCGGGTATTGCGAAATAGGACGCGTCCAGTGCCGAAAGAATCAATGAGTTCTGAGATCAGCGGTTGGCGCGCGTTTTCATCACCTTTTTGTAGAGCTGTTAGATATTCTTTTGCTGATTTTGAACCTTGGGTGAAACTCGATAGGTTTTTAGGAATGTTTCCTTGGCTGAGTTGTTCGACGGCTGTTGCGAGTGGTGCGTAGGATTCGGTTTCGCTGAGAAATGCTTCGAGGCTTGAGTAGCGGGCGGGATCGAGCAAGCGCAGTCGAGCAAAGTGACCCTCTGCGCCGAGTCGTTGCGGAGTGGCAGTTAAAAGGATAAGCGAAGGTATGACGTTTGAGATGGATTCGACCACTTGGTAAGCGGTTGATGATTCTTCAGCGGACCATTCGAGGTGATGAGCTTCATCAACGATGAGGAGATCGAATCCGGCGCTACGTGCTTCCCAGGCACGAGTTGCATTATCCGCGAGAAATTCCGTGGCGCAGAGGATGAGTTGTGAATCGGCAAAGGGATTGGCGGTTTCATCATGAGCGGTGATGGATAAGCAACGTTCTTCATCGAAGATAGCAAAGAGAAGATTGAAGCGGCGCAGTAACTCAACGAACCATTGATGGACGAGCGGTTCTGGAACGAGAATGAGAATGCGATTGGCGCGACCCGTTAGATGGAGTCGATGTAAAATCAAACAGGCTTCGATAGTTTTTCCGAGGCCGACTTCATCGGCGAGCAGGACGCGTGGGAAAAGGCGGTTGGCGGTTTCCGCGACGATGGAGAGCTGGTGAGGAATGAGATCGATGCGTGCGCCGGTGTAACCGCGGGCAGGGGAGCGGCGGATGGCGGTGTTCCAGCGTAGGGCTTCGAGGCGTTGATCAAAATCACGTGGATGATCGGTGAGACCTGCGAGCAGACGTTTCTCGGGTTTGATGAAGGTTAGCGAATCCAGCAATTTAGATTCATGGATGGACTTGCCTTGGCCGTGATAAATTAGCAGTCCTTCATCTTCGGTGACCGATTCAACGATCAGGTGGTTTTTCTCATGATCGGAAATTTCATCGCCTGGTGCGAAGCGGACACGGACGAGAGGAGCGGTTGAGATGGAATAGGTTCTGGTGTCTTCTGCGGTAGGAAAGCAGATTTCAATCAATCCATTTTCTTCGGAAAGCACGTGGCCAAGACCGAGATTGGGTTCAGAGGTGGAGATGTAGCGTTGGCCGGAAAGCATGGAGAATAGTGAAGAGTGAGTTAGGAAGAGTGAAATTTTGAGATTTAAAGTTTAAAGTTTAGAGTTTAGAGTTTAAGTCATCGGTATGGTTTCAGATGAGTCGAACAAGCGAGAGCCGTTGCGGTATGCGATGATAGGGAAGGATGGATCAAGTACGGAAGATAAGCTTGAGAAATATGTGGGAACGGTGGATTGGAAGTATTTGGCTCCGCATTATTTGACAGGGTCGCTGTTTTTTGTGGATCCGCAGCTGGCGCTTGTGGAGGTGGGTCAGGCGTTTTCGTATAATGAGAAAGACAAGGTTGAGGAGTGGCTGAAAAATGGGGATTTGGTCAAGATCGGCGATTTACATGCGGAACAGTGGCGTATGGGTGGGACAGAGTTTGAAGCTTTGGTGGTATCGCCGTTTGTGCTTTGTCGGCCGATATGATGGATTTTTCAAATAAAAATCCGTTAGAGATTTTCCCTAACGGATTTCAGAAAGGATAGATGGGTTGGTAAATTAAGGTTGGGCAGGGATGTAGAGTTCGGAGCCTTTGGCAAGAACGGTGGTGGGATCGAGGCGGAGACCGTTGATTTGATCGAGGCGAGCGGTGGTGGTGTTGTATTGCTTGGCGAATTCGGTGTAGCTGATTTCCTCAGTAATTTTGACGGGTTTATCTGCTGCGCGCGCTTGGTTGACGGCGGCTGGTTGGTTGGAGATAGGAATGTTGTTATAGCCTGAAAGGGAAGCGGTTTGATCAGGTCCAGGAACGGGTTCTAGGTTTGCTGCCTTTGGTAAGGCTGGAATCTGAACGATCTGTCCAACACGTAGGGCTTTAGGATTGATGCTGGGATTTTCTTTCACGAGGGCATCAACGCTCACTTTGTGATCTTTTGCGATGCTGTAGAAGGTTTCTTTGTCTGAAACTTTATGTTTTATAGTGTTAGCAACTTGAGCTTCTATTTTAGGTGTTTCGGTTTCTTTAGTTGGCGTTTGCGCAACTTCGGTTGAGCTAGTGGCGGCATTCTTAGGAAGTTTTAGTTTTTGACCGATGCGGATGATTCCGTCTTTTTTTAAACCATTGAGTTCGTTTAAAATGGCGGATGTAGTCCCATGTTTGCGAGCGATGGAGACCATGTTATCGCCAGACTGAACAGTGTAAGTTGCTAGATTTTCAGATGAAACAGGCTCGGGGCAGGTTTCTGCTATAGGTGGTGAAGTTTTTTCTGAAGTTGATGTGGGCTTTTCCTCGGAAGTAGCCGGAGTGCTGACAGGAGCGGGAGGAGTGTTGATAGGAGCAGGTTCGCTTGTGAGTTGGGCAATCTTTAACTCGAGTTGCTGAATTTGCATTTCCTGCTCGGCAACAAGGGTGCGAAGTCGCTCCACTTCACCGGCGGAAAGAAGAGGCGCGCAGGCAAAAATAAGAGCTAATAGCAATACAAAGCGGGGTTTTATCTTCATAAAGCCGAATTTTGCAGGATTCGGGCTTCATGACAATGAAAATTTAACTAAAGCTAACTAATTTTACACGTCATCGCAGCCGGCAAGTAGGCTATTTTCGAGGTTTAATCTGGCAGTCTCGAAATCGGCTTCGGAGAGGTTTTTGGGGATGGAGATGGGTTTATCAAAGGTGACGATGACTTTGCTAAACGGCTTAGGGATGACAAAGCGGTCCCAGGAGGAGCGTCGCCAGGCAGAGCCATATAGGATGTGAATAGGAATGATGTCGCTACCTGTGGATTGGGCGATTTTCAGGAGTCCGGGCTGGACTTGGTAGCGTGGGCCTTTCGGGCCGTCCGGGGTGATACACACATCCTTGCCCTCCAATAGGGCGTTTTTCATTCCGATCAAGGCGGCAAGGGCGCGTCGGGATGATGAGCCACGAATGGAGCCAATGCCGAAAGCCTCCATGGATTTAGCGAGAGTGGTTCCGTCTCGGCTAGCACTTGTTAGAACGACAGTTGAGCGATTTTTTCCGCCTGTACGTTGCCAGATAGGAGGCATGGTAAAAATGCGATTGTGCCAGAGTGCAAAGATGACGGGTTTTGGATCGATGTCTGGTTGAACGATACCAGCCTGGTCATTAACGTTATAACGAAGGGTGATGCTCCATAGTTTCATCGCAAATGCAGCAAGGTGACCTAACACAATTGAGCTGCGTGAGGTTTTAATCGTGGCACTTTTAGGAATCGGCATGAATCGAGAATCCGTCGTTATGATAAGTTTATGATTTTGCAAAAATCTGCGTAGGCTTGATTCCAAGCATTGGTCTCTTGTGGCGTGTAGATTTTAAAATCGAACGATTGGCGAATGAGCTCACGACCTTCGGTGAAGGATTTAATTTCACCGGTGGCGAGCATTTGGGTGATGATGTTGCCGCAGGATGTGGCTTCGATGGGGCCGGCTTGGACTTCGATGCCGAGGGCGTTTGCGGTCGCTTGGCAAAGGGCTTCGTTTTGGATCCCGCCTCCGCCAGCATTCAGGCGAGCGTAGTTCCTGCCGGTGAGTCTAACAATTCTTTCGTAAACGACGCGGTATTTGAGTGCGAGGGAGTCGGTGGCAACGCGGAGGATTTGGCCGATAGATTTTGGCACGGCTTGGCCGGATTTTTCGCAGTATTGGCGGATGCGTTCTGGCATGTCGCCGGGAGAGGAGAACAGGGCGTCATCTGGATCGATGTAGGCGAAGAACGGTTGAGATTCTGATGAGCGTTTGGCGAGTTCTGCATATGAATGGACTTCTCCTTTGCGATCCCAGTGGCGTTTGCATTCTTGAATGATCCAGAGGCCGCCGATGTTTTTAAGGAAACGAACGGTGTTATCGATACCGAGTTCGTTGCAGAAACCGTATGAGAGAGCTTCTTCACTGCGGATGGGAGATTTTTTTTCGACACCCATGATGGACCATGTTCCGGAAGAAAGCCAGAGTGGCTCGGCTTCGGAGAGTGGAATACCGGCGACGGCTGAGGCGGTGTCGTGGCAGGGTGCGATGACGAAGGGAATATCGCACCGGCCCAGTGTGTCTTTGAGTTCTGGGCGGAGGGTGCCGATGATTGTGCCGGGGTTGACGATTTTTCCAAAAATATTGCGAGGGAGTTTGAGAGCTTCGATGACTTCTTCCGACCAAGTTCCGGTTTCCGCGTTGAGAAGTTGGGAGGTGGAGGCGTTGGTTTTTTCGACGGATTGCACGCCAGTAAGCCAGTAGGCGAGGATGTCTGGGATGAAGAGGATGTTGCGCGCTTGGGAGAGTGTTGCGCTGTTTTTCAAACGCAGCGAGAGAAGGTGAAGCGCGCTGTTGTAGAAATTGGTTTTGATGCCGGTGAAGCTGAAAATTTCCTCCTCAGGCATGAGTTCGTGCATTTGTTCTTCTACTCCATCGATGCGTGGATCGCGGTATTGGTGGGAAACTCCGATAATTTCACCCTGTCCATCGAATAGTCCAAAATCGCAGCCCCAAGTGTCGATGCCGATGGAGCTGATTTGCTCGCCGTATTGGTCAACTGCCTTTTTTATACCTGTTAGAATTTCGTGATAGAGGCCGAAAAGGTTCCAATATAACCCCGAAGGTAGCTCGATGGCTGGGTTATCGAAACGATGGATTTCCTCCAGTTGAATTTTTCCATCGACGAGATAACTTGAAATCACTCGGCCGCTGCTAGCGCCGAGGTCGATGGCGATACGGACATTTTTCTTATCTAAATTAGGCACAGTGGTATGTTGTTGGAATGATTAGATAGATTCGACCTCAGCTGCATTTGCAATTGGATTGCGCAGTGGGGTGAGAATACCTTGGTCGAGGCGGTAGATCCATGAGTGGATGGCGAGAGCCTGGCCTCGTTCCCATGCGTCTTCGACGATGGTCGTGCGGGCGACGTGGCGGGCTTGGGAGAGGACGTTGAGCTCGCAAAGGCGATCGAGGCGTTGATTGTTCTCGAGGGAGTTGAGTTCGGATTTATGGACTCGGGTTAAGTTGCGGATGGGCGCGAGCCAGTTGTCGATGATACCGTGGCGGATATTTTCCAGTGCTGCCTGAACTCCGCCGCAGCCGTAGTGGCCGCAGACGATGATGTTGGTGACTTTCAAAACATCGACCGCGTATTGGAGGACGGCGAGGACATTGAAATCGGATTCCTGAACGACGTTTGCGACGTTGCGGTGGACGAAAACTTCGCCTGGGGGAAGGCCTGTTATTTGGTTGGCGGGGACGCGTGAATCTGAGCAGCCGATCCAAAGGTAGCGGGGTTTTTGCTGGTTGGCCAAGCGTGCGAAGAAATCAGGATCGCTCTCCCGCATTTTTTGAGCCCAGATGGCGTTGTTTTTGATGAGTTGGTCGATGCTGTCCATTACTTGGCTGATGCTCAATCAAGTGTCATGGAGACTCCAGAAAATTATCCTAAAATTCTCAGTTGTAATTGAGCATTTTAGGCAGTTATTCGTCATTGGTTATCAGTTTTTAGGTGGAAATCCGCATCATTTGGAAATTTCTTAGAGCATCATTCTTAAATTATTTGGTGGATAAAAAATCGCACATGAACGCACTAGAATTTCCCTGATAATGAATAGCTTTTAACTAATAACTCCTGGGATGTCAGTTTTAACTGGGTAATCCCCTTAAGATGCCTGTGCGGAGTCGAATTCTCGTTTTGCGGCTTTGCGGCATTCGGCGACAAAGTGGTTGCAGGCCTCACGGCAGAGGAGGGGAATGGCGAGGTTTTCGGGGGTGTTGTAGGGAACTCCGTTGAAACGAGAGGCTTCACTATCGTCGAGATGAGTATTGGCGTCGAGTTTCCAGAGGATTTTCTTGGCGCAATTGTGGGCTGGTCCGCAAACTTTTTGGATGAGTTTTTGAGCGCCAGCATCGCTGATGGTTCCGGCGTAGCGATACATACCGGTTTGTCTGCTGAGTTTGTCGCGGAGGTTTTCGATGGGTAGGGTTCCGTCCTGATATTTGATAAAAAGCGCGCTGCATGCGGGATAAAACTGATCGAGTGAGCGAAGTAGATCGTGTTCGTTATCGAGCGTAATGATCCATCCGCGGCGCAGATTGATTTTTCCTTTAGTAAAACGGTATTCGCCGTCCTCTGCGTAAGTGGAAAGATCTCGCGACATTTCCGGCCCGTGGTAATGATCGAGCCCGCCAAAAGCCGGTTGGGTGGCGAGGTCTTCGTCTTCGATGTGATAAAGCGCGTATTCGAACTCACAGTAATGGCGATGAATTCGGATTTGGCCGATTTGATTCACTCCGTCGCGCACGAGCTTTGTTAAATGATCCGCAAGTTTTGGATTGGAATTTGGCTCAGGGGATTGAGGAGCATACTTCGCGTCGAAATCCAAAATCTGATCGAGAATGACATCTGCGATGAGCGGTTCCGTGCCGATGGCGGAGGAGTAGTATAGAGTTTTTTCTCTCAAGTGATGAGGGTTTTGGCGGAAAACTTCTCTTTGGCTTGCTGCCGGGCCCACCTCCGGTTCGATCCCTAACAGAACGGGAATATCCTGATAAGAGTGCAGGCCATCCGAAATGAAAAACGGAACGATGACAACGTTGGTGGTTTCCGACATTTTATCCCATTCAGCAATAAATGGAGCTTCTTCCATGTAGGCATCGGTTACGCATTTGTAGCCCGCACCAGATTTTGCAATTAGCTCGGCTTGGTCTTTGATTGCTTTGGTGGAGTTTTGGTTTAATCCTGTGCCGTGACCGGTGATGATGAGAGTGGTGTCGTTTGGATCCGCATCAGGCGCAACTTCACGGGCACGGCGTAGGATGAGATCAGTCATCGATCGATGAACGCCGACGGGTAGGCAGTAATGCAGGGTCTTGCCATCGCGGATGGTTGTATCACCGCTGAGTCCGAGTTCACGGGGGATAACTTCTTGGGTGAAATATCCCTCGCTGATGAAATCGGGGACGATGTAGACCTCTGGTGCGTCGATCATTAGCAGGGCCTCGCGCAAAGAGGGTTCTTCTTTCCAGAAGCAGACATGCACCTCGGCAAATAGATTTTTGCGACGGATTTCATCGGCGTGATCGAAGTAAGGCGTGGAGGAATCCGGGTTCTCGGTCGAGCCATGGCCGACAATAAGAAGAGCGGAATTTGGTTTCGGAATTAAAGACATGTGGAAACCATGGCGAGCTTACGCAGGATTGCAAGTGGGCGATAGTGTGGATTTTCCAGACTCATTATCAGTCTGTCCTCATTTTGGTTGCGGATATCTGGTTTATTATAGAAAAAAACAACGTGCGAATCCCAAAAGCCAAAAAAGACGAAACCAAGCCAGTAAGAATCGGGAAAATCGTGGTTTGGAACAGTTCCAGAGGTTTTGGCTGGTTGGAATGCAAGGGAGAGAGGTTGTTTGTGCATTTGAGAGAATTTAAAGGCACGGAAATCGTGCCGGCAGAGGGTGTTGAATTCCCTTTTTTGGTGGGAACGGATGTGCATGGCAGGCTTTGTGCAAAAGGGGTAAGCGCTAGCTTGGTCAACGGTCAGGTTAAATTCACGGGTTGGCTGCTCTTAGCGGCTCTTTTATTTTGGCCGATTGCTGGGATGACAAAATTACCCGTCGCCATTTATTGGCCGATCATGCAAATGATTATTCTCTCTGCGGTGGTTTTCAGGCTTTATGCCCACGACAAACGGCAGGCGATCCATCATGCTTTGCGCGTGCCTCAAACGATCATGCAACTCGGTGAACTCGCAGGTGGTTGGCCGGGCGCATTTGTTGCGCAAAGAATCTTTCGCCATAAGAGCACAAATAAGAGCTATCAATCCATTTTCTGGGGAATCATTCTCATCTATCAAGTCATCGGTGCTGATCTATTTTTTGATCGAAAACACAGCAAAGAAATATGGAAATCGATGGGAGAGTTTGAAATCATGGAGCAGATATTCAAATAAAGATTTTCGGAATTTTGACTATAATTTTTTCAGCTGCTTGATGAGCTTGTGGGTAATTTCTGCGAGTTGTCGATGGGTGTTAGGTTCCGAAGGCACTGGATCGAAGCGCAGTTGTTGGTGCATGTTACAGGCATGATCCAGATCGTTTTCAGAAACTTGATGTGCTCTGAGTTTTCTCAACCATGTAATCCATGTTTCGCCAGTTGAACGAGGTCCAAGAATTTTTATCGCAACTTTTTCTAACTTGTGAAGGGGAGTTCTGAGTGTTGGCTTTATCGAGTTCGCTGATGATTTTTTCGATTTGATGACGAGTCGAGATTTTTTGAGTCTAATAGCGATGTAGGTAATTAGAACGCCTCCAAAACCCCAAATTAGGACGGTGGCTGCTAGGCGATTTGAGGGTTGATTCCTCCAGAGAAAAAAGTCCTCTTTGGCGCGTTGATAGAAATCGAGGAATGAAAGTCGTTTCTCTGTGCCAACGGATTGTATGTCTAACCAACAACCAGGAGTAGGATCGAAGTCAACCCATGCTTGGAGTTCGTTATCCCAAAATCGAGTCCATGCATGGGCATGGGTTCCACGAATGATCCATTCGTCATTCTCGTGATTTTTTTCCATCACCGAGAAACCGATGCTGTATCGAGCCGGAACATCGGCGGCTCTGAGAAGTAAGGTCGCAGCTGTGGCGAAATATTCGCAATGACCACGTTTGTTGGTGGTGAGAAAAGTTTCGATGTGGGTAGGGCGTTTTTTTGAGGAATGGAATGAGCCAATGGTTAGATGTCGAGTGTATTGGAATTCTGAATCGAAAAACTTTTTCAAGCGTTTGATTTTTTCGGCCGTAGTGGTTAGCTGTTTGAGTCCCAATGCCTCGGCCACTTCATGAATGCCTTGGATTTCGTATTCATCGATAGCCAGATCTTCTTTTAAAAACGGTTGAGCTTCGATGGTGAGATCATCTTTCCATCGAATCTGGCCTTGAATGATGGATTTTTGAGGGAAAATGCGGACGGTGCCGAGCGGGTTGATCTCAACACCTTCATGTATGAAGTTTTGCAATGTCGAAGAATTTCCAGGGAGGGGGAGAGGATCTCCATAGAAGCAGGCACCGCGAATTTCAAACTTGGGCAATTTCTTGGTGATTTCTGCCCGATTCATGTTTTCACGCAGCAGATCATACGATTGATCTAATGATAGATCGATAGTTTCAAGATCTCGAAATGCTTGTTCCTCTATAGAAAAAGATACGGGATAAGTGGCTTTCCACATCACGCCACGGTAGCGGTTGTATGTACTGGTTCTGAGGAGTTTTGGCGGTGCGTGCCCGGGCATTGTCTTAAGTCGCCAGCGCATTTCTGAGGATTGTTTGATAGTGCCAAGTGAGCCGATGTTGGTTTGTCTCAGGGAATGAAGGTCGGCGGGTGAGCCGTGTTCATGGTATCCAAGATTGCTTGCCCATGCGTAGAGCTTCGACATGCCGATTTGTCCGGCCATGCCGAACAGGGTTACGAAGATCAACAGGGAAATGATTGCAAAAAAACGTGACCTGACATGTGCCAGTAGCAGCCATGCGGTGAGGACGACTATGCCAATATAATAGGCTTTCTGTTGAGCATGAGGACCGAAGCTGGCAGCTATGATGATGGCGACGAAATAGACGTTTCCGAAGTTAAAACGAATGTTTGGATAGATAATTCCAAGCTCTTCGTTTCTTTTACGATAAATATGTGAAAAGATATAGAAGTTGCTGAGGTTTATATAATTAACAAATCCAAACGATTGTATGAATTGCAGAGGAAGTAGGATGACAGGAGTCCAACAGAGAAGTTTGGGAACGAAATTAAAGCGGTTGCCATCGAGCCATACTGGGATAGCAATTAAGATAGTTAAAACTAGGCAAAGGTGCCAAGCACGGGTACAGGCTTGGTCATGAAAATCCCAGCGTGAACGTATCCAGTTTCGGCTTTCAATCATTAGCGCTAGAACCAAAGCCAATAAGTTTTGACCAGTCATCGCGCCCCAGAAAAGGAGCGTAGCACCGAGGATCAGTCTCGGGGGTGGTTGGATGATTTGGTTGGTCATGGAATGCTGAAATTAGAAACCGGAGAGTTGAGACGGCAACCGCATGAGGTCACGGGCGACATGGTTGGAATCGACCCAATACCCTGAGATATTGGACGGTGCTTCGTCTTTTCCGACGATGATAGGCACGCAGAGGATTCCGGCCTTACGGAGTTTTTTGATGAATTCGATTCGTTCTTCGTCCCATCCATTTAGAACAAGCAGACAGGAGGTGATGCGGTCACAGTGTTGAATGACTGTCGATGAGAGCACATCGAAGCGAGGAATAGGGTCGATTTGGACGTCAGCGAGGACTTCTAGGAGCTTTTCAGCTCTCTCATAACCACGACCCGCGGTGACGATGTGGGCATGATCGGCAATGAACATCAGGTCGAGCAAGGCATCGCTATGATCCAAGCTGGTAATAAAAGAGGAGGCGATGGATACCATTTCCTCAAAAACCATGCGATCGCTTGAGCCTGGGGAAGTATCCAGAATAAGTGCGTAGCGAGGGTAAAACGTATCTTCGAGTTCTTTCACCATGGGTCTCCCTGTGTGAGCCCAGCTTTTCCAATGAATTTGGCGTAGGGAGTCACCGGGCCGGTATTCTCGGATGCTCAAGAATTCTCCGAAAGTTCCGATCGTGTTACTGGTTTCCTCGCCGCCGATGCGAAAGGTGGATGAGCCCGGCATTTCGAAATGGGGCAGAGCGTAACGTTTGGGTAGGGCGATGAGGCGGGAAGGCGAAGGGCTGAGGGGGGAGCTTTTTTGAAAGAATCCGAGTGGATCAGGCATGAGCAGTTGCAGATTTTCGAGTAGGTAAACGCCTCGCTTTACGACGGTGAGCGTCAGCGGGATTGTGTTTTTTTTATGGTTGATAAGATCGAACGAGTCTTTGGATTCGTTCGATGTGAAACTGGTATTGCGAGATATAAGCCACCGCCAGCGGTAATAGGCGATCGTGCGGTCGTAAGCGTTGCGGATATTTTCAAAAGGTTCCTCGGTTTGACTGAATTCTAACAGGTTAGGCCGTGGATCTGGTGGGATCTGGATGAGACGTAGGTCACGGAGGGTGGATGAGTTTTTATTTCGGAGCTCCACCGAGTAGCGCAATTCCTCACCCACCGTAGCGTATTTTGGAACTTTTATTTCAGCCGTAACTTTAGCGCGGCGTAGGGTGGACCAAATGATCGTGAAGGCGATGAGGCCGAAGCTAAAACAAAATAACTGAAAGATAGAGTCTTTAGGATGACCGACGCAGAAGAAGCTGGCCATTGCGGTTACGAGTAGGGCACAAATTCCGGCGGGCCGTATTCGTTGGCTAAGCCAGAATTGGAATGTGGCACTGCGGCAATAAAACCGGTGGAGAAATCTAAAACGCCACGATACGTCGCTAGGGCTCATTAAACAGGAACGGGAGTGTTTTTTATCAGGTCGGCTACGATTTGGCGGGCGTTAACTCCTGAGAATTTTGATTCCGGAGCGAGCACGAGACGGTGCGCGATGACATCGGTTGCAATGGCTTGTATGACTTCCGGAGTCACAAATTCGCGACCTTCGAATAGGGAAATGACTTGGGAAATTTTCATCAAAGCCAACGATGCGCGTGGGCTTGCAGCAAGTTGGACTTCATGGATGTTACGGGTGGCTGCAACGAGTGAAACGGCGTAATGGCGGAGTTCATCGCTGAAGCGGATTTTTCTAGCAGCGGATGATATTTCTAAAATCTGTTCACGGGTAATCATCGGTTGGATGGAATTCACTGGATGAGATTCGATCTGATCTAACAGAATTTTTGCTTCTTCTTCAGCGCTGACATAACCGAGCTGACATTGCATGGAGAAACGATCCATCTGTGCTTCGGGAAGGGGGTAAGTGCCACGAAACTCGATAGGATTCTGGGTGGCGATGACGAATGAAGTGGTCCCGCAAAACGGAGCCAGTGTTTTATTAAAACTTTGACTGGTCTGAGAGGGGCAAATTACCCCGAAATCAGACATATGAAACGAAAGAGAAGACATCTCACTGCCGAGTTCAAAGCCC
>JAJTHK010000039.1 GCA_021298895.1 Luteolibacter sp.
GCTGACGGGATCGAGAGGCGAGCAGATGTGAGTGCATATCATGACTCGCCTAATCTGGCTGTTTTAGAGTGAAAGTCTAGCGCGAATCTTAAAAGCCTTGAAAGCTACGCTTTCAAGGCTCTGCGATGCAATCGCCCTGAGGCACGAGAGTTTCATCATCAAATTCGCTTGCCATCGTGCTATCAAGTCCGGCGAGTTGATCTGGGTTCAACACGGCTTTAAAATCCCTAACAAATGCCTCATCCTCAAGTGGCTCCCCGAGATCCATAGAGACGGTTCCCACTGAAGCGAACTGCCCGCCGAGTTGGGTTACAACTTCGGATTCGATGCGCTTGTATTCCGCTTCCCCCATTTCGCCGCGTGCGGTCGCGTCGCTGGCGAGCATCAGCTCCATTATCGCTGCGGGATCTTGCTTGAGACGTCCGATGCACTCCTTGAGTTTCGCCGTCTGGCGCTTGTCATGTTCTGAAAGCAACTTGGCGGTTTTCGATATCTGATCGTCTGTGAGATTCAGGCCTTTGGCGACCACTCCGAGTTTCCAATCAATCAAATTTGCGGCATCGCCAGCATCAGGATTAGGCTGCATTAGCTTGTTGAGCAGGGATGTTTCGCCCATTCCGAGCAATTCGTCCATCAATCCGATCAGGTTTCCGGCGATGTGCCTAGATAAGTTGACCCGCGAGACTCCATATTTGGTTACCAGTTCAAGATTTTTTGGCTCAGGACGCTGGTGGCTGCGGCGCCGCATTCCGTCTGCAGGAAGCGCTCCGCCAGGTCTATTGCCAGGGGCTGTCGAGAATCCCGCGCCTTCGGGTCGTGATTCCGCCGGTCCGCTGCCGGCCCGGGGATTTGATTTGAGAAATACCAGGGTCCCCGATGCAAGAAGTAATAGGGCTGCAAAACATATAATAATGGTTCGAATTTTCATTTTGTTCTGATTTTTGAGACATCCATGACCTTACGCTTTTCGGCATCGTATTCGCTCGGAGTGATCGCCTTCACATCACGAGCTTTCTTCAGGTCGATCAATTCCTGCCCTCGGGTGGGCATTTCCACCGACCCGACCACGCAACTGCTGAAGGAGAGTGGAAAAATCAGCGCGGCGACGGTCATGAGGAGTTTCTTTGTTTTCATTTCTGTCTTTGTTTTCATTTCTTTGTGTGTTCGTTGGTATTTGTATGCATGCGGTCCGGGACACCGTCCTCAAGGGGAGGGCATTCCGCGAAAGGGGTAAGGAATCGGCGGGGTTGGGCAAGCAACCGAGCCGAACGGGAGATGAACACAGTCGCCACCGTGTAACAGAGTGCGGATGTGAGAAATACGGATCCGAAATGCAAGTTGGTCATCGAAGGCATACGCCAGGCTGCGGCATAACCCGGCATGACGAGGAGCGACGCTCCCCCGAACCATTTCGGCCAACCATCAGGCGACGCGGAAACCAACGCTCCCAAGATGGAGATCATCAAAGGAAGCACTCCAACGATGAATCCAATGCACAGCGCCCTCTTCCATCCCTGCCAAAGAACGAAGGCATACCATGAGACCGCGGGAATCATGATGGAACACGAAAGGACGAAAACATCGGTGAACTCCAGCGGCATCGACCCAAAATCTCCGCTGTTCATGGCACGGATCAGCAGGCACCACGCCACGATGGACATCAGCGAAATTCCCAAGACCCATGGAAGCGCGTCCCTTCCGTCGCCCCACCAGCGTTCGTTTTCCACCCTGATCCTGGCCTCTCTCGACGGCACCAGCAATGAGACGAAAACGAGATTTAGGATGCCAAGCATCATGCCGAAGCCTAGAACCCACATCTGTCCCACCTCGCCTGGAACTCGCCCGGCGAATTCAACTGGTATGTTTCCACCTTCGAACTTGGGAAGCAACTCGCCGCAGGTCAACGTGAGAATCCAGCACACTGATACCGCCACACCCACCTTTCCTAACAGCAACGATCTGCGGTCGTTCCAGCGGCGCGCCAGGATCACGACCAGGATAGCCAGGGCGGAGATAGTGATGACCCAATGATAGCCCGGAATCAAGAATTCCCAGCGGAAGAAGCTGACGGTGGACGACAATTCCTCATTGCTCTGAAAGAATTCCGGCTTTGTCACGGACGGCACCGCCCTGACGATGGTATGGTAAATCGCGGGCTCCACCCCGAGATGGGAAATCACGCCAATTCCGAATTTACCGAAAGTAGGAAGCACAAAATGAAGCAATATGACACAGAGCTGGGCCAAAGTGCCCGCCAGGATCTTCTGGCGAATGATGGTTCCTGCCACCAATCCTATGGCATGATGGAAAAGGGCCGAGCTCGCAAATAACAGATATACCTTGCCGATCATCTCCAGTGGGAGTCCACCGAGCACCGCACTCAACCCAACCCAAGGCAGAAGCTGGATCGCGATCAGGTTCTCGAGGATAGGCAAACCCAGCAGTTGACCGACGATCTTGCGGCTAGTCGAAAGCGGGGTGAGATGAATGCCGTCCATCATTCCCTCGTTAGATTCGCGTGCTACACCGGTCGCGACGCTGAAGGTGCCCTTCATGATCACGATAACACCCTGAACGATCAGCACCATCATCCATCCAATTAGAAACGCGATCTGCCCATGTTCTTCGAGGAGACTATCGAAGGCGGGTGTACCCAACTCGAACGAAATCTGGGCGGGGTTCATCGATATAAGATAAATCAGAACCGCCAGTGCCCATAGGAAGCCGGTGATCACTTGGCTCAGAATCACCCAAACGATCAGCCTAACTATCCTCAGCCGGGCGGCCGCATAGCGCCGAAACAGCGGATTGGCAGGAAGATTCCACAATGATGGTTCGGAGCGGTGATTCATAATGAAGGGGAATTTCCGACCAGGCTGATGAGGACATCCTCCACGCTGGTTTCTAGTGTTTGCATAGAGGTCACGCCGATTCTGGCTTCGCCGAGATACATGAAGAGATCAGCACGATTGGTGACGTTTTCGTTTAATGATATTTCCACAGCACCCTCACGGAGGAGACGAATCTGCTCTGGATCCACGCCCGGACAATCGCGGAGCCATGCGGCGACAGCCTTTAACTTGCCAGGCGCGCCGATAATTACGCGAACTCCGGCTCCGGAAAAGCGTGACAGCAAGCTGCGAGTTGGACCGGCATCTAACAAGCGCCCCTTGTGAAGCAACCCGATGGACGAGCATAGGCTGTCGATCTCGGCAATCACGTGGGAGCTGACAATCACCGTAGCTCCATCTTCTGCCTGCTTTTGTAGTGCCCTGCGAAGTTCGATCCGCGCCAGCGGATCGAGGCCGCTAGCGGGCTCATCGAGGATCAGAAGACGTGGGCGATGCAGGATGGCTTTAGCGATTGAAAGCCGCTGACGCATACCCAGAGATAACTGACTGCAGATGGTGTTTCTGCGGTCGGACATATTCATCGCGTCCAGACATTCGTCGACTCGCGAGGCCATTTCCTTGCCCCGCAATCCATACGCTCCGGCGTAGAAGCGGAGGTACTCCACCGCGCGGAGATCGGATGGCAACGGCGCCAGATCCGGCATGTAGGTGATCAACGAGCGGATTTCCCGCGGGTTCCGCCCAAGCTTGATTCCAGATAACTCCACTTCCCCGGATGTCGGACTCAGCAGAGTGGCCAGAACGCGAAACATCGTGGTCTTGCCAGCGCCATTGGGACCTAACAATCCGAACACCTCGCCCGCGGGCACGTTCAGGTTCACTGAGTCGAGCGCGCGACGATCTCCGTAATCCACACCGAGATCGCGAATTTTCACCAGGTCCGATGGACTGGAAGAGGATGGATCAACCCAGGACAGCGTGCTCATTGGTTCAGGATGTGTTTGAGAGAACGAACGGGGCTTCGCAATTCGGAGATCCCGTGTTTGAAATCATTTTCAAGCGCCACGAGCTCCCGACTAACGGATGCCTCGCCCTTGGGAAGGACTTCCTCCCACGTGGCGAGGGTATTGGATCCGGCAGGGCGGACCTCGATCAACCAGTAGCCGCAAAGGCCGATGACAATCGCCGCCGCTATGGCCGAGGTGAATACGCCAAGACTCCGTGACCCGGCGTGTGACGAATGGGATTGAGCTAGCGGGTCTACTTTGGAATCCGCTATGGCAAGGACTTTCCTTCGAAGAACGATGCCGGACGGAGGAAGTGGTTCCGCCAGCCGGGACATGGCATCGCTAGAGCAGAATCTGGCAAACTGCATGCAATCATCGCAGTTCGCGACGTGGCTGGCAATCTCCTCAGGAAGAACTTTTCCAACGTCTAGGAGCGAGGAAATCTCCTCTTGGATGGATTCACAGGAATGACTGGGAGTACTCATGGTATTGGGTTGGGGTATGATGTTTCGATTCGCGGACAAGGCGCTGTCGTGCCCGGAACAGGAGGACTTTCACATTCGCCTCGCTCTGGCTCATCGTGGCGGCTATCTGGCCGACGCTATACTGTTCCTGCACCCGCAGCCAAAGAGCCATGGCCTGTGACTCGGAAAGAATTTCAAAAACTTTTGCCCAAGCGTTTCGCCCGGACTCGCGCTCTTCAAGGATGAGCGAAGGATCACGCGAGTCATGACCACCGTGGGCATCGGAATTGAATTCTACCGTCGTTTTTTGCCGACGAAAGCGATCCACCACCTTGCGCTTGGCGATCATGTAGAGCCACGCGGTAAAGGTATATTGCGGATCGAAATTGTTGATTTTCAGGCAGACTTCGAGAAACACCTCTTGGCAGATATCGTCCACCTCGGAGGCTACGCCGCAGCGGGAACTGATATAACGATACAGCAGATCAATGTGACGGTTGACCAGTTCATTGTAGGCATCCACCTTGCCACTTCTCCAAAGGAGAGCGAGTTCATTGTCGCTATGGTTAGTCATGAAGGATGGGGGATCATCGATTTAACGGCTCGGCGTTCAACGGTTCGAGTCGGACTAGTTCTCTTCGGCGGGCGTCCCGACCTCCATTATCACGCGGTTGAGCAGACGCTCCATATCCGCCTCTTTGAAATTCATTCGGATTACCACGGCGGCGTTCTCGGATTTACAAACGAACGGAGGAATCATCGAATTCGCATCCAAGCTGTCTAGAGTGGTGCGAAGGTGCCCGAGCAACCGGACTACCGCCTGTGCGATTTCAGGCGAACTGAAACTCCAGTTCAGATCCAACGTTACCTCATCGCCAGTTCCCGCGAACGTGAAGCTCAGGTTGCGCGACAATTTGAGCAAAGTGGACTCAACGTCGGCAGCCTGAATTTGATCAAAGTCGATCCATCCCGAAAACCAAGCATTGCCCTTCAGCGGACTCATTTCCTCAAGGGATATGCCTTTGCTCGTTGCTGGCATCGCAGCCTTCAACGTTGCCTCGCCGTCGGACCAAACCGCAATCCCATCGTTCTCCCCGTCGGGGGGGATAAGTCCGTCCATCTCGCGCAAGCCACGTAGCTCGGCGATCCAGTCCTTTTCCGGAGTTTCAGTGTTCACGAATCCAGAAACCCGCAGGGTGGTGTCGTCGCCCAGGATTTGTTTGAGCTCGTCCGCCCCAAGTAACTCCTTGGCGGAGCGGAAGAATGCTGGCGACGCTTCACCGCCGAGACGGGCCTGAATATCCCAAAGGGGTTTCAACGGACCTTCGGCAGCGGAGCAGGCAAGTGGCAAAAGCAACAGAACTGTCGTGATTAATGTTGTGGTGCGATGTTTCATGTTCATAGATAATCCGTAACAAGTCATGAAAAGGTTACATCCGAATCAACTTTTTCCAATTTCACCTATTCTAGCGCTTCGAATTCAGCGCATCAGATCCAGCGAGTTTGGTCCTGTAACAAATTCGCCTCCCTTGTTCTTAATGAAAAATGTGCCGTAGGGCAATTACCGACACTCCGCGAGTCATTAACCGTGAACTAAACGGGAAGCCGGAGCATGAGTGATATCGACTTACTGCCCCTGTTGCCAAAGAACTCGGCATCAGTGAAACCCACGCAGAAGTCGTTCCTCAGCATCAGATCGATATGGTCCGCAAGTTAAAATCAACGCCGTTGATGTGCCGCTTGCCGGCGGCGCGCTTTATCCCTACTTCGGCATCCTCCTCAGCCCCATGATCGCCGGAGCCGCGATGAGCTTCTCATCCGTTTCCGTGATTTTGAATGCACTGAGACTCAGGAAGACAGGGTTGTAATTCAGTCAGGATCAAATGATCAGCTGTTGAAATTGTGGGTGCCATTGTCAGGCTAGCTTTTCCATATCGCCAGTTTTCGAGGGGCCATTTCCTCATAGCCATTGCCATAGCCGAGGAAATCCAAGACCGCACCTTTTCCCCTTCTCAGATCGGCTCTCCAATGTATTCTCGGCGCTAGATGAAAAAGCAAATTCCTAGCATTCATAATGAATAAAAAAGAACTCAGCGAAGCGGACATCCGCACCAAGTTCATCATGCCTGCCCTGGATAAGGATAAGCAGGGCACTTGGGATACGATGCTTCAAATTCGCGAGGAGTACTTTTTCACCAAGGGTCGGGTGATTGTCCGGGGTAAGACCGTTCGACGTGGAGAAGCAAAAAAAGCCGACTACCTCCTGTTCTATAAGCCCAATCTCCCCATCGCTGTAATCGAGGCTAAAGATAACAAACATTCCGTTGGAGCAGGAATGCAGCAGGCACTCGAATATGCGGAAATTCTGGATATTCCTTTTGCTTACAGTTCCAATGGCGATGCCTTCCTAGAACACGACCGCACCGCGAAATCCGGCACAGTCACTCGTGAAATACCTCTCCATCAGTTCCCAACTCCTGAGGAGCTCTGGGATCGTTACTGCAAGTCCAAGGGTTACACGCCAGCTCAAGAATCAGTTACTACTCAGGACTATTACGATGAAGGCTCAGGCAAAGCTCCTCGCTATTACCAGCTCAATGCAATCAACCGCACGGTAGACGCCATTGCTCGCGGAAAAGACCGGCTACTTCTGGTTATGGCGACCGGCACTGGCAAGACCTACACAGCATTCCAAATCATCTGGAGACTTTGGAAGTCAGGCTCCAAGAAACGCATCCTCTTCCTAGTCGACCGCAATATCCTCGCCGACCAGACCAAGACCAACGACTTCAAGCCGTTTGGCAAAGCGATGACCAAAATCACCAACCGCACGATTGATAAGTCCTACGAGATTTATCTTTGTCTCTACCAGGCGGTTACCGGAACCGAAGAGGATAGAAATATCTACAAACAGTTCTCAGAGGACTTCTTCGATCTGATTATTGTGGACGAGTGCCACCGTGGCAGCGCGGCCGATGACGCAGCTTGGCGACAAGTCTTGGAATACTTTTCTTCCGCAACCCAGATTGGCCTCACCGCCACACCCAAGGAAACCCGCGAAGTTTCCAACATGGAGTATTTCGGTGAACCTATTTATACCTACTCCCTCAAGCAAGGGATTGAGGACGGCTTCCTAGCTCCATACAAGGTCGTTCGGATCGGCATCGATAAGGATCTAGACGGCTGGCGTCCTGAGGCAGGAAAGCTCGATAAATACGGCCAAGAAATCGAGGACCGTGAATACAACCAGCGGGATTTTGATCGTAACATGATTCTTGAAAAGAGAACGATTACTGTCGCTGCCAAGATCACCGAGTTCCTGAAAGCAACGGATCGCTTTTCCAAGACGATTGTGTTCTGTGAAAACATCGATCACGCGGAACGCATGAGACAGGCTTTGGTCAATGCCAACTCAGATCTCGCAGCGGAAAATTCCAGATACGTCATGCGTATCACTGGCGACAATGACGAGGGGAAGGCGCAGCTCGACAACTTCATCGATCCAGAATCTACCTACCCTGTCATCGCCTGCACATCACAACTCATGTCCACAGGCGTTGATGCCCAAACCTGCCGTCTCATCGTGTTGGATAAGAGAATCGGCTCAATGACCGAGTTCAAGCAGATCATCGGTCGTGGCACCCGCATCAACGAAGACTACGGCAAGCTCTACTTCACCATCATGGACTTCAAGCAGGCTACTTCATTGTTTGCTGATCCCGACTTCGATGGTGATCCCGTCCAAATCTACTCCCCCGATGAAGGTGAAAGCGTTGTTCCACCTGATGCTATAGTTGGTGGGGACGACTTCGGTGAAGATGAAGCTCCATACGGAGGAGTTCCTCTGCCACCGATAGAAACGGGGCACACAGGTGGGTCACCAACCAAATATTACGTCGATGACGTCATGGTGAAAGTCGCAGTTGAGCGAGTTCAGTACCTCGGTGCAGATGGCAAGCTCATCACAGAATCCCTGACCGACTACACCCGCAAGGCCGTGCGCACCAACTACTGCTCGTTAGAATCGTTTCTAGCCGCCTGGAACAGCGCGGAGCGGAAACAGGTCGTAATTGACGAACTAAGCCAGCAGGGAGTGTTTCTGGACGAATTGGCGGCGCAGGAAGGGAGTGACTACGATGCTTTCGATCTGGTTTGTCATGTCGCGTTCGACCGGCCACCCCTGACGCGGAAGGAACGAGCGGATCAGGTAAGGAAAAAAGACATCTTTACCAAATACGGCGAACAGGCGCGCGTGCAACATTGTGTCTGTAAAAGTGCAAAGCACTAGCAAACCGGCACTAAGACCGATGGAGCGTAGCGGAATCGGCCTTAGTGCCGGTCGCCGCCCCCTCCAAGCGCCTGAGACAGGGCTTGTTGGTGCGCGGCCACAGCTGGATAATGGAGGTGTCAAAATTTAACCAGACACC
>JAJTHK010000086.1 GCA_021298895.1 Luteolibacter sp.
AATGGGAAACCGGCAAAGCCTACCTCACTCTCACAGCACAAAACCAAATTACGAACACAACAAACCACCAAAAAACAGCAGCTTGAAATCACCCTCCAAATCCAACTTGAAAACTTTTACAGATAAAAAGTTGCGCCGCCTGGGTTCTGAGAGTATCATGTCGTCATATTATGAAAATTCTATGCTTTGTTGCCTTGCCGGTTTTACTTCTAGTTTCTTGTAGGTTTGAGAAACGCGAAGAATCCGCAGAAGCTAAGGTTGATGAAGCTGTGGAGAAAGCGGAGCCCGCTCCGGCTCTTCCTTCATTTGACGTTAAGAACGCTAGCTCGTTAGTGGGTCAGAAGTTAGAAGTCGTACAACCTGCTTTAGAAGCAGCTGAGATTCGTTCTCGTGTGATCGAATTGGATGGCGTGCCGATGATCATGACCATGGACTACAGCTCAGAACGATTAAACTTTAAAGTTAAAGCCGGAGTCATTACTGAAGTCTCGAAAGGATAAACCTCAAGCACTCTTCAGTTTCGGAATCGAGGCGAGCAAGCGCTGCGTGTAATCGTGTTTCGGCGAATGAAATACTTCTCCAGCGTGACCCACCTCGACAATTTTTCCCTGATACATTACGGCGATTCGATCTGCGATGTAATGCACGACTCCGAGATCGTGAGAAATGAACACCATGGTCAGTCCGAGGTTCTTCTGCAGATCTTTGAGGAGGTTGAGGATTTGGGATTGGATAGAAACATCCAGGGCTGAGACCGGTTCATCAGCGATGATGAGTTTTGGCTCAGGCGCAAGCGCGCGGGCGATGGCGATGCGTTGGCGTTGGCCGCCGGAGAATTCGTGCGGGTAACGTTTCATTTGGCTGGCATCGAGACCAACCGTTGACATGAGTTCCGCCACTTTAATTTCTAACAGCGAACCTTTCATCTTTGGATGACGCTGACGAATGGCTTCGGCAATGGTTGAGAAAACCGTCATGCGCGGATTCAACGATGCATAGGGATCTTGAAACACCATTTGAAAATCTAACCGACGACGGCGCACTTCGGAATGGCTGAGAGCAGAAAGATTTTCGCCATCAAGAATGATGGAACCGGCAGTCGGAGCGATGAGCTGCATGAGTGTCCGAGAAAGTGTCGATTTTCCGCAACCAGATTCACCGACTAAACCGAGGATCTCGCCTTTTTCGATATTGAGAGAAACGCCATCCACTGCTTTGACGATTTCTTTTTTAGAAGACAGCAATCCGCCGCCGCTTTTCACGAAATGCTTTTCGAGATTTCTAATTTCCAGATACGCCATGGATGGCAATCAAGCAGGTGGGAGACCAAACGGCAATGAAGTTTGTCGGGTGCTGCGGAATTGAGGAAGAATTTGGATTTCAACGCAAAGCCGCAAAGAACGCGAAGTAACGCAAAGGATAAATAAATAACAGATGCGACTGAATTGGCTGAATTTAACTCCATCAAAAACTCTGCGATCCTTTGCGACCTCTGCGCCTCTGCGGTGAAAAATTTCTTATTTCCCCTCGTTCAGCAGCATCTTGATTTCCTTCGAATTCAGGATGGCCCAGCGGCCGATTTCGAGATCGCCTAACCAGAGATTACCGATACGCACGCGGAGCAGCTTGGTGACTTGATATCCAAGCGCCTCAAACATCACGCGGATTTGGCGTTTTGCACCGTGGTCGAGCACGACTTTGATGCGGCGCGCGGAAATACGCTCGATGTGCTTGGCTTTCAGTTTGCCTTCTTCCGTGAAAACGCCGGCGAGAAATTGATCGAGGTGGGCGTTTTCGAACGCTTGGTTCGAGGTGACGAGATATTCTTTCTCCACCGATTTCGATGGATGCATGAGTTGCTGGGAGAGATCACCATCGTTGGTCAGGATCAGCATGCCCTCGGAATCCGTATCCAAGCGACCCACGTGATGGAGAGACTGGAACGACGCAGGCAGGATGTCGTAGATCGTTTTTCGACCCAACTCATCACTGCGAGTGCATACATAACCGCGAGGTTTGTGGAAAAGGACGACTAACTCTTCTTTTGGGAAAACTCGTTTGCCATCGACCCGGACGCTGTCGGTTTCAGAAACGCGGGTGGCGAGCTTGACGCAAGGTGCGCCGTTGAGTTCAACCCTTCCAGACTCGATCAATTCATCGCATGCACGACGTGATCCGACCCCGCATGAAGCTAGATATTTATTGAGACGGACTCCCTCGGACATGGTGTTTGAAAATTTCCGTGGAATTTACACGGAGGCTGGGAGTGGGGAAATGACGAAGGATTAGCCCTCGTGCTTGGTCTTAGGAAGACCGATTGGGGATTTGCCCTGTTTCCATTCGCCGCGCTCTTTAAGAAGCTTCACGCGCTCGAAACGTTTGAGAACGGAACGCTTGCCACCGACGGTGGTGTTTGATTTGAGTGAGTTGTGCTTGGACATCTTGAGGCGTGGTTAGACGGTTGGGGGGCGGAAGCTATGGTGCTTTTCCGGCGGTGGCAATGCGAAAATGGCGTATTTTTTTAAAAAAATGATTCTTCGCCAAATTCTCCCTATCCCAGCAAAATGAATGGCTCTAAGAATATTTTTAAGGCAACGTTCCATCATGATGGATAAAACCCCAACAAATCGCCGTCATTTCATTCAGCTAGGCCTATTATCCGGTGGCGCATCGTTTCTGGGATGGAAGCTTCATGCGGCACAAAAAAGTGACGATGCGCTTGCTCTGTATCAGCCACAAATGGAGAAAATCCGCCCGCTTTTCATGAAAAAGAGAGAGCCTGGTTTCAGCGATTGGCTGGCACAGCACAAAGAGCCCGGTCAAACTTTTGAACAATACCTGAAAATTAACCCAAATCGCCCAACTGCAGAGCGCACCAGAATTTACCTCCAAGCCATCGGCATATTTACCAAAAATCAAACGGAAGTGATCTATTCGGTGCAGAGTTTTATGGAAATCGTATTTGGTTTGGAAGTGAAAATGCTGCCAGCGCAAGGGATTGATCAAATCCCCGCCAGCGCCCAACGAGGTGACGCCCTCAAGGGCAATCGCCAACTGCTAAGCACTCATATTTTGGATGAGATTCTTAAACCGAAGCGACCCAAAGACGCCGTAGCGGTATTGGCGATCACCAATGAAGATCTCTGGCCAGGCGAAGGCTGGAATTTTGTTTTCGGTCAAGCATCGCTTGGCGAGCGCGTCGGGGTTTGGTCGACCGCACGATTGGGCGATCCTGAAAAAGAATCAAAAATGTTCCAGCGGCGCGTCCTGCAAGTGGCGGTCCATGAGACGGGACACATCTTCGGCATCAAGCACTGCACGGCCTACGAATGCTGCATGAATGGCTCAAACCACCAAGCCGAGAGCGACCAAACTCCCCTCGTCTTCTGCCCTGAATGCGATGCCAAGCTTTGGTGGGCATGCGGGTTAAATCCATCCAAACGCGCCAGCGCCCTAAATGCTTTCGCCAAAGAACACGCCCTAGACCCCGATACCGCCCAATGGGAAAGGATCGCTAAAGCCTTAGCCTCGTGAAATTCACCCAAATCCGGAATCCCAGGAAACACCACCATTCCACTCACTTTTACAATCTTTGTCACAGCTGTGACAAAGATTGTAAAAGTGAGGGTTTTGTAAATTTCACCATTGATGGGTCGCCAAGCTTGGAAAAATAGCTTAGGGGTTTGGGGTAATGCTCATTTTACGTCATGCTTGTAACATTGTCATTTGGATCGCATGTGGATTGTCTTATTCCACGGCGGGAGAGGTTTCATTTGTAACTAAAGAAGTTGAATACCGACTCGGTGAAAGCGTGATGATTCCGCTAAAAATGGATAAGCCTGTGGCGGAGACGACTTCATTGGAGTTGAAATCACAGAAAGCAGGCATTGTTGAAATTTTACGTCAGCCAGAAATTTTAAAAGGCCAAGATATAGGTTTCGCGAGGATTCGCACTTTGTCGCCTGGTGAGGTGACTTTGAAATCTGGCAACGCCTCAATTGTTGTTAGAGTAGCGAAAGAACGCCCGGTTTCCTTGCTAAGAAAATTGAGCCCACGTTTCACCAGTCCATCGGAGAATAGTTCGGTGTGGGGGAAAATCGCAATCGGTGCGGATCTATGGGTGGGAGCTCCGGGAGTAGATCGCACCACCAAACCTGATGCAAAATTACTACTTCCAGATGGGCGCGCGCTAAAAGCAGATGAAGCCTTTCCTCCTATGGATGGACCGTTTTGGCGGATGGTTTATTATCTTGATACGGCAAGCCTCCCGCCTGGACCTTGTCAATTAACCCTGACTTGTAAGCCGCCTCTAACAGGTGGAGCAGAAGACATGCCGCCTCTCGCCAGTGAGCCGCACGTCATCAACATAATGTCTATGCCCAAAGAAGGCGAAATTATTTTATCTGGTGAATGTGAAGGCATGTTAGATACACCACGTGCGGAGCGCATGGGTGCTGAGCCGCCAATGGTGATGATGGATGCTGCGGCATCCGGACATCGTGCGGTAACACTGCTTACAAAAAACCAATCTTGGGTGATTCAGCCGGAAATCCCGGAAGATGGAAACTACCAGATCATGGTGAGGGCACGCGGCACACTGTTTGGTTCTGCTTATGCATCACTGGGCATTATTCTGGGAGAAAACATTACCGATTCGGGATCGGTTAGATTATCGACATCATCTTGGCAGCGCGTTCCAGTTGGCCGCCCCATTAAGCTTACCAAAGGCAAACAATGGGTCGGTATTGCACTCGCCAATGAATATCGCCTTCGCAATCAAAACATGCGTCATGCGGATATCGATCAATTTGAAATACGTCGTGTCCCAAACGAAACCTCGGGTGGTGGCGACAGCATGATGATGAGCGGCATGATGATGCAGAGTGCGGATAATAAAACTGGCGGGAATCAGTTGCGCGTTGCGAAAAGACTCCAATGCGCGTTTTCATCTATCCGTGATGGCGAGGAAATCAATGGCCGTGTTGATATTCAAGCCACGCTACAAAGCCCATCCTTTAAAAACGACACGGATTATCGCGACATCCGTTCAGACCTTTGGATCAATGATGCTTATTTCGCCACTTCTTCTGGTCGGCATCCTCAATTTCAAATTCATCCGCATGATTTGAAAAAAGGCGAGAACCGCATCCAAGTGAAAAGCGCTTCTCCATGTGGTAATTCAGCTGTCTCTCTGAGTCAGACTCTCCTGGCGAATTCCATTTCCCATCCGACCAAAAAACTCGAAACGGGTTATGATTGTGATCGCTATGATTTAAATCGAGTTGGTTGGGATAAAATCAAACGTATCGTTCTAGGAAAAGAACATCCACTAGCCACAGAAGGCGCGCCATCCGCGATTCACTTATTTGCAGCCGCGGGGACTATACAACTTAATTTGCCGACAGATCTAACAGGAAGTCGACGGATTTCTTTTTTTGCTCACTCCATGCCTGATGCCGAGGCCGGCGAGGTTACGATCAAACTTCACCAACCTAAAGCCTATCGGAGTAAATTGCGTGAGGTCACCATCGCAAAACATACCCCTGGGACGGGATGGAAATGGCAGCCGCTGAATTCAGTGGATTTTGTAGAAGGCCAAAAATTTATCACTGTGACGCTATCCGAAGGCCAAGTAGCAGTTGGTGGCATCAGCATTGACACTCCGAAGTTCATAGATGCTGCTCCACCTTCGCTCCAAGTGCTTTATCCAAAAGCCGGATCCAAGCTATCAGCTCAAGGGGATGCGGTAATCGTAAAAGCTTTCGACGATCTTAAGCTCAGCCATTTCGATATCCTGATGGATGGGAAGAAAACCGGGCTGTCCTACCCCGCCCTTAACGATTCAGGCCCAATGATTTTTCATATACCTGGATCGCTGTTAGAAAAGAGAAGTCATAAAATTGAGATCCTGGCTTACGATGCCAGCGGGAAAGAAATCCGATCATCGGCTATTCCCGTTGAAGTTCGTGAGTGCAATCCATCATCGCTTGATCTTCCTTATCCTCGAGCCGTCCGTCTCGCTAATCGTCTCGCATATGGCCCGGATCGGCTGACGATGATCGCTATCCTGACTCAAGGTGAGAACCAATGGATCGCCAAAGAAACTGCGTCCTCATGGGGTGGTAAGCACGATCAACTCGTAGAATCTTACGCTCGAGTGTTATTTCCTGATACGAGTGATTATAACTTACGTGGTCGTGTCGTCACTCACTTGATCCTAACCAAGAATCCTGTTAGATCGCGCTTTTGGCTATTAGCTCAGAATCATTTTTCCACATGGTTGGCTAAAACAGGAGTTGGGGCCAAGTGGCGAGAAAACGAGGAGTTCCGTGATGTTGGAATCACCCGCTTTCACGATCTTCTGCTTACTTCCGCCACAAGTCCTGCGATGATGGTCTATTTGGATCAGCAAAACAGTTTGGCAAGGCAGCTGAATGAAAACTATGCGCGTGAGTTGATGGAGTTGCATACCGTGGGGGTTCACGGCGGATATCAGCAATCGGATGTCACCAATCTTGCGCATCTTCTCACCGGATGGGGTGCCCAGCGTGAAGCCACTATGGATGGTGGGATGGTGGACTACAACTACCGCTTTGCTCCCTATCTGAATGAGCCTCATGCGATCGAAGTTTTCGGCTTATCTGTTCCAGCAGGAACGTTGCCGGAAACAGCGGATGATAGAATCACACAGGTCATGGAGATGCTTGCCTGCAGGCCCCAGACCGCCAGCTTCATTTCGGGAAAAGTCGCTGCGCATTACATGGGCATTCCCACGGATGAGAGAGCAATAGCCGCGATGACTGGTGAATATCTACGGACCAATGGTGATCTCCGGCGCATGATTGCGGTGATGGTTCAGACCCCGTCATTCATGGCGAGCGGTCTCGCTCCCAAAATGATGACCCCGATCGAGTTCGGGGTAGCCATGCAACGGATTACTAACTCCTCTCATCCATGGTCAGTGATCGGCCTTGCGGATCGTAGCGGAAGAAATCTATTCGATCGTGCCAGCCCAGATGGATATCCGGAGACGAATCAGGATTACGCGGACTCGAACTACCAATTGCAAAAATGGATTTACTGCAAAGAACTTGAACAGGCCTTCGCCAGTGCCTTGCCACATCATTGGTTTGAAGGAGAAAAGATTAAAGATGCCGGACATCGAGATGCTGTCATTGATTATGCATTGGCCAACCGCAGCGGCATCAAACCATCGGCACCAAGCCGCGAGGCATTGCACAGCGTGCTTAATCAGGAAATCGCTGACGCTTACCAACGCCGAATTCTTTTTGCCACCGTCCTGCACATGATGCCGGAATTTCAAAATCATTAAATCTAACATTACTCATCTTATGGATATCACACGTCGCCAATTTCTTCGCACCACCGGAAGCTCTGCTATTCTGGGAAGCTTCATTCCAGGAAAAATTTTTGCCAATCAACCAACTACGAATAAACCAGTTACGAAAGGGCGCACACTGGTTGCGGTATTTTTACGCGGCGGGATTGATGGATTGAATCTCATCGTTCCTCATGGTGATCCTGACTACTATAAACATCGTAAAAACATCGCCATCCCCAGACCCGCACGTGATGGGAAATCGGCATTGGATCTTGATGGTTATTTCGGGCTGCATCCATTTGCCTCAGCTCTTGAACCGTTATTCAAAGATCGCAGTGCGGTTGCGCTGCAAGCGGTCGGATACGAAAAAAACACACGCTCACATTTTGAAGAGCAAGACACTTGGGAAACGGGAGTGATTGGAAACTCACTTTCCTCGGATGGTTGGTTGAATCGGCATCTTGCAAGTTCCACAGGACATGGGCCCATCCGCGCCGTGGCGATCGGCGGTAATTTGCCTCGAATTCTAAGAGGAAAAGCACCTGCTTATGCGATTCGTGGCATTGCCGATCTCAGCATGCCGCGCATGCATGGCGATCCTAACGTCTTGCGTGCAGCGCTTGAAACAGCTTACTGCACCAAACCAGATAGCAGCCATCTGGTATCTAACGAATTGCTCTCAAAAACCGCAGCCGCCACGCTCGAAGGCACTCGCCAATTGGAGACGATTGCAAAAATTGAATACAAGCCTGCGAACGGCGCGAAGTATGGCAGTAGTTCGATTGCCAAACAATTTCTCGAAGCCGCTCGTCTGATCAAATCGGGCATCGGCACCGAGCTCATACAGCTCGATTATGGTGGTTGGGACACCCACAATGCCCAAGGCGGAGTTAACGGTGGATATGCGAACCGCCTGAAAGATTTAGCAGATGCCATGGCGGCGTTTTCCAAAGATCTTGGTGACCATATGAAAGATGTGCTTGTGCTTACGATGAGTGATTTCGGTCGCACCGTTGCAGAAAACGGCACGAGTGGCACGGATCACGGTTGGGCAAACTGCATGATCGCTCTAGGCGGCGGAGTAACCAAAAACGACAAACCTGTTCTCGGCGAATGGCCTGGGCTTGCTCCGGAAAAACTTTATCAAAATCGCGACCTCAAACACACCACTGACTTCCGCAATGTTTTAGGTGAGGTTGTTTCATCTCACCTCGGAAACGAAAACACCAGCTTCGTTATTCCTGGGCATGAACACAAAGCGGTTGGGATGATTTGTTAGATAAAAAAATCAAACCTCAACAATTGTCATTCAAACCGAAAGACGAGACGAGCGTGCTCACGGGATTGACGATTGATGATTTTTGATTTGGAAGATCCCGTGAATCTCTAGCGTAATCGATAGATGCTCTCCCAAATAGCTCAAATGCTACGTAACACCATTGGAATTCTGTTCCTCACACTCGCTTCTTATTTGGCTCAGGCGGAAGAGAAAGCGCCAGCGGAACAGCGAGGGCATTTGTTCATTCTCTCTGGGCAATCCAACATGACAGGGGGGCTCGAAACGGGATTTGCAAGCGCCGTCACCAAGGCGCTCGGGAAGGATCAGGTGACGATTGTCCGTTGCATGAGGAGCGGGCGTGGCATCCGTTTCTGGTTGAAGGATTATGAGTTGCCCGAAGATCACGAGCTCCATGGCAAACTCAGAAGCGGAAATGGCGAAGAGTATCCGAGACTCTTGCAGGCGATCAAAGATGCCGGCGATGTGCGCGCTTTTAAAACCGTCACCTTGATCTGGATGCAGGGCGAATCCGATGCCAATCGTGATTTAGGCGTGGTCTATGAGAAAAGTTTTAATGCTCTTCTAACAAATCTTAAATCCGACCTCGGAATCGAAAAGTTGCATTTTGTGATTGGTAGAATCAGTGATCATGGATTGCACGATGAAAGCGAAGAAGCATGGAAACGCATGCGTGAAGTGCAAGTTCGACTCGCAGAATCTAACAAACTCGGTGCATGGATCGATACCGATGATCTCAATGGCGGCGATGAAAAAAATCCTCACGGCGAACTCCATTACCCAGCCGAGCAATATCCCAAACTCGGTGAGCGCTTCGGTAAAAAAGCAATCGAGCAATTAGGGATTAATAAGTAATCCCTCAAGCTCCCCTTCACTCCCTCTTCTAAGGCTTCTCTTTAAGCTTCTGATGCGAGCGAAGGTGCAGTTTCGCATCGATGATGATTTTTCCGATGATGAGGAGGATGAGCATGCCAACGGAGCTGCCGAGTTCCTGCACGATAAATCCACCACCGATGATAGCAAGGTGCAGAACCACAACTCGGCCGTATGGTGCATTCATTAATTTATCGGGCGTGCTTCTGGTGTATTCATTTTCACCGATGTAGTTCTTGAAGAAAGAAAAAATGTGGCTCGCGACGATTGCGAGGACGAACCATATGACATCAGTATTTACAAAGCTGCTGAACCAATGACCCATATTTTCGAAAGGATCGCCATGCCCGCCTTCTTTGTTTTTTGGCCCGAGTAGTCCGAACACAAATATTCCGTGCACAAAACAGAACCCACCGTAGTGGATCGTGAAAAATGGAATCTTGAAAAGTTTCGAAATTTCAATGGCTGTGCCAGCCGAACGGTGACTTCCTGGACAACAAGTAATGATTTTCAACACATTCACCAAGCCAATCACCACGTTCTCAAACCAATAAAGCGCCACGATTTCAAAAACATCCCAGCCCGCATAAATCACGCCAAAGATGGGCAAGAGATTCGCCATGATCAAAATGATCAGTGAGACTGAAACTTTGGATTTCACGGGCTAATTGATGCAGGCGTGGTTGATTTAATCAAGCGTGGGATAGCGGGATTGCATTTTAAAAAATAGATCTCGCGCAAAGCCGCAAAGACGCGAAGCAGAGTGAGGATGAAATCGATTCTATTTAACCGAAAACCTCAGTGTCTCTGTGGTAAAAAGATTACTCTAATCGTTCTAACTTCGGTAATTGAGTCTAATCCCTCTTCCTTTGCGTCTTAGCGCCTTTGCGCGAGAATCCTATTCTCACCATTCTATCCCAACGCCTTCTTCGGGAATGAGAACCCTATCGCTGATTCCGAGGCGGTCGGCTTCTGTTAGAAGTCTTTCTACGGGTTCGTGTAGTGCTTCGTTGCCTAGTGGGAAAGTACCGTAGTGCATAGGGATCAAGATTTTGGCATCGAGATCGGCGAAGGCGCGGACGGCTTGTTCGGGGTTCATGTGTACGTCTCGGCCGCTGGGTGATTCGTAGGCGCCTATGGGCATGAGCGCGACGTCGATGCTGTGACGTTTGCCGATTTCGGAGAAGCCGTCGAAGTAGGTGCTGTCGCCGCAGTGAAAAACGCTTTTGCCGCTGGATTTCACGATGTAGCCGCCGTAGTCGCGATGGGTGTCGTGGACGTAACGTGCGCCCCAATGATGGCAGGGCGTGTGAATGATGCCCATGCCATCGATTTCCAACTCGTCCCAGATCTTCACTTCGTGGATCGCGGGGAAACCGAGTTTTTTCACGAGCGAGGCGCTGCCTTTCGGAACCACGATCCCGTTGCTGGCTTGTAAAATTTTCAGGCTGGGTTTGTGGAGGTGATCGAAGTGGGCGTGGGTGACGAGTATGAGATCGACCTCTGGAATATCTTTGAGATCAAGTCCCGGATGGCGTTGGCGTTTAACGGGGCCATGCCATTTCGCCCAGTTGGGATCGACCAATACCGAGTGCCCTGCGAACTGGAGGAAAAACGATGCGTGACCAATCCATGTGATGCGGACGCGGTCATCTGTTGGAGCTGTTAGAACTGGCTCGAGAATCGTGCCGCCCATTTTACGGAACATTCCTGGAACGATGTGTTGGCGGAGAAATTTCGCATTACGACCCGGCCAACCTTTTTGAGGAGCGAGTCCGGAATAGCGATTTTCTCCTGGGTCTTTCATCGGATCAAGATTCTACGCCTGACTGTAGCCAGATGCAATTTTCTCCATCCAGAATTTTGCGCGCTCACGGAAGCTCATGTCGTCTTGGGCGTAGAGGATTCCACGTGAAACATTGATTACATCAGGCGCGCTGCGCTTTGCGGCCGCCAATGCGCCGAGATCGCCGCCTTGGGCTCCTAGGCCGGGAACCAGCAGCGGAGCATTTGGCATTTTGGGTAAAACACTCTCTGAATTCGTCAAACCAACCACATACCCCACATCTGTCAGACGACCTTCGGTCTTGGCACGGGCGCCAAGCGCGGTGACGAGTTCGAACACTTTGCGACCGTCTTTCAGGTCTTGTTGCTGAAAATCCGCAGTACCCGCATTCGATGTCACTGCGAGCAGGTAAACTGCTTTGCCCGCGTAATCGAGAAAGGGCTCGATGGAATCGTAACCGAGGAAAGGGTTGAGCGTCACGGCATCGACATTCCAACCGTTGAAATATCCTTGGGCGTAGTATTTCTGGGTTTCACCGATATCGCTGCGTTTCGCATCGAGAATGATGGGGATGTGGCTGGGGATCTCTTTGAGAATTTCTTCTAACACTTTTATGCCAGCGATTCCCATAGCTTCAAAGTAAGCCATGTTGGGTTTGAACGCAGCGGCGTAATCGGAGGTTTCTTCGATGACGCGGGAGAGAAATGGTTTCGCTGCATCGGCACCGCCATCGCCAGGCCTGGGGTCGAGCCCGACGCACAATCTCGATCCGGTGGCAGTGACTCGTTGCTGAAGCTTTTCCGTAAAACGCATGGACTACGTTTTGCTGAAAAAAAGCATTTCGCAATGCAAACCACGAAATTTTTGCAGCGCAACTTCGATTTGGTCACTGGACATGAGTAGCGAAGACGAAGGATGAAAAAAGAGGCTTTTAACCACGAATGACACGAATTGAACGAATGAGGTAAAGATAGGATAGCGCCACGCACTTCGATATCACTATAGGACTTTCCAGTCTTATTCGTGCCATTCGTGCCATTCGTGGTTAGCTTTCTGATTCTAGTCCGTTCCTCTGCCTAGATGTTTTCCACTCAACCCATGCGATCCAGCCCAGTGCGACCAGATAAACCGCGAATTCCACAGCTTTTTGCCAATAAGAGATTTTATCGGTTCCACCCAAGCAGCCGCAGCTAATATCCAGCCCGCGAGCCCATGCGGAACCCACGGAAATCACAAATGCCATCACCAGCCCAAGCAGCAGCCACCACCCGCCTTTTCGGAAAATCCCCGACATGAAACTGAGCCCCGCGATCACCTCCACCCATGGCACCAGGTAAGCGAAAACCACAGCGATGTTTCCCGTAATCGCGAAATCTCCGAAGCTCAGGCGGTAATTTTCAATATCCGTCACAAAACGATCCAAACCGCTGCCGAAAATTTTCAGTCCTCCAGTGTAGACAAACCACGTGCCCATTACCACCCGCAGAATGAGGGCAAAAATCTCAGATTTCCGGATCGGTGTCATGTTGACCCTCATTATTAGATTTTCTGCCGAACAAGATCAAAGGAAAACCTGCGCAAAGCGACAGTAATGCCATAATGGGCCAAGCGCGTACGGGCCGTTCGACAAATGGGGTCGTTTTCATGGATTCGTTATACTCAATAAACAATTGTTCAGCTTGTTCTGCATCTTCATCTGCAACCACCACGCGAATCCCTCCAACCGTATGGGAGTAATACCAGAACCACTGTGAGAAATTCTCATCTAACACATATCCATTGATTCCCGCTGAATCTAAAAAAGAGCGGAACAAATATGCGTCTTCGCATTTGAAGAAATTAGAGACTGTGGTCATAAGAGATTATCTATTTCACCGCTTCGATGAAGAGTTTGGCAGTTGCTTCACTGGATGCGGGATTTTGTCCGGTAATGAGATTTCCGTCTCTAACAGCATACGCGGCGAAGTTTTCTTTCTTATCGATTCTCGCACCGAGTTCGCGTAATTTAGTTTCTAACAGAAATGGCATCTCCTTATCGAGTTTGACCGCACGTTCTTCATCATCGGTGAATGCTGCTACGTTTTTCCCTTTGACCAATGGAGTTCCATCCTTACGCAAGACTTTTACTAATGCCGCAGGTCCGTGACATACCGCTGCGATGGGTTTATCTTGGGTATCAAATTCCTGAATCAGTTTTGCTGCACTTGCATCGTTGGCGAGATCAAACATCACCCCATGACCACCAGGGATAAAGATGCCCGCGAAATTTTCGGCACGAATCGCGGCTAAAGGCTTGGTATCTGATAAACGTTTTTCGGCCTCTTTCCATGCAGCTGCCTGTTCGGGGGTCGGTTTGCTGCGAGCATCGATGGGTGAGGCGCCACCATTGGGCGTCGCGACTTCGATTTTATATCCAGCCTCCTTCAAAGCTAGGTATGGCACCGCAAACTCTTCCAGCCACAGCCCTGTGGGCTTGCCGCTAGCCATTTTGTCGGCCCCTGTCACCAAAACCAAAATCGACTTTGGTTCCGCTGCGGAAAGCGAGGCGATCCCGGCCAAGAAAATCGCAACCAAACTTATCCATTTCCGAAACCGTAATTTTTCAATACTCATAACATTTGAATAAACGATGAACCAGATTCCTTGTCAATCCGAGCGATGGTTCAGAGGGCTTTCCTCTTAAGTTTCATTCCCCATGCTGGACAAAATGCGATCTGTCCATGAACATCCGCGCCCGATGTCCGAGTTAGCAAAAGCGTATGAGCCACAAGCCGTGGAGGAGAAATGGTATGCCGCATGGCTAGCAGCCGATTGTTTCCGTGCCGATGAGTCTTCTGAAAAGGAGGCATATTCCATTGTCATTCCACCCCCCAATGTCACGGGCATCCTGCATCTCGGACATGTCCTGAACAATTCCATCCAAGATATCCTTGCCCGTCGTGCTCGCCAGGAAGGCAAGGAAGTGCTCTGGCTTCCGGGCACCGACCACGCCGGCATTGCGACCCAAGCCAAGGTCGAGCGCGAGTTGCGTGAAAGTGAAGGCAAAACCCGCCGCGACCTTGGTCGGGAGGAGTTTCTTAAACGCGTCTGGGATTTCAAAAACACCCACGGCGACATCATCATCAAGCAGCTCAAGCGCCTCGGCTGCTCCTGCGATTGGTCTCGCGAACGTTTTACGATGGACCCGCAATACACGAAATGGGTCAGTCAGGTTTTTGTCGATCTCTTCAAGCAAGGCCTGATCTACCGTGGCAAGCGCATGGTCAACTGGTGCCCCGTTTCTCTCACCGCCCTCTCCGATGAAGAGGTGATCATGAAACCTTCGCGGTCCAAGCTTTTCACCATGAAGTACGAGCTGGCGGAGAGTCCTGGCGAATTCATCCACATATCCACCACTCGCCCCGAAACTCTCATGGGCGACGTCGCGATCGCCGTGCATCCCAAGCATCCAAAATATTCTAAATGGATAGGCAACATGGTGAAACGTCCTTTTCCTCAGGCGAACATTCCCATCATCGGCGACGAGATGGTCGATCTCGAGTTCGGCACCGGCGCTCTCAAAATCACTCCCGCCCACGACAAGGTCGATTTCGAAATCGGCTTTAAGCACAATTTGGAAATCATCGATGTTCTCCACCCAGACGGTCGTATCAACTGCCCAGCGTGCCCTGATCTTGACGGGCTGGATCGTTTCGTCGCGCGTCGTAAAGCGGTCGCGAAACTTGAAGAAATGGGGCTCTTGTTAGGCGTAGAAGAATACGAAAACAACGTCGGCTACTCCGAGCGCGCCGATGTGCCGATTGAGCCACGCATCTCCATGCAATGGTTTTTACGTTATCCGAATATCAAAGAATCCACCGATGCGGTAGCCAATGGGGAAATTCAATTCCGCCCCGAGCGTTGGGCGAAAACCTACGCCCATTGGATGGAAAATCTTCAAGACTGGTGCATCAGTCGCCAACTCTGGTGGGGCCATCAGATTCCAGTTTGGTATCGCAAAAACAACATCGACGAACTCAAGTCCGCAGAATCTTTGGATACTTCGCATCCGGATTTATACGTAAGCGTAGAGGCGCCATCCGATCCTGAAAACTGGATACGCGATGAAGACGTCATGGATACCTGGTTCTCTTCATGGCTCTGGCCGTTTGCGACGATGTCAAATGTCGGAGAAAATTCCGCGACCTTGAAAAAATTCTATCCTACTACAGATTTAGTAACTGGCCCGGATATCATTTTCTTCTGGGTAGCACGCATGATCATGGCGGGCTATCGCTTCGCGGATGGGCTGCCGTTTAAAAATGTTTATTTCACCTCCATCATTCGCGATCTCAAAGGCCGCAAGATGAGCAAGTCCCTCGGTAATTCGCCGGATCCTATCGACCTCATGGATAAGTTCGGCGCCGATGGCTTACGCTTCGGCTTGATGCGTATCGCTCCCGTCGGTGCGGATGTGCGTTTCGACGAATCATCGGTCGAAGAAGGACGTAACTTTGCCAACAAGCTCTACAACGCCTGTCGCTTCCGTCAGATGGATGGCAATCAATTTGCGCCACTTCTAAGCGTAAAAGGTTTGCCAGTTTATCATGTGTTGGTGATGTCAAAAATTGACCAACTCGCCAATGATCTAACAGAAATTTATGCGGAGTATCGTTTCGGTGAAATTGCACAACGTCTTTACGAATTTCTATGGAATGATTTCTGTGACAAATGGCTGGAAGCCGTGAAAGCTGATTTGCGCGAATCAGCAACCGCGGAAGCCCGCGCCGCCGCTCTTGGGACTTTCGATGCTGTAATGAGTCGCTATCTCCAGCTGCTGCATCCCTACATGCCACATGTCACTGAGGAACTTTCGGAACGCATGAACTATGTTGCCGCCGGCGAGTTTGTGATGAAGAAAACGCTGCCTGCTAAACCTTTGTTGGCGGATCTTTCCGCTGCAGAAATCGAAGTCGCACAGAAACAAGCCACTGCGATATATGAAACAGCAGGCCGCCTCCGCAACCTCAAGGCGGAATATAACCTCGGCTCACGCAAAGATGTGCGTTTCGTCATGAAAGGCACTGTCACATGGCTTTCCAATGAGCTCACTGTCCTCGCTTTGCTCGCAGGCTCTTCTGAGATTTTGATCGATGATTCCTATGAAGCTCCGAAAGGAACGCCTGCCGCTGTCACCCCAGTTGGCGAGGCCTACATGCCGATGGAGGGTTTGATCGACGTCGAAGCGGAGCGCGTTCGTATTTCCAAAGAGATCGAAAAGATCGAACTTGAGGTCAAAAAATCGGAGGGCAAACTCAGCAATGCGTCGTTTGTGGATCGTGCTCCACCGGAAGTGGTGGTGCAGGAGAAAGAACGTCTTGAAGATTGGAAAATCAAACTCGCCCAGCTTGGTGAAATGTTGGCAGCCCTAAAATAAGCGATGCTTGAAATCAACGAAATCCCAGGAATCGATCCAAGCGATGCCGATCTACTAGATTCGGCAGGGATTCGTGATGCCAAACATCTTGCCGAACAAGATCCCAAAATTCTGTTAGAAAAAATTCAGCGGGCGAATGAGATTTTGCAGCTTGCTGGTGGAGTGCCTGCGGAAACAACATTGGAGACGTGGATTCGCAGCGCGGAGAATATAATTTCCCAGATGAAAAGTGATTTCAAGGCCCCTTCACTTGCGACTGCGGTCAACTACGAGGGCAACGAACAAGTTGCTGGCATGCTTGCCAGCGCACCCTATGCAATCCCGCTTCCAGGCAAATATCTAATGGAGAAAAAAATCCGGGTTTCGGATATTCCTGCAGGCCTTTTGTTGAATCGATATTCCGGGGATCTAGATGTGCGCATCGTCAATCCCGATCTTCCACAAGGAGATGTTCCAAATCCACGCCAAGCGGGCCCAACAACACTCGGTCAAAAATCTCAGTCCAAGAGTTTTGATCCCTCCAATCTTAGAGCCATCGAGCCGAAAGATACGCCGGTTCAGCGGATCGCTAAGTCCAAGCAAGGTCATGAAAATGACAGAGTAGCCCTAATCCGTGCGCCGCGTGAATCCACCAATCGTGGTAAAAACCCAAGTTCTCGGAATTATGTGCGTGGCGTGTTGCATCCGCATCCATGGAGTTTGCGGCTCGGCGCATTTTTCACTCTGATGATCATGCCGCTTTTGCCGGCTACGTTCATATCCGTTTTTTTGCTACTACTTCTGTCTAAATCACCTGAATCTTTTCCTTGGATTCCAAATTGGTTAATCGTTTTTCCAATGGCTCTGCCTCTAGTCTTATTAGGCTATTTGATTTGGGGATTCACTGGAAAATGCGAGTCTGCTCACAAAGGCTTTTTGCCAGAAAGCGCGCACAGAAACACGTCAAAGCTCATCGGCTCATCTATTTGGGATATATCGTGCCACTCGGCATTCATCTGCTACTCTTCAGTTGGTTCAGGTGTTCGTCTTGCGGCACACCGATTCGTTTGAAAAAATAAATCATGGCCATTTCTAACAGAAAATGGGTTGTACTTGCTACTTGCATATTGCTTGCCAGTTGTGCTGATGAACGCGTTGCGCCAAGGATCGAGCAAGCTCCCGGTCCTCAAGGGTTGCCGCAAACTTCATTGGAGGGAGAAGTTGGAGCAGCCGTTACGCCGGGAAGTAATGTCGGTTTAAAACAGCTTAACTACACGCCTGAGGAGGATTTGGCGTTCACCGATCCCGATAATCCAGATGCTGGGATTCCGGAGCTCGAAGCCTTGATGGCGGCGCCCAAGCGCGGGCCTTGGGAGGAAAGCGAAACGATTGCGCGTCAAACCGCCGCCCGCGAGGGCAAGCCCATCCTGATCTGGTTCACCAACTCCGCGATGAGTCCGAATTGCAAAGCACTTTCTTCAGAGCTTTTTGCCACTCATGAGTTCGGAAAATGGGCAGATAAAAATGTGGTGCGTTTGCGTATCGATGCGGCAGCCATCGTTGATGATCCGAATTTGACTCTTGGCGAAAAAGTTTCACGCCAAACTGAGATCAAAAGCTATACCCAGCGCCTTAAGAAACGCTATAAAGTGATGGGACATCCAACTATCTTGATGCTCAATCCTAGTGGCGAAGTTCTTTGGAAAGAAGTGGGATACAAACGCGGACAAGCGGATTTTGTTTGGGGCTTGATCAAGCAAGCCGTGGTGGTCACAGAAAATCAGTATCAGGAATGGCGGAAAAATCTGGAAGCGAAGGGCTATCGTGAATGGGAAGGAACTAATGGGAAAAAAGTTTTTGCCAAGCTCCAATCCTATTCGAAAGGAGATCTGATCCTCATTGAGCCTGGCGGAGAACGTTATAAATCCCACGAATCTCGACTTTCAAGAAAGGATAACAAATGGCTTGCTGAGCAAAAATCATTACGTGGACTTGAATGAAAATGTTAGATTTTTATAAGGTGTCTATTTTGTTTTCCGCAAGCAGTTTGCTTATGTCATGTGCGAGCCGCAGACAAACTCCCGAGCAGGCTTTGAGTATTGCTCATGCATACGCCGAATTGGAGTGGATGCCGGAGGATCGTCACATCCGTCATGGCAAAGATAAGAAAGGTGTTACCGTTCACACGCCGGATATCACGCTTAAAGACCATGGAGACAACCGCGGTTGGTGGGTGCCCGGGGTAACGGCGAAAGGCATGGCTTACAAATGGGGCGGCTTTGATACGCCGAAGACATTCTTGGAGGGTCTTGAAAAAGGCAAAAAAGCCGGGGATGTTGCCAACTCTTATAAGATCAGCCTAGATAACGCGGCCGTCAGCCAAGGGAGCGTCGGGATCGATTGCTCTGGTTTTGTTTCGCGCTGCTGGGGGCTTTGCAAACCCGTTTCTACCAGAGACTTGCCGGCAATTTCAGATTCCATCACTTGGGAGGAATTGCGCTTGGGTGATATCCTGATCAAACCCGGACACGTCGTCATGTTTGTCGCTCGCAAAGGGAATATCATCATCTGCTATGAGTCTGGTTCATACCCCACTTGGCGTGTGCGTCGGAGCGCGATGTCCATCGACTATATGAAAAACAGCGCTTATTCACCATGGCGCTATCGCAAAATGGCTGAGCCTTCTTCTCCGCTCGAGGAGCCTTTGGATGACATCAAGCTATCCCGTCCTGATGACAGGCTATGATTCCATTTTTACCACCAAGCGCTCGTAACCGATCTGGCGTTGGAAATCCGCAGTGGTTTCGATGTTTGGTTTTTCTTCGATGATAGAGATTTTACTGACAGATTTTGAAAGTTGCTTAATCAATTCACGGATGATGAGTCGTGCATGAAAAGCTCCCAAACAAAAGTGATCGCCAGCGCCAAATGCGATGTGAGGATTGGGCTTACGATCTAGGCGAACTTCATCCGGCGCAGGGAACGCCTCGGGATCGCGATTCGCCGATGCCCAACCTAGCGAAATTCTTCCATCTGCTGGAACGTTTATGCCATGAACATTCGTAGAAACCGGACACACACGTCCAATGTGCGTGAGCGGTGAAACGACACGGAAAAATTCTTCTGTGGCAAGCACCGCGCGCTTTGGATCCGCGCGTAGATATTCCAATGCTTCTGGATGGCGGGCAAGATAGGCAATCACGGAAGTAATCGTATGGATCACCGTATCACGACCGCCAGCAAATGTTAGATTGGCGAATCCTGCCATTTCATCGCGAGTGAGTTTTCTTCCCTGAAATTCGGCTTGGGTGAGCGCCGAGAAAAAATCGCCACTTGGAGATACTGCGGCGCGATCCAGTTGTCGTGCAATGTAAGCATCTACAGCCGTCTCGTTGGAATTTCCATCGATCAAATTATGAAACACATGGGTCCCCCATGCGATCCATTCATCCGCTTCGGATTCCGGTAGTGCCAGTAAATGCGCTAGAGCTTTTGATTGCAATGGCACAGCAAAATCACTGACAACCTCTAGCGAATCTGCAATAAGCGCGCCATCAATCATCTTATCGATTAATGCCACAATCTCTGCGGCAAAAACGGGATCACGTGGTTTTTTGAAAAACGGTTCTACGATCGCGCGATATTCTCCATGCAGGGGCGGATCGGTTTCAATCGGCAGCTGTCTGACTTTGCGCAGCTTTTCTTCTGAAGGAATTGGCACACGAAATGGTGCATCCGAACTGAATGTTTTCCAATCCTTCGCGGCCTCCATTACAGCCGAGTGGCGGAGTATCATGGGAATCGACTCATTTTGAAAGCGATACGCCGCGACCGGACAGCGCTGACGGGCTTCATCAAACGTTTTATCGTTTTCCAATGGTTCATTCATGATGGATTAGCTGAGTTGGTTTTGAATTTCATTCAATAACGCAGCATCAATTTCTAACAGATTTGAAGCCGTTGGAAACGCGCCGGATTTCACATCCGCAGCATACTCTTGAAATGCGGCAATGCGCTCCTGTTGCAGCCGTCGATACTCTCCTGAGAAATCACGATAAGCTTTTGCGTGGCGCGGGAGGCGTTCATCGTAATCTCCGAGGATGTCATCCGAGAAAAGAAACTGGGTGTCGCAACCTGTGCCTGAGCCCAACGACATTAGCAACAAGCTCGTTTGTTTGCAAAGCCAGGCGGCAAGATTGTGCGGAACACATTCGATCTCGGCGGCATACGCCCCCGCATTTTCCAAATCTTTCATCGCTTGGAACAACGCTTTCGCCTCATCCAGGGTTTTCCCAATCCCCCGATAATTTGTCCACGTGACATGCCGAGGAATCATGCCGAGGTGACCGACCACTGGAATGCGCTCACGTGCCATGCCTTCGATGATATGCGGGCTCGCAGAGCAATAGACTGAACTTGCGCCAAGTTCGAGCGCACGGAATCCAATCCGTATCGCGTCTTCTTGAGAAGCCAAACCATGTGGAGTCGAGCCAGAGAGGAAACTATTGGGTGCCGCCGCTACCAGTTCAGGCAAGCGAGTTTGGGCTGCGGGGTTGTCAAACGGGCAGCTCATGAGGTCGATCCCAGCCGCTTCTGCCGCTGCCGCCTCCTCAGGGGTTTTAACATGAATGTGTGTCAGGCAACGCTTGCCTTTGAGCTTTCTCAGATCGTGGACGGTGTATTTTTTGCGGGGTCTTAACATGGGGACAGGGCTCTTGGGCGAAAGTTGATACAGATGCCTAGCGAATAAATTTCTAAACTCCAAGTTGAGAAGATAAAAAAACCAACTAGGGTTGCCCCATGAAATGGAACGCCATCAGCGTCAGCGCTGCCTGTATCTTCATCGGCCTTGGTGGATTTATCCTAGGAAAAATCACCAGCGGAAAAACTGAGTTATCTGAACAAGACAGACTTCTCGAAGCTTCGGAGCGCTTGATTCAGCAGCGTTCGGTCGATGGTGGCACTGATTTCAGAGCGCGCGAAACCACCCGCCCCAACCGCCCAAGCCAAGAGCTTAGCGGCAGCAATATCGATCGTAAGCTCGCCAACATGGAAGAAATCGTTCGCGGTGAAAATGCTCTCACTCGTGGGCGCGCCATGCTGAATTGGATCGATTCGCTTGCGCCCCAGGAATTTGAGGCTGCTGTGGATCGATTTCGCAGCCTCGGTCTCACTGAGGCACGGATGGGCGAATATGCCATGCTGCTGACCGCATGGTCAGAGGTCGATCCTAGTTCTGCTTTGGCTTACACCACTGAAAACACCAACGGCATGGCGACAGGCACCGTGCTCAGTGCATGGGCCAGCCGTGACCCCGAATCTGCCATCGCGTGGGCTAAATCCAATCACCAAGGTGAAGATGCAAATCCCTACATGGCCGGGATCATTCGCGGTATCGTGTCATCCGATCCGATTCGAGCCACGGCGCTCCTTCAGGAGCTTCCGTTTAGTGTAGTGCGTGCCGAAGCACTTGATGCCATGACTCCGTATCTTTTGAAAATTGGCGCAGATGCCGCCAAAAAATGGGTCGCAGAGCTCAGCGACGAACGCCTTCGCGGAGGCGCGACTTCGCGTTTGGCGGAAGCTTTGGCAAAACAAGACCCAGCTGGAACTGCTTCATGGTTACTTGAAAACATCAACGAAAGAACTGTTACCAGCGTGGATGACGTCTTCCGTGAGTGGGCAAAAGAAGATCCCGCTGGTGCGTTGGCAAATTTTGAAAGCCTCCCAGAAGGAGAAGCGAGATCCCGCGCGCTGCGTGGCATCGTGACGCAGGATGCGCGCAACAATCCCCAAGCCGCGGCGGATCTCATGAATCGTTTTCCCAAAGATATAACAGACCGCACCGTACAACATTTCATCTGGAACTCTTATGAAAAAGCACCCGATGTCGCGGCGAATCAAATTGGCTTGATCCAAGATGAACGCAGCCGCAATCGAATGTATGAACGCGCTCTCAGCTCGTGGCTTGATAGAGATAAAGCCGCGGCAAAGAACTGGATAAGTTCGGCAAACTTACCTGCTTCTGTAATTGAAGCCTTGGGTGCATCGCTGGCGCAGCCTTAGAACTTCGAATTGGCGGAGCTAGGCGGCATCTCGGAAAACACGCATCGCTTGGGCTGCCTGAGATGTTGCGTATTTTATGTTCGGGCTAAATTTCAAGCAGTTAGGCGGGATTCGCTGATTCGCTTTGCAAAATCATCTAAGCAATACCTCCGACAATTCGTTACTGAAGGAGTGAGCTTTAAAAACGAACCATCCGAAGCAATTACACGAAGAGTTCGAAGTCAGCGCAGATGGTATGCGTTGATTTCAGTTTGTTTAGCCGTGGCGATTCTGGGGGTCTTTTTAGCTATTTTGGAATCTTTCGCCACTCAGCCGATTCCTAAGTATACTCCGCAATTTATCCTGAGAGAGGAGCGCATGGAAACGACATGCGGCGGCATGATTATAGTTTGCCCAAATCAAAATTATCAGCCGCCAAGGCCAGAGCCTATCAAAACTGAACCATGGATCATCCCCAAACCAGATCGCTGGGAAAATCAGTCATGGGATCCGAAGGTGTTGCCCTTCAGTTTGGATGAGTCGCTGGAACCGCTGGAATTTTGGTGAGGCTCGTTTTTTCTAAGAGGCTGTCTTAATTAACCAAAATGGGGGAATTGAACCGCATCTGCGGTTCAATACTCTTAGTGTCGTAATAGCCGTCTTATTAAGACAACCTCTAAGTGTATTTTTTACAGCGAAAGCGAAGTGGCTTTGCATGTGCGGATCGTCTGTCTAAAAACACCTTGTGAGTTTGAAACAAAGACTTCTGGAATGGATGCGTGGCGGCGAAGGCGACTTCGTGGCGATCTCGCTGGAGGTGTTTCGATATCAGTTTGAAAAAAACGTGGCTTATAAGAATTACTGCGAGGCGCTGGGGCGCACGCCGGAAAATGTTAAAACCTGGCAGGATATCCCTGCGTTGCCGACGGATGTGTTTAAACTGCCTAACACCGCGATGCATTGTTTTACTGCCTGCGAGGTGAAAGGGTTTTTCCTCACTTCTGGAACTTCTCGTGAGATTCGCGGCAAGCATGAGTTTCGGAGATAAGCTGCGTTCTCTGATTTCACCGGAGAAATTGCGAGCAAGAGGTAGGGACGCGGTGGCGAAGTTTCATGATGAAGCAGCAGCGGAAGAACTGGTAAATCGAGTTCTGGAAGCGGTCGGTCTGCCTAA
>JAJTHK010000094.1 GCA_021298895.1 Luteolibacter sp.
AATGGGAAACCGGCAAAGCCTACCTCACTCTCACAGCACAAAACCAAATTACGAACACAACAAACCACCAAAAAACAGCAGCTTGAAATCACCCTCCAAATCCAACTTGAAAACTTTTACAGATAAAAAGTTGCGCCGCCTCGGCACACCTGCCAGCGTTTCATCTCATGATAACTATGAATTGCTTAGGTATCAGCTTAGCGGTCGGAAAGCTCCGCCACTAAATCCGAATCATCGCGGCTTTGCTGATGGCTACACGGTAAAATTCAAAAGTGGAAAAGTTGTCGCATATGGCAGAGATGATGAGTTTCAGACCATCAATATTAAGAATGTCGAATGAGACTAAGCTCGACAGATTAGATGAACGAGTCCCGAACAGATAGCGGAAGCTCAGATGATGAGCCGTGAGTGGGTGGAGAAGAATAAGAAAGAAATCGAGAATTAGATTTAAAATGACTCCTCTTATTTACAAAGATTTGTGTCAGCCATGGCATCTGCGTATCCACTGCGATATTCACCGACAAGGATACCCTTATTCTCAGAATCGTCATACTCAGCAGGCATCATTAGAGGTGGTTCAATTTTGTGGCAGCGCTCATTGTAAGCCATATCCCAACCTGCATTGTATGCTTCCTCTCTCTCCGTGTCAGAAGGCTCGCATCCTAGTGAGACGAGAATAATTGCAAACAGGATGAAATGAATGTGAATGCTAAGAATTTGCTTTTTCACCTATCGTGGAGAATACATCGAAGAGTCGATCTGGGAAGGGGAAAAGGGGTGGGCGGTTTTTGTTGTTTAGGTATCAGAAAGCCAACGCTTGATAATCGGTGCAGAAACTCCGGTTTCTTTGGCGATGGTTTCAGCGGTGGATTTGTTGCGTTCTCGCTTTTGATCATTTTGATCCTTAGTAGTTATAGCTCACCGTCCTAAGGAGATCACTTTTGGGGTGTCTTTTTCTCGTTGTCCTTATCGATCTCCGTTTTTAGTTCTTGAAGATGCTTAACGAAGCGATTCCATGCCTCATCCTTTCCCTCACCTTCCGACAAATCCGGTTTAAAGGAGTCCACAATCAAATCGGCGTTCCTTTTTTGGAGTTCTCGCTCTGCGAGGCTTCCCCACACGTCTGTGGGGACTTCTTTAAAGGCGGTATCTTGTTCATACTCCATTTCTTCGAGAATTCTGCCGAGTATGAAGTCGTGAGAAGGCCCTTCGCGAACAAGCCCAAATATAATGGCTATTTCCTTACAGTCATCAGGGAGAAGCTTGCCTTTTTGAGCACCATCTAAAAACCGTCTGCCGCTTTCGTAGCCAACTAGTAACAGCTTCGCCGTAAGCTTCCGATCCTTGGTATGTATAGCGAAATGGTAGCATTGAAATGCGGCTAGACAGCGGCGCGAATCAAGAACGAGCTGCTTGGACTTTTCAGCGTCGTCGGCCATTGCGCGGGCGCCGCACAAAAGTAGGATCACTGCGAAGGGAATAAATCGGATTCTCATTGGAGTAAGGGGAATAATGTTAGAAAACTGCTTTTTAACTTGTGCGGAGAATACACTGGGGAGTCGGTCTGGGAAGGGGAAAAGGTAGGGGCAAGATTCTCCTTACATTAATAATCAAATGCGACTATCAACTATTAGTTCGAAGATAATGAAAACATACCTATCCACGCTACTACTTGCTTTGACCTTGTTACATGTCGGATGTACGCCGAGTGAAATTGCATCGAAGCAAGAGGCACGATATCGACTAGCGGAACAGAAGCGAATCGGGCTTATGAGCAAGGATGTTTATGCGATTGAGATGCAAAAGGTTTCTCAACTACAACTCCCCGAAGAACCTGCTAAGCCCTTCAATACTGCTTCGATCCAGCGAGAATATGAACGTGAATCACGGGGGAGCTTCTTTGTCCCCCATACCCGCGACTACAACTCAGGACTTATCAATCAGGATACCTATAGAAAGAGGATGGAGGCTGCTATTTACGCGACGCTGGCAGACGATCAGCAGTCTGTTACTCCAAGTTATGCGCGGAGCAGTTACGCATCTGGATATGCCGGAAGCTATGATCCTAAATCCTTGAGTAATCCATATGGAGCAGGGAGCCCATACAAAACGGACGGATTAATGAATCCCTACAGCAAAAATGGGAGCCGCTACAGCAATAATTCATGGACGAATCCCTACGCGACAAACGCACCAAAACTCTACGATGCCAACGGCAAGTATCTTGGAAGACTTAGCACTAATAAGTATGATCCAGATTCGGTTTCTAATCCTTACGGAAAATATGGGAGTAAGTATTCCTCGGATAGTATCAACAATCCCTATGGTGCAGGAAACCCATACAATAATTCACCCATATACGTTGTACCGCAGCCATAAAATCTCCGCTTAGCAAATAGATCAAACTCCGTTTGCTCTAAGCATTAAGTGCCCATTTCCGAGTTTGATAGTGGCGATACTTGAAAAGTAGGGTGAGATAAAATCTCACGCCCGTCTCCGACACTAACCGCCCCCACCAGGAGCGACCCCATTGATAGGTAATCGTGTCATGCATGAGACAGCGGTCCGGTCCCAGTTCATCAAAGCGATGTTCGTGAATAAACACGGTGAACGGACCTTTAACGATCTCATCGACCAAGAGATGGGGTCGCTGCACCGTCTTCCAGCGGCATGTCCAGCGCATGGGGATGTTCCACCAATCACGGCAATGTAGCTCGATCAAGCGTCCTTCTTGCGCCGGGCCATCGGTCTTTAGGCTGACGAGCGTCAGGGTAGGCGGCATGACTACCGTGAGATTCTCAGGATCACTGTGAAAGCCGAACATGGTTTCTGCGCTGGCTTCGAGCGGAGTACTGCTGTGGAAAATTGAAATCATAAAAGTGCTAATGGGTTTTTTGGATGAGCAGCATGGCAAGACAGAGTCCGCGAACTGTCCAAGCGAGAGTGCGCCATCCGTTGGTGGATACGAGACGGTCAATGATAACGGGATCATGACCTTGTGTAAGTTTCTGATGAAGCGGAATTTGAACGCATGCGGTAGAGATCCAAATCAAGGCCAAGGCGATCAGGCTGATACCAAAGAGCCAGGAGAGCCCGCCTAACAGAAGTAGCCATCCCGCGCTGCCGACCTCCGCCAGCATGAGGGGCCCAACCACCCATCTGATGAGTGCGATATGGCGCTTATGGTAGGCGGCGAAACGCTCCGGCCCAATATTTTTCAACAAGGGATAATGCACGACTTGGACGGTCCAGATGAGGCCGACCAGACACCACGTGACGGCCGCATGGATGACGAGCCAGGTGTTCATCGTACGATCCCCGGTTTGCCCTTACGGCATGCGTCGCTGCAGTAGATAACCCGCTCCCAATCGCGCGCCCACTTTTTGCGCCAGACGAAAGGCCTCCCGCAATGGAGGCAGACCTTCTCTGGCAAATTCTGCTTCTTCACGCCATTCATGGGATATTGATGGTTTCTAAGCCCTTGAAATCCATGGTTTTCACCATGCCCCCGCGGGACGACTTAGCTTGAAACGGAATACCAAGAATTTGCTTTTTCACCTCATGCAAACCCTACACTGGAATGCCAAGCTGGAAAGGGTAAAAGGCGTGTTTGATGTGCTCGGTGAGCTGCTTCTGGCTGAGCCAAACAATCTGGCCCTCCAGGCACCCATCCAGTTTGGTACGGCCTGCTTCGGATCAATAGATGAGGATTTGGCTCATGGCTTCGGCCTGCCCTCCCCATCCTGCAGGTTTCGTGGCTTCTTCAGCGCCCTCTTCGCCCTCGATTCCAGTTTTTTGATGCTCTCCACCGTGGGCAGTTCTTCCGGCATGGTGCCGCCGAGTTCCTTGATGGTCTGACGGACTTTGGCGCCGACTTCACGGTGGGCTTTGTTCGCCTTTTCCTTGCCGGTGATTTTCTCGCGGCGGAGCTTTTCCTCGGCTTGGGTGGCGCGGAAGAGATTGGCGGCCAGTTCGGTACTACCCATGTGGTCGAGTATTTGCTCACCCTTCTTGAGACCTTTGCGGCGGTGGATGTCCTGCGCGCCAAGGCCGCCGTAAAGCCCCACATAGCCGTGATTCTGGAAAATGGCGTAGCGCGACATCATCACAGTCTTCGCCGGGCGCATGGCACCCTTGCCGACCTTGATCATATCGGTGACCTCAACGAAATGATCATCCACCCGCTGGCCACTATTGAAACAGGCCGTGCGGGCAGACTCGATGACGGACTGAAAATTCCGGTAATCCGCATAGCCGAGCACGCGCGCGAAGTCCCGGCTGGACCAGTATTCGTTGCCCGCCGGGTTCGTGCGACGGATGGATTCGAAAGGGGTAATTTCGTGGCTCATGGTTTCAAATTTTCATAATTTTCAACACCAAAGGTGCGCAATATGCCAGCCTGAGGCAACATCCATGATTTGGCTCTGCATTTTGATGATGAGGTCTTTGTTCATGACTGGGGTGCGTTGAGTGAAGACCCCTTTAACCAGCTGTGTGTCGTGGAATCATTCTGAAAATTCATTGATAAGCTCCTGAATGAGTTTCATGCAGCAGTCGGCACCGTTGGTGATGGTGGGGTCGTCCAATTCGTGCGTTGATAAAAATTTCTCAATTTCGCCCTACAGCTCCTTGATAAAGTTGCTGATGTGAAAAATAAATGTCGCTTATGCGCGTTAGGATCGAGGGCGCGGGGTGATATTTCATCACTTCACCGGTCAATACTCCGTCTTCATCACATTCGTGACTGCACAGGATGCGTGTAGGCGGCACTGGTGCATTAAGCACAAAACCTCCTTCCCACGGGTCGTATGAGGGCCTGTCGAAATCGACTTTGCTGGCAAGCCAGATGCACAACAGACTGCAAAGATAATTTCTCCAATCACTCGCGTTCAAATCAGACACCGGAATGAGAAATTCAAGGATCGATGGCTGCCCTTCGAGCAAATACCGGTTCAGTGCATCGGGCGCATGAAGCTTCAGGAAATTACGTAGAGTTTCACTGCCTTTTGTGTGCACATAGCCTCGATGCTTTTGGTGCAATTGAAGGGATTTTATCGAGCATACCGTTCCTTCGTAGCACTTGAGATATTGTTGCAGCAATTGATTTGCCTCGGTTTGCACAGCGGGAAGTGAACCCGACCATTTCACGATCTCACGCTCTATCCACTCACGGCTCAGTGGCTGGATACCGTGGCTGTGATAGGTAGAATCGGAAAAGATCCGGCACCCGTGAAAGGCATGGACATGACTGATCCCGATGCCCGGCTCATGGAGCATTCGAAACAGCGCTCTTTCTGCGTGCGGACACGAATTTTCTCGCGAGATTAACCAATACCAGCTTGTTCGAAAGTTGGCCTCGTCTTTTCGACAGCTATCAAGCCATCGCTCACAAAGACCATCGTCTGATAAAATTTGATCGACCCATCCCAAAAATGAATCATGATCCAACGATATACTCGTCATGTTGCGGGCGGCAGATTTTTCACGGCTTGGTCAAAATCGGATTCCAGCAGCCTGTCCTCATGACGGCGAAATTCGACGAACTCCTGCTCCGCGTGGGCTTTCGCTAGCTCGGCGGTGATCTTACCGGCGTTTTGCAGCACCATGCGGTCGTTCAGCGTAAGGAAGCCTTCCAGCTTGTTGATCCAGTCCTGCATGGTCATCGCGATGCGGCGCTCAGCTTGTGACTGGGCAAAGATCAGGTACTGCTCCACAAGGTTGTTCAGAGCACGCAGCTCTTCCTCGTTCAAGTAGTTTTTGGCGATGCTGACATCGCTCTTACGAATGCGTGCACCTTCCCAATTCGTCAGGCCCATGTTGGGCAAGCTGCGGTCCGCCCGGCTCTTAATCACCTCGGCGGCAGTCTGCCCGTGGATGGCATAGTGAACCTTGTTCTGGACGGTTGCATAAAAGGTCTGCGTCAACGCGGCGTCCTTGTCGTAGTCGATGCTGGTGGCGTAGATGTCGGTGATTTTTTGGTAAAACCGTCGCTCGCTGGTACGGATGTCCTGAATGCGGCGAGTCAGTTCCTCGAAGTAATCGTTGCCCACATCCGGATTCTTAAGCCGCTCGTCGTCCAGCACGAAGCCCTTGGTGATGTATTCTTTGAGCTTGTCCGCAGCCCACTGCCGAAAACGAACCGCCATCGGGCTGCGAACCCGGAACCCTAGCGCCAGCACCATGTCAAGATTGTAGTGCTCAACTTCGCGAGTGACCTCGCGGGATCCCTCGGTTTGAACTGTTCGGAATTGCCGAACAGTTGCCTCGGGCTCCAACTCCTCATCCTCGAAGATGTGCTTGATGTGCTCGCTGATCGTTCCCTTGGCCTTACCAAAAAGCTCGGTGAGCTGCTTCTGACTGAGCCAGAC
>JAJTHK010000118.1 GCA_021298895.1 Luteolibacter sp.
GCACGTAAGCATACGTCTGTTTCAAATTCATGGCTCGCAGAACGTTTAGAGATGGGGCATACAGGTTCTGTGAGTCGTGTCATCGGAGTATCCACGAGAAACAAACAAAAACTCAGAAAAATGAACGAAATTGAGAAAATGTTATGATGCGACACCTGACCCCAAAAATACGAGAAACAAACAAAAACTCAGAAAAATGAACGAAATTGAGAAAATGTTATGATGCGACACCTGACCCCAAAAATACTTTTTCTAAATAACTCAGAGTGATTTGCCCCATATCTTCTGCAAAGGCAGGGATGATCGCGATGATACATAAAATGCAGAATAAATTCTTCAAGGCTACAATAGCGCCTATATTTCAGATGATTTCCCACGACCTCTTTAAGATCCAATAAAAATTACCCAGCGCCCCTAACGTCCCAAGATGCCACGCGATTCCTCCAAGCTCAACTTCCGCTGTTCATCCCAATCGATGATAGATGGTTGTTTATAAACCCGCCTTCTAGTTTCCACATAATCGTTTCGCGGCTTATCTATGTGCTTTGCATCCGACTCTCCAGCGCTGCCATACTCCAACCTGTTTGTTTTATAAGGATCACCAGTGGATACCCTTTTATCCATATATTTGGTCTCTTTCCCATGCAATTCAGCTTGGGTCTGAAATCGAGATCCGTCTGTATCACCTTTGTATTCACTTACCTCGTATGTCTTTTTACCCCACCAACTTTTCTTTTCATAATCCCCAGCTTTATATGTTTCCTTTTCGAATTTATCTTTAAAATGAGGGCTTTCACGCTGAAGCTCAAATGAACTTCGCTTGTTAGACATTGGCACCCAATTCCCCTCGGCATCTTGCTCGTGTCCTGCTAAACTATACTTTTCTATCGGTTGCGGCACGGCAGACTGAGCAGATTCAGTTCTAACATTATCCTTTGTTTTGTTCGCACAGGCTGTCACAAACAGCAACAGCAAGGCGCCAAGATATGACCACTTGGAATTCATCGATTAAGCTTCATGATTCTGGATTCAAGTGCCTGATCAGGAACCGCGCCCCTTTCCAAGGCCTTGCTGTAATACTGCTTGGCATCTTTGATACGACCCTGACTCGCACATATCATGGCTATGTTGAAATATGGCTCACTTGGCATAGGATCCGCCGCTATCGCACCTTTAAATTGAGACTCCGCCTCCTCTATATTTCCAAGTAAATGGCAAATAGCTCCCATCAACATGTAGTTCTTAGCATCATCTGGTGCTAATTCAATCGCGCGCTCCAAATATTTCTCCGCCTTATCCAGCTCATCAAGCTGCATGTAAGTAAATCCCAACATCCGATTCGCATAGGGATTATGCTTATCCAACTCAATGGCCTTCTGAAAACTTGCCAACGCCCCAACTGGCTCATCTAGTTTCAACTGCACCACGCCCAACCTACAAATCGCCGGTATATGCCCAGGATGCTGATCGATCATCATCTCAAATAACTCACGCGCTGAATGCAATCGGTTAGATACATACGCTTTACGTGCTGCACGATTGTAACTCTCCAACTCAATATTCAATTTGGCCATTTCTCGCCCAACTGTCTCTCGATCCCTTGCGGATGTTGGCGATAAAAATTCACCATCCACATTCTGATCCGCAATCAATTTCTGCTCGTCTTGACTGAGCTCTAACTCACTTCCATCAAAAATCTCTATCGCATCCTTCAATTGCGCATCTTCTTGTCCCATTTTTTTCACCGTATTAACTAACAACTCTTTCGCTTGACGCCTTCTTTCCTGAACCCTGAGTCGCCTGCGTATGACTTCACGCAACATCTCAATTTCTTCGTGACTCGCATCTGTCCCACCACTTGCTAATAATGCTTCCTCTTGCTGCAACTTTTTCGTCAGCTCAGTAATCCGCTTATCCTGCTCCTGCTTTCCCTGTATCAAGCGATTGATCTGAGATTTCGCAATCACCAGATCCCTATTCGCCTCAGCAATCATATCTTTGGTTGCATTGTTATCCAAATTCAAGCGCTCAACCTGCTCTTTTGCCTCTCGTAACGATTTCGCCAGTCCCACATTTTGCGCAACGAGTTCTTCAATACGACCAGACTCATTCAATTTCAACAAAGCCGCCAAATGATCCCTCTCGCGCAACAATCCATCGCGCTCCTCTTGAAGCTCACTGTATGCTGCTCGACTTTCCTCTAGCTCCTTCGTTAAGCCAGCTATTTGCTTGTTCGCATGTTCTAACTGCTTACTCTTTTCCCCTAAAACTCGCTCCATTTGCGCCATCTGCTTCAGCTGTCCCGCCACCACTTCATTCGCAATCTGACGCTCAGTCTCCAGATCTCGCTTGGTATCCGCCTGCTTCTGACGCAACTCCGCCGCCTGCTTTTTCATGAGCTCCATATCCGCTGTCAAAATTTCAATTTTTGATAGAGCTTGATTGTGATCTCCTCGACTGGTCTTCAATGCCATCCCCATCACCTCTTTTTCCTGATTCAGCTGGGCTATCCGCTCATTCAAGGATTGCATCACTCCTTCCATCGGCGCTGCAGCCATTTGCGAACGCAGGGAGCTGACTTCTTTTTGCACCGCCTTCAACTGCAGAGAAAGCGCTTGGTTTTGTTTTCTTAAATCTTCAATAGTCGATTGATGGGTTGATTGCTTTGATGCCGCCTCTGCTTTGCTGATCTCATCACGCAAACGCGCCAACTCCGCTTCGGCATCTTTCAACCGACGCGCCTTGAGTGGATCAACCTCTAAAACCCCAGGATTCAAGGGCTTCACACCCTTCGACGGATTAATCATTTTCGCCCCCACTTTTTCGCCACCCTCCAACTCAGCAATCACCGCATCATCTTTTTTGAGCCGCTCACCTGCCTTTTCCTGCACCCCAGTCAAAGCCTTCAAAGTCAGATCTTTGCGGTTCTTCACCATGTCTGCCTTCCATTCCGGATAAAATTTCTCCACCGAACCAAATAATTCAGTCGCCTGCTGATACTTACTCAACGCACCCACATAATCCTGATCCTTCTCTAGCTGCTCCCCAGCCCGCGCCGCCAGATATCCTTGGAAATAAACATCAGAAGGATCGAAATTCGGCACATTTGGCGCCTGAGCCACGAGTCCATGCTGCATGAAATAAATCATGCATAAAATCATCACCCGACTGAAACACCTTGGGGTTCGCATTTTCCCATTTAACATCTGCCAAATGACTAACAGCCAGAACCGCTTTCGCAAGCCCAATCTCCGAGTCTAAGCACGCCACAAACTCACTTCCGACAAAGATTTTTCATATCCCATTCTCTCCCCCTGATCGCATATTAGTTAAGTTCTACTAAATAACCCAAAACACTACATATTGGTTATTAACATCATTTTTCATACTATATATTGCGCTTAGACCCACTCCCACCTTGCCTCTTAAAAATTCCTTCGTAAGCTCCAAACATTCAAGAAATCACTTCCTTTCCCTTTTCTAAACCCCTGCCCAGCACCACATCCATGTATCTAAAAACTCTCGAAATCCACGGCTTCAAATCCTTCGCCGATAAAACCGTCTTCGAATTCGCTCAAGGCGTCACCGGCATCGTTGGCCCTAACGGTTGCGGAAAATCCAACGTCGTGGACGCCATACGCTGGGTTCTTGGTGAGACATCCGCCAAAGCCCTCCGTGGTGGCGAAATGGCCGATGTTATTTTTAATGGCACGGAAAAACGAAAACCTCTTGGCATGGCTGAGGTCACAATCACCATGGCCGACTGTGAAGAATCGCTCAAAGTCGATTACAACGAAGTCTCTTTCACTCGCCGCGTGTTCCGCGATGGTCGCTCAGAATATCGCATCAACGGAACTCTCTGCCGTCTCAAAGATATTCACGACATGCTCATGGATACAGGTATCGGTCGCACCGCATACTCCATCATGGCGCAAGGCCAGATCGATCAAATCCTCTCATCAAAACCTGAAGAGCGTCGTGCCGTGTTCGAAGAAGCCGCAGGCATCACCAAATTCAAACGCGAGAAAAAAGATGCACTGAGAAAGTTAGAATACACCGAAGCAAACTTACTTCGTGTTTCAGATGTCCTAGCAGAGCAAGAGCGCCGCATGAATTCTCTGAAGCGCCAGGTTGCCAAAGCCCGTCGCTTCCAAGCGCTTTCTACTGACTATCGCGTGCTCGATACCCATCTCGCACACAAACGCTACGTCGAAATCACTGCAGCCCGTGCCGAGCTCACCAACTCTATCCGTTCGCTCGACGCCCAGGATTCCCATTTCGAGCGCCAACTCCCAGAGAAAGAAGAACTCGTCGCTTCCGCTCGCACCGCTGCGCGCCAATTCGAAGCGGAACTTGCAGAACTCCGCCAAAAACTTAACGAGCATCAAAACGCTCTCGCATCCGCTCAAGCACGTATCGCTTTCAACAACGAGAGAAAATCCGAGCTTGAAGGTCGTATCTCACAAAACCACGCAGACATCTCCGCGACTCAGGAAAAACTTGCCCAGCAACAATTCGATTTCACGGCTGCCAGTGATCAACTCGATCAACTTAACCGCCGCATCGCCGAACAGGAACTACAACTCACCAAGCAAGAAGAACAAACCCTGTCCGCTCGCGAAAACCGCGCCAATCTAGAATCCTCCCTCCGAGCTTCACGTATCGAGGCCAATCAAACTCAAACTCTCATCGCCTCCATGCAGGCGAAAATTGAATCCTCCCTCGCTCAACTCGAAGGCAACCGCGATCGCGCGCGCCAACTCGCCGAGGAAGAACAACGCCTCAACATCGGCGTCGAAGAATTCATCGCCCAACAAACTCAAATCTCAACATCTGTTTCCGAAACTGGCAACAAGCTTACCGAACTCGAAGAAATATTCCAAGCTGCCGAGCGCACCTATCAACACACCCGTGGAGATCTCGATGCATCACGCAAGACAGCGACAGAATCTAACGAAATTCTCGCTCAGCGCGCCGCTCGCCTAGATGCAATGAAACAACTCGTTGCCTCCGGTGAAGGGTTTGCCAAAGGTACTCAAAGCCTCCTCAAAGGCCTTGATACTCCAGAGTATTTCCAACCTTCCATCGATGGAGTCCTCGCAAATTTCATCCGTGCCGATGAAACCTTCGCCCGCGCGATCGAAGCCGCTCTTGGCGCAAAACTGCAAACTGTCCTCGTCTCTGATTCTCAAATCGCCGAGACCTTAATCCAACGCCTAACCGAGAAAAAACTCGGCCAAGCCGCTATCATTCCAAAAGACCTCATCCCAGTCGCATCTGGAACTCAAATCGAAGCTCTTCCTCAAGGCGCAACCGCTTGGGCTCTCGACAAAGTCAAATCCGAGCCTCAGGTCGCTGCAATCATTGAACAGTTGTTAGTCACAACTCTAATCGTTCCAAATCTAACAGCCGCACTCAAACTTCGCAGCGATTACCCCAACCTCACTTTCGTCACTCTAGCTGGTGAAATGCTATCTCCTGAAGGAACCATCCAAGGTGGTATTTCAACCGGCAACTCCACTTCCGTGTTAGAACGCCAAAACGAAGTTCGCTCACTCGAACTGGAAGTTGCGGATCTCCGCAAAACCAATGAAGAGGCACGCAACCGCGTTTCCGCTCTAGAAACCGCGCTCGAAGCCAATCGCGAAGCTGTCGAAACAGCACGCGAACGCCTGCAACGCCAAAAAGTCGAACTCTCCACCCTCCAAGGCCAACTCTCCCTCGCGACTCGTGAAGTCGAAAACTTCAACACCCGCATCGAAAATGTGCGCTGGGAACGTTCCGAACTCGAGAAACGCGAAAATTCTGCCGCCGATTCTCGACAAACTCTCGAAGCTGAACTCGCCGCTACCCGCGAACGACTCGAGGCCATCGAAGACCAATCCCGCTCACTCCAATCACAATCCGATTCTGCCCTATCCTCCGAGCAAGAACTCTTCGAATCTCTGAACGAACTGCGCACCAATCTTGCCGTCGAAAAACGCGCCAAACAAGCCGCCGAGGAACAACAGCGCCCCATGGAAGCACGCCTCTCCGAGCTCCGCGAAATCACCATCCGCCGCGAAACGGAAATCGAGAATTTCCAACAGCGCATTCAAGCTTCTCTCGATGAAAATACAGCTCTCGCAACTCAATCTGAGGAACACAAAATCGAAGCTGAAGACCTCCAAAAAGAGCTTTTGTTGCGCTCACAAGGCCGCAACGAACTGATCAAAAACATTGAAGTCGCTGAGGCGAGCCTCTCTGAAATTCGAAAACAACTCGCAGCCGTTAACGAACAAAAAGGTCGTGAAGAAATTGCCGCTACCAAGCTCGATCTGCGCCTGGAAAACCTGATTTCAACCACCGAAGATCGTCACCAAATCACCTTGGAAACCTTCGAGTCCGACGCTCATCTTCTCCTAACAACTCTGCAATCCAGAAATGCTCGCAACGCCTCCGGCGCAGATGAGACCGATCCAGAAGTAGAAATCTCTAACAGCTCTTCTGATGATTCCGTTGACATCCCGGACATGCCAGGCGAGCCAAACTGGAACCAGATCGAAGTCCTTGTCCAAGATCTTAAACGCAAGATCGAGTCCATGGGTCCTGTCAATGTCGACGCCATCGAAGAATACGACGAACTCGAAGAACGCCACACCTTCCTTCGCAATCAACACGACGATCTCGTTTCCTCCAAAATCGAACTCCTCGCAGTCATCGAGCGCATCAACGAAGAAACTCAGCGCCGTTTCGCAGAAACCTTCGCTCAGGTTCGCATCAACTTCCGCGACATGTTCAAGGAACTCTTCGGCGAAAAAGGCCAGGCCGACCTCACCCTAATCGACGAATCCGATCCGCTCGAATCCGGCATCGAAGTCATTGCCAAACCCCCAGGCAAAAAACTCCAGTCGATCACTCTCCTCTCTGGTGGTGAGCGCTCCATGACTGCAGTCGCCCTCCTGTTCTCAATCTACATGATCAAACCCTCCCCATTCTGCGTCCTCGACGAGCTTGATGCCCCTCTGGATGAGTCAAATATCAACCGTTTCGTCAAGGTTCTCGACCGCTTTATTGATCGATCTCAGTTCATCATTGTTACCCATTCCAAGCGCACCATGGCCCGCGCCGATGTAATGTATGGCGTGACAATGGAAGAATTCGGAGTCTCCAAACCCGTCGGAATGCGCTTAACCAACTCCTCAGAGATCAAGCCAGATGCAAATTCCGCCGCCCAAAAAGCCGCACTCAGACTGGATGCCTGAGAATCTTACCATTTGCAATATTCCCTATAAAACAAGCAACTTTCCCGACTTGCAATCTTTGGCGATGTTCTGAAAACTCAGTGCATCGCCTTTTCTTTTAAATTTCGTAGAATTTTGTAACTTATGTCGAAACACTTCCTAACTCATATCCTAGCTTTAAGCATATTCAGTAGCATAGCTTATGCCGAGCCTGTCGAAGTCAATGGCATCGCCGCCAAAGTCAATGGACAAGTCATTACCAAAAACGAGGTCTCTTTCCTGCTTGCTCCCGACTTCGCAAAGCTTTCGACTCAATTCCCAAGGCGTGGTCCGGAGTTCGTCAAACAGTTCACCGAAGCTCAAAAAAATGTTCTTCAAGAACTCATCGACCGACAAATCATCCTCGATGAATTCAAGAAACTCGGCGCATCAATCAACTCCACCATCATCGATGAGGAAGTCAAACGCCAGATCCATCAGCGCTGTAACGGCGATGAAAAAAAATTCCGCGACGAGCTGAAAGAATCCCGCCTCACCATGGAAGGCTATCGCGAAATGATCCGTGAAAAAATGGTGGTCCAGTCGATGCGAGCCCAACAATTTTCAGACGCACCTCCCGCCCTCCCGAATGAAGTCCAAAACGAATACGATAAGGAGAAGGACACGCTCCGTGATGTAGCCCAAGACAAAATCACATTTCGAAAAATCTTCATTCCTTCGGCTGATCCCGATAACGCGGTTGCCACTCCGGATTCACAACTCGCCCTCGCTGAAGATCTCGCCAATAAAATCAATAAGGGCGCGGACTTTGCCGAGACCGCAAAAACCTACTCAAAAGATGCCTTCGCAGCACAAGGCGGACTCCAAGAGAATGTTCCGAGAACCGACCTCGCCCCAGAATTCGCAGCCATCATTTTTGAGTCTCCCACAGATAAGGCCGTCGGCCCCCTCCTTGACCCACGAGGCTTTACCATCATCAAGGTCGTCAGCAAGGATCTCGGCCCCGCGCCCCCGCTTTCCAAAGTCCGCCCGATGATCGAAGAACGCGTCACACACAATAAAACCTCTGCCCAATATGAACGCTGGATTGAATCCCGCCGCAAACGCGCCATGATAGAGATTAAACTCTAACCATTTCGCTGATAATTATTGCCACATGGATGATCGTTACGAAATAAGAGGCAAAATCGCGCAAGGCGGTCTTGGCTCGGTTTATAAAGCCCATGACGTTCGCATGAGCCGTGATGTAGCGATCAAACGCATACTCACCAATTTCGGAGATACCTCCATCACCGATGAAGCGACTCGCCAACTTATCAAAGAAGCCAGCGCTCTCGCCTCACTCCAACACCCAAACATCGTTACCATCTACGACGTTGGAAAAGATGCCGAAGGTCCCTTCGTTGTCATGGAGTTCCTAACAGGACAAACCCTTGAGGAAATCATCACTCATGCCTCTTTCACATGGGATGACTTCAGGCAACTCGCCATGCAATCATTGGAAGCTCTCATCGCTGCCCAAGAGCTCCACATCGTCCACCGCGATATCAAACCCGGCAACATCATGCTCACATGGCTCCCTTCTGGGAAATTCCAAGTGAAAGTCGTGGATTTCGGCCTCGCTAAACTTTCTACCAAACCTTCTCTCCAAACCATCGACCAATCTGATGGAGTCTTCGGCTCCATCTACTTCATGGGGCCTGAACAATTTGAGCGCATCCCTATCGACCAACGCGTCGATCTCTACGCCCTCGGCAGCGTTTTCTACTACGCTCTAACAGGAACTTATGCGTTCGATGGTGAGAACGCTGTCGAAGTCATGGCTTCACATTTGCAACATCACGTCGTGCCCATCCAGGAGGTCCGCGCTGGCATTCCACTCTGGGCATGTAACTGGATCATGTGGTTGATCAACCGCCAACCTTCTGACCGCCCAAGCTCTGCCCGTGAAGCACTTGAAGTCTTCATGCAAAACGACAGCGCTTATATTTCACCAGAAATGAGCACTGGAGAACCCACTCCAATTGTTCCTGTAGAGACAGTCAAGCGCCCCAAACTATTCATCCCAGGTGCCGCACTTGAACCCGTAGTTGTCGAAGAACCTAAACCCGGTTATCCACCCAAAAAAACCGCCTCGCTACCCAGACCCCTCAGTCCTCCTCAAGGATCAAAACCCAGCGTCCACAACACGACGCGAGCTTATCAAACTCCTGAGACATCCGCGCCTCAACCAGAACCAGAACCCATTGCACCCGCGCCCGCACCCGTACCGCCACTGTATCAACCCACGCCACCACAAATCCAAGCGTCTACTCTTTCTCCTCCCGCGCTGAGCATACCTGCTGTTCAATCCATAACCCCTCCTGCTCAAATTCAAGCTCCAAGCTTGGCAACAGCCGTGCCTACAGCTGCCATCACCAGAGCCAATATCCCAGTAGGCTCCCCAACACAAAAAGCCAACGCAACCAAACCGCTTATTGAAGAGGAAATTCCCACCGAACAACCCTTTCAGTCACAAAAGAAACCGATACCTACAAGTATCAAAGTTGTAGTATCTATTGTATTACTTATCCTGATTACTTTCTTAAGCTTGTATCTTATCGATAGAAGCAAACAAAACGCGGAAATCGCTCTATACAATGAAATGATTGTCTTGGCCGCCAAGGAAAACACTACCGAGGTTCCAGTAAATAAAAACAAACTTTCTATCCTTCTCCGCAATGCATCAACCCCAGGCGGACAAGAAGATCGTTCTGTAATTTACAGAGCGCTCATCCTAGCAAAAGCCATTGACAAAAAAGACGTCGATAAAGAAATTTTCGATTACTCAACCTCTCAAGACATGCATGGAGATATCCGAATCGTGCTGTTAAAAGAAGTGTTAGGTAGCCGCAAAAATCCTAAGATCGTTAATGATCTCATTAAATATTCCAAATCCGCCCCAGAACCCCGAATCGCCCTCGCCTCAATCGAAGCATGCCGCGAAATGGCTACTGAGGCGCATTTTGATAATCATCTAGATTTACTTAAAAACACCACTGACGAAGCCATCCGCAAAGCAGCAGAGGACAATCTCGCCGCTATTATCAGCAAAAGCAACTCTTTGACTTTATTCCGCAATGCACTCGTCACAACCTACAAAAGCGCGTCTCTTGCCAACGTCAAACACGCTACACTACGCCTGTTAGGTCGCGTCGGCGGAGATCAGGCGCTTGCCATAGTTAAAGAAAATCTTAACAGCCCTGATCATAAAACCAAAGTAGTTGCCCTCGGAGCCCTCGGCAGCTGGGTCGACAGGGCGGGCTTCAACTTACTCATCAATCAAGTCGCAACCGAACCTGATGTAACTAACCGCAAGCTAGCTTACGAAGCCGCTATCAAATGTGCCAGCACAACCAAAGATAAGCCGGAAGAAGCTTGGAAAAAAATCGCTGAACTCACCACAACTCAGGAAGACCAAATCAAACTTATTAACTCTCTCGCCAGCTACTCTGCCGACACATGGGTGTTTGATATCATCAACAATATCATCAAAACATCCACTCACCCAACTGCTGTCGATCGCGCCAAAAAAGCCGTGATCCATCTTGAAAACATGAAAAAAGCTCAAGGCGGCAGCACGAAAATAGAAAAATAACATATCTCTCCCTTGTCTCCAGAACAACAACTCTCACATCTAACAGCAGGAGCTGCCAAAGTCTTATCTGAAAAAGAACTTCTGGAAAAACTCAAACTCCTCCGCCCTCTGCGCGTCAAACTCGGGGTCGATCCTACAGCTCCAGACATCCATTTCGGACACACGGTTGCTCTTGAAAAACTTCGTCAGTTCCAGCTCCTTGGCCATCAGGCAGTTCTCCTTATCGGCGATTTCACCGCAACCATCGGAGATCCTTCAGGCCGCTCCGCCACTCGCCCTCCGCTCACCCGCGATGAAGTGCTTATCAATGCAGCAACTTACACAGAACAAGCGTTCAAAATTCTCGACCGCGAAAAAACCGAGATCGTATACAACGGCGATTGGTTCCGCAAAATGACTTACGAAGAAATCCTCAAACTCAACGCCCGAGTTACGCTTCAACAAATGCTCCAACGCGAAGATTTTCGCAACCGCCTCGACTCTGGTCAGGAAGTCCGCCTCCACGAACTTCAATATCCCGTCATGCAAGGCTGGGACTCCGTTGAAATACGCGCCGATGTCGAACTCGGCGGAACCGACCAACTTTTCAATATCCTTGTCGGCCGCGACATGCAAAAAGATCAAGGCCAACCTCAACAGGTCGTGATGGTCATGCCGCTTTTAGAGGGACTCGATGGCGTTAAAAAGATGTCAAAATCCTACGGCAACTACATCGGCGTCTCAGAACCACCACAGGAAATGTATGGCAAACTCATGAGCGTTTCCGATGAACTCATGGACCGCTACTACCAACTCCTTCTCGGAGAAACGCGCGATCCCGCCGCCCACCCCATGGATTGCAAAAAAGCCCTGGCGGAAAAACTCACCGCCCGTTACCACGGACAAACCGAGGCCTCCGCCGCGCGCAGCGATTGGGATACCCGTTTCTCCAAAAAGGATCTCAACGCCGCCGAACTCCCAGAACTCAACATTTGCGAGTTCCCCACAGACCTCAGTGTCCTATCCATCACCGCACACGCATTCAAAAAAGCATTCGATTTGGAAAAATCCAACGGCGAGCTACGTAAACAATTCATCCTCTCCGGATCCGTCCAACTCAATGGAGAGAAACTCACCGATCCCGCCTTCCAAATCTCACCCAAACCCAGCGACGTCTTGAAATTATCAAAAAAACACGCTGTTCGATTCATCTAACGAAAAACCATTATGAAAAACATCCTATTCCTCGCACTCCTCTCAATACCCGCATTCGCCGGCGAAACCCAACTCTTCAATGGCAAAGACCTCACCAACTGGGAAGGCGATCCAAAATTCTGGTCCGTGGTCGACGGAGCTATCACCGCGAAATCCACCCCAGAAAATCCTGTCCCGCATAATACTTTCATCACATGGAAAGGTGGCGAACCCGCCGATTTCACCCTCACCCTCAAATTCAAAATGACCCCGGGTGACGATAAAAAATACACCAACAGCGGCATCCAATACCGCAGCAAGGTGATCGACGCTTCGAAATTTATCGTAGGAGGTTACCAAGCCGACTTCGAATACGGAGACGAATACAGCGGTATTCTTTACGAGGAAAAAGGTCGTGGAATTCTTGCCCTCCGCAGCCAACAAGTCGTCATCAAACAAGGCGAAAAACCTGCAAAGCCCATCCTCGAAATCACTGGCAAAACGGGTGATGACAAGGAAATTCAAGCCGCTATCAACAAAGATGACTGGAACGAATACAAAATCGTCGCCCAAGGGAATCACGTTCAACAATACATCAACGGCAAGCTCACCGTCGACGTCACCGACGAAACCGCAGAAGCTCCCAAGAGCGGCGTCATCGCCCTCCAAATGCACGCAGGTCCTCCGATGCAGGTCCAATTCAAAGACATCATCCTTACCACCAAAGACTGATTCTTGACTTTCTCCCCCCGAACCCCCATCCATCCTTTCTCCACTCAGCACCCGTAGCTCAGTTGGATAGAGCATCCGCCTTCTAAGCGGACGGTCACTGGTTCGAATCCAGTCGGGTGCACTTTTGCAGCCGTTTTATTGGGTCTACACCAAAGTTTGGGGGATGAGGTCTTTTTTGGTTTGGGGTTAGGGTGGGTAGTTTGTTGGTAGTTAAGGATTATCCGCATTGGGCGATGACCCGCAGGCGGTAGTTATTGAAGTTTCTGAAGCCGTAAGCGCGGCGTTGGATGAGTTTCATTTTTCGGTGGAAGCCTTCGGTAATGCCATTGTTTTTGGTAAACCGCCACATGCATGCA
>JAJTHK010000162.1 GCA_021298895.1 Luteolibacter sp.
GCACGTAAACTCGTCATTCACTCACCAACTCAAAAAAACTCGCAATCGCCATCACCCAAATCGGACCATTAAGCCTTGTAAATTCAAGGCTTGCACAGCCCCGCGCTTATGCTGTGGGATACCTGTGAAATGGAAAATGAGCTTGTGGCAAGGGCGTCTTTTAAGCCAGAAACCAAATCACTGTTAATTGATCCATGAAACCAATCCTCCTAATCTCGTTTTTGTTCTCCGTCGCTCTCTATGCCGAGAAACCAAATCCCGCCCATTTCAAGGTTGAGGTTTTAACTGAGGGTTTCATCGATCCCCAAGAAATGGTGATGTTGCCAGATGGTCGGATTCTGATTTGTCAGCGGACGGGCAACTTAAGAGTTTGGTCTCCTGGCTCAAACCAACTCACCGAAGGTGGATCTTTAAAAGTAGCGATCAAGACAGGCAATACCGCCCGTGAGTGCGGGTTCATTGGAATCACTGCCGATCCTGAGTTTGCCAAAAACAACTGGATCTACTGCTACTATTCACTTCCAGATATCAGCTCGCATCGACTCTCCCGCTTCACATTCAAAGACGGCCAATTGGTCCCCAGCTCAGAGCATATCTATTTCGAAGTTCCTACCGAGCGCACCGACTCCACCTGCCATGAAGGCGGATCGCTTGCTTTTGGTCCAAACCGCATGCTTTACCTATCCACGGGCGACAACACCAATCCGTTTTCCAAACCCGCTACCCCCATCGAGGAAGATGTTAAAGAACGCGATGCCCAGAGATCATCATCTAACAGCAACGACCTTCGAGGTAAAGTATTGAGAATCCAAATCAATCCCGATGGCACACATAAGATCCCTGAAGGAAACTTGTTCAAACCCGGCACCGATAAAACTCGTCCCGAAATTTACACGATGGGACTTCGTAACCCATACCGTATCAGTATCAATCCTAAAACCGGCACGTTATACTGGAGCGAAGTCGCACCAGACAAAAAACCCACTGGAGAAGAAATCAACCAAGCGAAGACCGCAGGTTATTACGGCTGGCCTTACGTCATTACCGACACTAAGGTGTTCAACAATCTAGCAGGTCAGGCATTCGAACCAGCGAGCCTAAAAAACCTCTCCAAAAACAACACCGGCATCACCGACCTTCCTGTCCCACGTAATCCATTTCATTTTTATGAGCGCAGCTGCTCCATAATCGGCGAAGTCTATCACGCCACCAAAGATCAACATGCTTTCCCTGCTTACTACGATAACTACTTATTCTTCAGTGATTGGAATCGCTCTTGGTTCAAAGCAATCAAGCTCGATGCTGATGAAAAGAACGTCGCGGTAGAGGAATTCCCTATGAACTTCAAATTCCGCAAACCCATCGACATGTTTTTCAATAAAGGCGTTCTCTACGTCCTCGAATACGGCAATGGTTGGTACGATGTGAAAGATGGTCGACTCATCCGTGTTTCCTATGACACATCCTTCAATCAGATCACACCACCAGATGGCGACCCGAGGCTTGTAGGCACGAATCAAAAATCAAAAGGCGTGAAACTCATGCAAGCGACCACCTGTCTTTCATGCCACACCGCTCAGGCAAAAATCGTTGGCCCATCCTTTGTAGACATCGTCGAAAAACATGGAAAAGACCCTCTGGCTGTCGACAATCTTTTTGAAAAAGTGAGAAAAGGCAGCGTTGGCGTATGGGGCGAACAAGCCATGCCCGCTCATATCTTGAACACCGATGACGAAGTTAAGGAAATGATCAAAGCCATCCTCGCCACGAAAAAAGAACAGGGACACACGAAGTAGTTTTAGGCAAGGACGGCTATCCTTAGCCGTCCATATCTCAATGCCTGATTCACCCTTTCGAAAGCTACCCGTTCTAACAGCCACGAGATATGGACGTTTAGGATAAACGTCCCTGCCCAATCATCTCTCCCAACTCCCCACGCCGCAGTTTCCCTAACGAGCTGCGTGGGAATTTTTCTACGGATATGATCTTATCAAACCGCTCCAAACTTGGGGCGGCCTCTTGATATTCTTCGATAATCTCGTTCGGAACATTTCCTTCGAAAATCGCTACCAAGACATGCTCTTTCCGTGGATCGGGCAGAGCGATCACGGCAAACTTCTCTGCAGAAACTCGACCCGCTCCCACTTCAAGAAATCGTTGTTCGACAGCCTCGATATCCACCAACACTCCGAGCAGTTTAACCAGCGAATCCATTCTTCCTATCAGTTTAAGATGATTTCCCGAAAGGATAGCGCGGTCATTTGTTAGAAAACATTTCCAGCAAATCGGCTCATATCTTAAACTGTCGTCATCTTGAAATAAGTAACCAACAAATAAAGCCTCACCCGATAAGATCAGCCTATCATCCGTATCACACTGAACCTTCCAGATTGGCAGAATATTTAAATTTCCATGACGAAACGGAATGTTCAGATCAGCCATGGATTGAGTCGCAATCTGGGATCCGGCCTCAGTCATTCCGTAGCTCGCCAATACCGGCCAACCCAAATCGCGCGCGGCTTGCCCTAAGCTTTCAAGCAATCGCCCGCCTCCCACCACCACCGCCCGCAAGGCTCGTGGAGCACGTAATTTTGCCGCAACCAAATCATGAACTTGAGTCGGCACCAAAGAAACATGGGTCACACGCTCTTCTTCCATCCATTGGTGAAACTTTACCGCATCCCATTTTTCATCCATTTCCGCTAAACGACAACCCGCTTGAAAAACCCGAGCCAGAATCGCGAATCCACCGACATGATCCACAGGCAATGCTAGACCCCATTTGGATTCTTGATCGACCCCCAGACACTCATTCACCGCCTTTGCTGATGCTAGGATCGCTCGCTTTTCATGCACCACCCATTTCGGTGGACCTGTGCTACCAGATGTTTTGAAAATGACAGCACCCCCGTTAGTTCCTAAATCTGGAACATCACCCAAACTTCCGCCCACGACGCAGTTCTTTGGATCCTCCCAAAACGACTGCGATAAAAATGAGGTCCTATCCATAGTAAAAATCTCCGCGACACCCAAATCATAAACGAATCCAGGTCAGCGCGGCAAGTTCATCATCGAACCCCAAACCTGTCCCTCCTGGCACTTTGAAATCCGGTTTCCAATCGCCCAGTTTCTCCGTAAACGCATCTATATCGAAAAGATGATGCGTTTGCAGCCCGCAAGTCCCTATGAGACCAGGGAAAATCAACTCAGTCCGCGCGGCCTCCCATGCCGCAAATGCCTGCCCCAAGGGATGATCCATGTAACTCGTGATCACCGCACGCTGAGAATTCATGATCGCCGCCTCGCCTAACAAATAAGGCTCGTCCACCGCAGGCTTGATCACCATGCACTGCGCCGCCTTGCGATGCGGACCCGATTCCCTATCCACCGCCAACTGCACGCGATGTTTTTTCCACAACTCCGCCCACACCCCTTCCGAGAAAGGACAGATATCCTCAATGAAATCGATCTTGCGTTTCAACTCATCCGAGAGATGAGAAAGAAACCGATCCGCCGTCTCAGTATCTAACAACTCATTGAAATCCACCCGCCACCTCAACGCAGGAAACTCATGCGACATCTCCTCAAGAAACTTCGCCTCCACCGCGACGTTCCGACCCGCCTTGATCTTGACCATTTCGAATCCCACCTCCACCGCTGCCGCTATATCCTTGGCTGTGCAATTCACGACGGTTGCGTGACTCTTTGGAACTTCCATTTCCTCAAATAAAGACTCCTCAGCCACACGCGCCACGTTATCATATTCCGCGCAACGCAACGCCCGCTTCACAATCGGCCAAACACGCCGCCCCTTCAGATCATCCAAACACTTTTCCAAAGGTGGATCACCCAACTCTGGCCATGGATGAATGCAACCATATCCCTCCCCAACTTTGATCAACACACCCTCGAACTCACGCCGTGATGAAATGGAATTCAAAAATCCAGCCGACCTCAACCGATACGGCGAAATCCAAATATCTGTGCGTTCTAGAAAATCCATGACTTAACCTAACAGCTCCGTCGCAATTGCCAACCATTCGTCTTCGAGACTCACATTCTTATTTGGTATGCTTTTACCCGCACGTGAATACCAATAACCCGCATTTCCCAAATCCCCTTCCTCACGATGCAACCACGCATGAATCCACGACCCAGCCTTACCCGGAAGATCCTGACAAAGATCATGCGCCTGATCCCAATTTCCTGCCCGAGCATGCCACAGACATTCCGCTACCACTCCAAGCCCCGCGCCGGGTTGCGGGTCGTTCATTACAGATTGCGCTAGTTCCACTGCTTTCATCTTCTCACAGATCGAAACCCGCTCTCTTTGCTTTAGCAAACAAAAACCCTGTCTAACACGAAGGAGATTTTTTTGAAAATTATCTCGTCACATCGAATATTATCCGCTTTTTTTGTGCCCGCTATGAACGCAACTAAGTCCTCCCCCTTAGTGCTTGCAGTTTTACTTGCATGCACTCCTACCCTTCCGGCCCAGCTTCCATCTATCGATAAAAAGCCTTGGAAAAATCATTTCATCGTCCTGAAAAACAGGAAATTCCAATTCGCCATCACCACCGCAGGTGAAGCCGAATTTTACCCGCTCACCAATCGTGGTGAGATCATCAGCGCCAGCAATCCCATCATCTTCAAAGTCGAAATCCTTGAATCAAAACCAGATGGTAAATTCATCAGTAAAAAGATCGATCTCACTTCACTCAAATCCGATCAAACCCCCGCCCTCAATCCAGAAAAACCCATCACCTACAGCGGCAGCGTTACAGGCGGCGCCACTTTCGAAATCACCCTCACACCAGAAGCCCAAGGTTTCAGTATCACTGGAAAAATCACCGATAAAGGCAAACTCACCGCCCCCCTGAATGTCGCCATCGAAATGGGACTCAGGCCTTACCCAAAAGACGCAACCCTCGATAAGGAGGAACTCAAGAGATTTGCTCAACGCACCAAACGCGACAAATTCGAAACCATCATCACACCCGGAAACAAAAAAAAATACGAATTCGATGCCGGTGCCAATTTCTCCACAGATATGCCCAACGGTGTCGAAAGCCTGAGCATGAAAGCCGAGGGCCACGATTTTACCGAATTTCAAGTTACCGTTTCAGGCAGCTCCAAAATAACCTTCCAGGATAAACATCAAATCGTCGCAGATGGAGTCGATTTTAAATGGATCATTCCTGCCGAGGCCAATCCAGACAAAGACTGGATGAAAATCAGCGCAAAATAGATATAGCCTATCATCTAAAAGGAAAGGGGCTGTACTAGCTAAGGCTTACTGCTGAGACTGTTTTACCCAGTATTTTAGCTGCTTCAAGAGCATTTGATGGTTACCTCCATTGAAGCGCCATTCACACTCCTTCAAAAACCATTGAAAGTTCTCTTTTTTGATGC
>JAJTHK010000006.1 GCA_021298895.1 Luteolibacter sp.
CTGACGGGATCGAGAGGCGAGCAGATGTGAGTGCATATCATGACTCGCCTAATCTGGCTGTTTTAGAGTGAAAGTCTAGCGCGAATCTTAAAAGCCTTGAAAGCTACGCTTTCAAGGCTCTGCGATGCAATCGCCCTGCTCCACGCAAGGAATACGCTTGGCGGCTATCTGGGGATGCGCTATGGGTCTGATATGCGTATAGCTACCATTTTTATATTGTCGGCGGTTGTGGCCATGGCCGAACCGAAAAGCCTTTTTAACGGCAAAGATCTGAGCGGTTGGCATGTGGATGTGCCCGCTGCGGATAAGGATCCGAAAATTGAACCGTCTTTCATCGTGCGTGACGGCAAGTTGGTGAGCATGGGTAAGCCGCTGGGTCATCTTATTACCGATGCGGTCTATTCCGATTACAAGTTGGTGGTTGAATATCGATTTGCGAACAAACCCGGCAACTGCGGGGTTTTGGTGCATGCTTCCAAGCCACGCGTGCTTTATGAGATGTTTCCCAAATCCATTGAGGTTCAGATGATGTCAGAACAAGCCGGAGATTTCTGGTGCATTGGTGAGAATATCGAAGTTCCGGATATGGAAAAACGCCGTCCTCGCAAAGAAGGTCAAGCTTATGGCGGAACTAAGGAAGATGCGCGCCGTATCATCAATCTCACAGATGGATCAGAAAAGCCGCTTGGCGAATGGAATACCATGGAGATTGAATGCAAGGGAGATGAAATCATCGTCCATGTGAACGGCACTTTAGTGAATCACGGCAGCAAGGCCACGGTTACGAAAGGCCAAATCGCCCTCCAAGCAGAAGGATCTGAGGTCGAGTTCCGTAAGCTTGAGCTCACTAAGCTCAGTAAGCCAGAAAAGTAAACGATCACTTTTCCTGCTTCAATCATTCCGATCTTTTGAAACATCGCATCATCTAACATTTTTTATGAAAAACCGATTCGTTCTCCACCTCATTGCAATCTCTTGCCTGTTTATTTCAGAAATATCCCTCGCTCAGACGACCGAGAATTTCGAAATCAATGGCGCGAAGGTATCGTTGAAAATCCCCGCCACCGCTGCGGAGGGAAAACCATGGCTCTGGATTGGCGAGTTCGCGGGTCATCTCAAAACCTTGGAAAGCGGTCTTGTGGAAAAAGGTTGGCATGTGGCTTACGTCGCACAGAGCAATCAATTCGGATCTCCCAATGCCATGGCGGTATGGGAAAAACTTTATACGGAACTCCACGAGAAACGCGGCCTCTCCGCGAAACCTGCGTTGCTCGGCATTTCCCGCGGTGGGCTTTATGTGAACGCATGGGTTCGCCTTCATCCGGATCGTGCCAGTGTGCTTTATCTGGATAACGGCGTCTGTGATATCCGTTCATGGCCAGGCGGATTTCAACTCATCAAGCAAAGCAAAGGCAGCAAAGGCGATTGGGAGAAATACAAAACGGTGTTCGGTTTCGCCGATGATGCAACAGCCATCGAAAAATCCATCCGCCCAACCGATCAACTCCTTCCCGCCATCAAGGCCGACGTGCTGCTTGTCTCCTGCCACGGCACAGCGGATCGCACCGTTCCTTACGAGGACAACGCCGCCAAACTCGTCGAGTTTTGGGAACAAAACAAAGGACGCGTGAAACTTTTCCCCAAAGAAAACGGAGACCATCACCCCCACGGACTTCCAGATCCGAAACCACTTATTGATTTGTTAGTCGCCGAGGTGAAGTAGCTCAGCGTAGTTTGTTTTTTCTTAATTTGATTCTTCAAATGCTCTTTTCATCAGTTCTTGTTCAGACCTAGGAATGCCTAGGTCTTTTGCATGGATATACCATTTTGCAACAACCGCTCTGACTTTATCGAGAATCTCACTCGCACGTTGTGGATGGATTCTGAACATAGGAGAAACTTCCATCGCTAGATCAAAGCTCAGCGCGTTATCTGTTTCCGAAATATTGAGACTGAGTCCACTACCGTTCGGATCCGTATTAAGATCATAGGCAGGCGATAGCTCCCAACCACTTTCAGTAAGCAGAAACCCATGGTTGCGCAGATGATCGTCAGTGTTGCGAACCGCGATGGAAAAGACAATTCTCCGCCACAATTCCTCAAGGTCATGGGCTGGCCTTGCGCCTTGCCTGCCAATGAACTCCACAAGTTCCAAGTAACTGGCTCCGCCCATGTGGTTGTCGCCGTCTGCTCGACCTAACAAAGTCATAGCTGATGCAAAGTGGATGCGTTGACGCCCTCCAGAACCCTTCACCCTATCAAAACGTCGTGTCATAAAGGTGCGGTGCCCCTTGCCGAATGTTTGTAGGTTTGCTTCGGCAACACGCAATCCAGCATCAAGAGCAAGTCGATGCACCAGCATTTCCCACGCAGCTATGTCGTGCTCATCGGCACGTCCGGGGAATTTGGCGATCCACAGATCTTCATTGGGATCCTTGACTCCAGCTTTCGGTCGCGCACCTCCGATCGAAGAACCAGGAGCAATCAACAAGTTGATCCATTCCAGATAATGTGGGTCCTCGCTGGCAGAATGATCTTGAATCATCCAACTCGCATTTTCGAGCTCACGCAGGGAAGCCCAAGGCGGGGTCGTCATGCGGATGTCATCATTGAGCCATGAGTCACCTTTTTCAGGATCTTTGAATCTCAGAGCGCCAGCACGCTGCTCATCATGCACGCCTAATAGGTAATCGGTTTCCAGCAAGTGCCGACCCGAGCGCTTCTCCTCGCGTGCCACAAGTGCCTCACGTCGCTGCATGAGCAGACGTCCCCAGCGATCAGGAGAGGAATCCAGAAATAGACCGAAGTTGGGACGTTGATCGATGTTGAGATATTGAGGACCCTCAACGAGCTGAAGATCAGGATCAAGCTGTCTTGATGCATTGCTCTTGAGCCATGCGGTTTCGTAATTGAAAGAAAACACCTCTTTTCCTCGCGTTACATTGGCACGCAGAAGGCCCATGAGCTGATTGCCTTCTAGCTCTTTCCAATCGGCCCATACTTCAATTTCACGATTCATGATTTCGGTGATTTCTTGGGAGCTCTCTTCCGTGTTTCAGACAAACGAATATCTTCCAGTTTGCGTCCCAACGTGTCATCCAAGCCAACTTTGGGCAGGTCGCCTTCGAGACCCAGCACAGCAAGCACTTGAATGAGGCGCCCCAAGGACGTACCAGCAGAACCATTTTCTATCAGATGAAGCGTGGATCGGCTGATCCCGGCACGTTCGGCAACTTGCTCGGCACTGAGCCTGCGCCGCAGTCTTGCCAGCTTTAAATTCTCCCCCAAATCAGCAAGAATGCGCTGATGCTTGGGCAGTAGATTATGGAGGTTTGTTCTCATAATGTATGGTATTTGATACAAAAAAAGGCAATTTTGTCTGATTTGTCAAACATTAAGTTCTTGGTCTTGTCGGTTTAGACCGTTTCCCCAAAGAAAACGGAGACCATCACTCCTGTAAGAGTCTCCTGAAGCGGCACAGATTGAAACTAGAGTTCCGGGTTGCTACAGGAGACTCTTACACAGTCAAACTGCTCTTGAATTACTTTCCTGGAATCTTGTGAACGGTGTAATAGAATAGCTGATTGTGGATATTGGTTTCCTCTGAATCTTTGAGTTCGGGAAGTTTGATTTCGTAAAGGCGTCCGGGTTCGAAGCCTGAGAGTGAGATAGAGACGGATTGATTTCCGTTAGATTCGACTATTGTGATCTGATGTGTGCGCTTGTCTTCTGCTGGGCTGCCATAGGTCCAACGTGGTTGATAGACTGCGCTGGTGACGCTGATGTCGGATGGTTTGATTTCTGGAATGTCTTTGGTGAAGTTGAGTTTGAAACCATCTGGTGTGATGTTGATGGTGGCGACGTCGAATGGAGTGCCGCCGTTGTAAGTGAGGCGTTGCAGGCCTTCGGCGAGTTTACCCCAACCGCGGACGGTTTGTCCGATGTAGAGTTGTTTGCCATCGGGCGAGAAAACATGGCGATTGTTTCCAGATCGCAGGCCAGAGCCGCTCAGCAGATAGGTTGCCATGCCTTGGTGAACGCCATCGACTTTTTCGATCATGATGCGGCAGAGGGACTGGCTGTTGTTATCTGGGAGAATGAACTGCCCCGCGAAATATTCTCCGAACGAGCCATCTCTGGGAATCATGATTGGCTTTGCTCCAGAACGACAAAAGGAATGCGGAAGTAATACCGCGGCTTTGCTGCGGTGCTTGTTGTAGGCATCGAGATCATTGCGGTAGGTGAGCAAGGGATCTTTATCCTTGGGCCAGTCTTTGTCCCACACCAGCGACGAGGGGTGGCCGTAGAAGTTGCCTTTTTCAATGTGGTAAAAAGGCGTGATGTCTTTCCAGTCGCCTTGGTTGTCGGAGCACCAGGTATCTCCATCGGGATCCGTGAAGATTCCGTTGTGCATGCGGAAACCTGATGCCCAAGGATTGAGCGCGCCGTTTTTATCGAGGTGCATGATCCAACCGCGGTACTGGACTGAGGAATAATTCCGTCCCCGGCGGCCGAGCTCGGAGTATTTTCCTTTGGTATGCTCAAAGGTCGGCCCGTTGTAAGATGCGGTGCCGATGGCGAGAAAATATCCGCCTTTGCCATCGGGACAAATGTCATTGGTTTCATGGTAGTTGCCAGAGAGTCCCCAGCCATCGGCTACGTTGCGGTAGCTGTCGGCGACGCCATCGCCATCGGTATCGGTCGCCGAGGTGAGTTCGGCCATTTGTGAAACGAGAATTTTACCGGATTCGGGAGCGACGATGCCGCAGCCGTTATGAAATCCACTGGCGAAAAGTTTCCAATCGAAGGCGTTGGGATCAGCCACAGGATTTGCGCGTAAAACATCCGAGCGGCGGAGGCTGACGTAGAGTTTGCCGTCGGGATCGAAAGCAAGCCCGCCAACTTCGGCAGGGATGCCGTCGGGTAACTTGATGGTCTCGAGTTTATAGCTATCCAGAAAGCTCCCGGCGCAGAGCGGGAGAGTCGATGTTAGAAAAGCGATCAGTAATGCGGGTTTCATTTCGTGAGGTCGTGCATCATTCGCCTTTGGCGACCGATTGGATGTAGAGGTTCAGGGAGTCGTATTCGGGATCGGACAACTGGTAGGGAGGCATGTAGTTGGGAGGAAAATTTTTGGCGGTTTTTGCATTCGGGGCTTTGATCGATTCCAGAATGTAAGCGGCATCCGCTTTGATCGGCGTCGGGCTACCTTCGATCATTCGCTCGCTGCCGAACAAGCCTGCGAGCGTTGGGCCGTGGCCGACCGAGCCGTCGATGGAGTGGCAAGCGGAGCAACCCAGATTTTCAAAAAGGATTTGGCCGTTAGCAACCGTGGCAGTTTTGATTTTGAGATCCCGAGGGAAGCCTTGGTAATCTCTGATCTTTTCTCCAGTAAACGTATGCTTGAGCACGTTTCCGTTAGGATTGGTCCCGTCCTTTCCGAAGGTGATGCTTTTTGCATCCGGTGAGGAGATGGTGAAATCAAACGAGAGAGGGGGTTTTCTTGTTAGGGACAAGACTGTGAGTGAATGTTTTTCCACCGCGTGAATAGGTGAAAACGGGCGCCCCGTCCTTGATGTCGTAACCGATGTATTTAGGATCTGTTAGATCGGTGAGAGGTTTCCCATCCACAAAGATTTCCGATGACGCGCCTGCCTTGTAGAAAAGAGTGCCGGTGAGATGCGGGACGTAATTGTTGCTCAGGCGGTTGCCCCGTTGGGGGTCGCCCCAATACGGATACATGTCTAGGAAGCCGCCTTGCCATGCGTAAGCGATGCGGCATTCGACCGTGTCGAACGCGTAAGATAGCGCAGGGCCGTGATTGACGCCGATGGCTGCGGGAATTCCTTTGATCGGCACATACTCGCCTTTTACATCCTCACCCTTAGTCGGATTGTATTTTGGGGAGGGCGAGCTTTTCCCGTGATTGGCGAAATATCCAGCATCCAGTCCAGGATCCGGCATGTAGGTTCTTAAAATCAGGGGTTTTTGTTCACTGCCAAGCGGCAGATTGCTAAAGGTGAGGGGTTCAGCTGAGGAAAGCTGGATCGCACCCAGCAGCAGGGTAAGTAAACGGATGTGGCGCACGGCACTTATACAACTATCGTGCTTTTGCTCCTACAAGTTAAGAAAATGAGTGAGTGATGGGTGATTTTTTTGGATTCAAGGTCATCTAATGAATCTTGCCACTTGCAAGATGGGTCTCAGCCCATGAATCTCTGGTATGCGCCTTTTCGATCGCTATATCGCCAAACAGATTATTCTGGGGACGATCTATGCTGTTTTTATTCTCAGCATGGTGCTGGTGATGGGAAATCTTTTCAAACAGGCGCGGCCCTTGCTTGTGGAGCAGGCGGCGCCATTGGGTTTGGTGGTTCGGTTTGTGATCAACGTCCTGCCGTTTTCTCTGATGTTCACGATTCCATGGGGCTTTCTATCCGCTGCATTGTTGGTATTTGGCAGGATGTCGAGCGATAACGAGGTGACCAGTTTGCGGGTGGCGGGTCTTAGTTTGTTTCGTTTGGCACTCCCAGTTTTCATCATCGGGGCAGTGCTTTCGTTGGGTTGTCTATGGATCAACGTGAACATCGTGCCTCTCGCCAAGGCATCGCTTACCGATCTTGTCTACGAGCAGGTGAAACGTGACCCGCGCTCGTTGTTGGACCCTGGTATTGTGCAATCAAAATTTAAAAATCAAAAAGTGTTTGTTGAAGCGCGCGATGGCGACACCTTGAAAGGTTTCAATCTTTATCAGGTTTCAAATGGTGATAAGGGAAAGCCGATCCGCACTGAGGCTTACGTGCATGCGGGTAGTGTTTCGTTGATTGTGGATGAGGAAAAAAAGCAGCTGCGTCTGAAATTGATCGATACCTTTATTGAATCCAAAAAGGAGGACGGCACATCTGAGCTGGTTTTTGCGGGTGAGGCTGAGCCGTGGCTGTTTGATTTTGGTGATGATCGCAAAAAAAAGGTCAAAGCCAGTGCGATGACGAATGCTGAAATACGGCAATACATGATAGAAAATCCAGATCTCAAGGAGTCTCAAAAAGTTGCTTTCCGTGCAGAGATCACCAAACGCTACTCGTTTTCCATGGCTTGTTTGGCGTTTGCATTCATCGCCGTTCCGCTGGGTTTAAAGAGCCGCCGAAAAGATACTTCTGGCGGTCTAATTATCAGTCTTTTGATTGGCGCCGCGTATTTTCTATTCACGGTGTTATCGGATAAATTCGATACCGATGCTGGCGCGGCGTTCGCTCTTTGGGCCCCGAATATTTTTTGTGTTTTGTTAGGTTTGTGGCTTTTCAGGCGTGCGCGTTTCCACTAATTTAAGGAAGCTAAATGGGTTTCGGAAACGTCATTAAAAAATTTTACCGCGCCACCCGCGATTATTTTAACGAGGAGAAAATCGATTTATCTCCGCACATTGGCTCCGTCGGCGACTACTCGAAAAAGAAGTTTACAGATGATTTGAGAGCGGCAACTAACGTGACCCTATTGGCGTTACCGCAGGCGATTGCTTATGCGGCGATTGCGGGGGTCGATGTGATTTACGGTGTGGTGAGTGCCGCAGTTGCGGCGATGATCGCGCCGTTTTTTGCTAGTTCTCGATACAATGTCCTCGGGCCGACTAACGCGACGGCTTTTATGTTATTTAGCTTTTTTGCAGTGAATCCCGCTATGCATTCTCGCATTCCAGAGTTGCTACCGCTATTGGTTTTTATTGTCGCGATTGCATCCATGTTAGGTGCGGTACTGAAAGTTGCGGATCTTTTGCAATACGTTTCTCGCAGCGTGTTGGTAGGTTATATGGCAGGTGCTGCAGTGCTTATTATCGGTAATCAACTCAAACCTTTGTTAGGTTTGAGTGAATTTGTAGATACCGAGCAAACTGCGACATTTTTTGGATTGGTTGGTGAGTTGCTGCGTTCCATCAAGCACATACAATGGGTGCCACTAGTGATTGGAGCGGTGACACTTTCAATCTACTATGCGTTTAAGCGATGGAAAAAGAACTGGCCTGCATTTTCGATCGCACTGCTTCTGGGCTCGGCGATTTTTGGATCGCTGATCCATTTCAAAATTGGACCGTTTGAGGGACAGGAAACGTTCTATACATTCGGCTTCGCGGAATTGATACCGAATCTGCCGAATCTGTTTCGTCATGGGATTTTCAATGATATTTCCGCTCTATTGGGTTTGGGTTTGGCAATCGCGTTTCTCGCATCATTGGAAAACACCCTGATGGCGAAATCGATTGCTTCACAGACTGGAGACCGTACGGACGTAAATCAGGATATGCTTTCAGTTGGTTTTTCGAACTTGGCATCAGCCCTTGCTGGAGGGATGCCTGCATCGGGTTCATTGACACGAACCAGTTTGAATTATAACTCAGGCGCTGCAACCAAAGCGTCGTCGGTTTTCGCAGGATTGTTTACATTGGTGCTGGTGATTTTAATCGCGTGGTCGAGTGAAACGGGTTTAAACATAATCGATTACATTCCGAAGGCAGCGCTCGCGGTTTTGGTGATCGCAATTTCCTTTACGCTATTTAACGTCAAACAAATCCGCATCTGCTTGCTTTCAACATTAGACGATGCGGCTGTCATCATTGTGACATTCATCGCTACTCTTCTCGCGCCTTTGCATGTTGCGATTTTCATTGGCGTGGCGATTTCGATTACCTTGTTTTTACGCAAAGCAAGTAAGCCATTTCTCAAGGAATACGAATTCAATGATGTCGGAGAGTTGCGTGAAAAAGAAGGCAACAATGCGAGGCCGATTCCTGCGATTTCCATCGTGCATGTGGAGGGTGATCTGTTCTTCGGCGCATCCGAGTTGTTTCGTACGCAAATTCAACGAACTGCTGCCGATCCTGCGATCAAAGTGATCATCTTGCGTCTGAAAAATGCCCGTCATTTGGATGCAACCAGCGTGATGGCGCTCGAAGATTTGGTTAATTTTATGCGTCGCCAGGGTTTGTTCTTGCTGATATCAGGAGCATCCAAGGATGTTTATCGGGTTCTGAAGAACTCAGGTATTTTGGAAATACTGCAAGAGGGAGCGGATCGGACTCAGGGTGAAAGCAACATCTTCCTCGCGATGCCATCAAACCCAAATATTTCCACGCGGGACGCCCTGCGTCGTGCTCAACAACTGCTCGGAACGAAAGAAGCAGATGTGCGGATTTTCTACGACCCTAAGCAGTCATGACAGCAAAGACACGAATCATCATTGCCTGCGTATTGGTATTATTGCTCATACCGTTTAGTATATGGTGGTCTTCTGAGGAGCGTGCTGTCAAACGTCGCTCGGATCATCTGTTAGATGTTATGACGATCGACGCAGAATCGCGCGGAGTGTTTCGTCAACTCAAAGCTTACTCGTTAGGTGAAGTATTGGCAGATCAAATCGATTTCGAAAGTTCGACCGTGGAAAAAGTGAACGGTTCTTATCCAAAGGATCAGATCGAGTCGGCTTTCTCGTGGATTTGCCTAAATTCCAAGGAATCGATTTTTGAGATTACGGAATTCCGGGAGGTGAAGATCGAGGGTGATCGCGCCACTGTGCGCGCTACGGTTGAGGGATTTATCGAAGTTAAAGGAGACCGGCCTGTCGATGGTAGTTCTGATGTAACGCTTTTTTGGTTAAAATCCAACAGCAAATGGGTTCTAACAAAAATAATTTGGAATTAGATTGGGGATTTCCAATGCGTCATGGAGCTTTTTGATGTTTCTTGATGGCTTCCTGAATTAGCTCCTTGTTTTCGCGATTGGCGAAGGCATTCGCAAAAGGATCTTCGGTGCTCTGCATCATGGTCAATAGCTGTTTCCGCATGGATTCGATTTCCGCCTGGCTGTCAGCTGCTTCGATCAGGTTTTTGCGCTCACAAGGATCATTAGTGAGGTTGTAAAATTCCTCGGGTGTGCGGTAGGTATAGAATTCGGTTCGCTCTTGGATCGCTAGATTTTTTTCAGCTGCGGCTGTCATAGCATCCCATGTTAGACCCGCCATATTTTCCGTTTGGTATTTCTTCGTCCCATTGCTCCACGCATTCCAGATGTATGAACGCTCTCGTGTCCGCATGCAGCGCATGGGTAGCCAGTTGTTTCCGAATGCCGCGTTATAGACTGTGAACACATGATCCCATCCTGTCATTTTATCGCCTTTCAGTGCCGGAAGGAAGGAGCGTCCATCGATGTTTGGAATGGCAGGCAGCTTGGTGGCTTCCAGTAATGTCGGAGTAAAATCGAGGGTGCTCACCATGTGATGTTGATCCACTGATCCTGGTTGAATCACGCCTGGCCAGCGAACAATCAGTGCGCCGCGTGAGCTGTTTTCGTAACTGTTCGACTTACCGAACGGAAATGACATCCCGTGATCGCCTCCGTAAAAAACCACCAATGTGTTATCTGCACATCCTTCTTCCTTGAGCACGGCTAACACTGCACCAAGTGCATCATCTAATCGACGCACATTCGTATAGTAGCCTGCAAGTTCCCGTCGGACTTCTGGCAAATCCTCCAAGAACCCAGGAACTTGGGTGACTTCTCCAGGCTTGATCCAACGGCTCGGAGTTTCCCCTCCAGCCAGATCATCTGGACCTTTCATGCCGATGAAGGGACGATGCGGATCGTAGCAATTGACATTATGGAAAAAGGGCTTTGCTTCTTCCCGTGCCTTGCGCAAAAAATTACGGGTTGCCTCTGCGAGTTTCTGAGGATGACGACTGATTGTGTCATCGCTCACATCTGCGCAATATTGATCGTCAGGTTGCATATGCTTTCGCTTTCCGTAGCAAGAGATGATATATCCAGCATCACGAAGTTGCTGGTGAAGCGTGCGCACATTGGGCTTAACAGGAGTAAAACCAGTCGAGCCGCTGCGGTGCGGATAGAGTCCGCAAAACATGGTCTGACGCACGGGTTGGCAAACAGCAACCGTCGAGTAAGCGTGTTTGAAGCGCATTCCTTCGGTGGCAAGTTGATCCACATGGGGAGTCAAATCCTTGATGGGGCCGCCGAATACAGCCGAAGAATCATAATTCATGTCGTCAGCTGTGAAGAATAGGATATTGAGCGGTTTGGCAGCGAGATGTGCGCAGAAAGAAATTAGAAACGCGAATAAGAGGAATAAAGATTTCATGGGGAACTTGGTGATTGGCGGAGTTGCAGGTGTGAATGTGCTCTAATACAGTGGATGCTACCCGACAATGAATGCGATGCAATTTGAATGATTTACGTTTCAACTGCTTGTTTCTTGCATCTATCTCTGATGAACATGAAACTCCGCAGCGAATCCGAGCAATGACTATGGAAAATTCAAAAAATGATATGACGCAACCAAGAGTTTCCGGAATGCAAAATCAAATCCGCCACGCCGCTTGCCGCTGGTGCTACGAGGATATCCCACTCGAGCAGTTCTGCAGGGAAGGAAAAGAAATCGGCTTGGCCGCGATCGATCTACTAGAAACATCGGATTTCGAAACGATACGAAAATACGATTTGGATTGTCCGGTGGTCACGTTTCCAACGACGACCACGAATTCGGGCATCAAGGTTGGGATGATTGAAAAAGCCTTCAATCGTCTCGAACATCACGACGCATTAGTGGAGGTTTACGAACGGAAACTGAAGGATTGTGCGAGCGTTAGTGCGAAGCAGTTGATTTGCTTTTCAGGAAACCGCGAAGGCTTGGATGACCAGCAAGGCTTGGAAAATTGTGCGATCGGTTTGGAACGACTTTTGCCCACGGCAGAGAAACTCGGCATCACTTTGATTATGGAACTGCTCAACTCCCGCGTCGATCATCCCGATTATATGTGTGATAAAAGTGATTGGGGCGTGGCATTGGCGGATCGGCTCGCGAGCCCGAATTTCAAATTACTCTATGACATCTATCACATGCAAATCATGGAAGGTGATATCATCGCAACGATCCGTTCGAAGCACAGGTATTTCTCGCACTATCACACAGGGGGTTGTCCGGGTCGAAATGAAATCGACGAAACCCAAGAGCTGAATTACCCAGCCATCATGCGGGCAATTTTGGAAACGGGATATGCCGGTCATGTCGCACAAGAATTTATACCAACACAGAAAGACAAACTCGCGAGTTTGAAGCAGGCGATCCAGATTTGCACGGTTTGAATTAAACCTTCTTCTGCTTTCGTGTTTTCCAGATATTTAACGCAATCGCGTAGGCTGCGAAAAATGCGATGAACAGTAACGCGCCACTGGCTGCTTGCCACGGCTCTAGTTTTTCTTTGAGGTGAATACTCAAGCCGAAGCCAAACAAGCCTCCGTAGAGAACAATGACGTGAAAGATATAGATGGCGAAGGTTTCTTGGCCAATTCTAAGTATCCATGGAGCGTCGATCCCAAAACGGATTTCAATGATGCGCAAGATCCCGAGAAATAAAACCACCTCGAAAGCGCGCTCGGTGAACCACGCGATACCATCCAAAGCATATTCAGGCATGGGTATGGAGAAGGCTGCGAACCATATCAATTTTAGTATTCCAGCGAGGATGAAAAACCAGCTGCATGATCGGAGGGTTGGGAGTTGATTATTTTGCGCGCGCAAATAAGCACCCATCGCACCTCCGAGTAGAACATACCCTAACCACGGAGCAATCGGGAACTCCGAGCGCGGTCCAATCAATGCATTTTGAACAAGCTGCGGCCAACCTTCTGGGACGTATGTTCCTTCAGGCAGGCTTTTCAACCAAATATATAGAGATAAAAAAATCAGCATCGCGATTGTATAAAAAGAAGCCAAGGAAAACTTACCGATCGCGCGGTGAAGTGCGGCTATCAAAATCAAAACAATCAGTCCGACTCCGATGCATTGCAGAACATGAAATGCAAAAACCCAGCTGCCGAATTCGCCTTTTAAATAGTCCGGAAAATTCCGCAAACTCAGTTGCAGCGCGTATCCCCATAACAATAATTCCACCGCCCTGATGAAACCTTTGCGCACCCGCACCTGCTTGAAAAACGACAAACCATTTTCTCCCGTGAGCAGGAAAACAAAAATCATCCCCGCAGAGGTGAAAAATAGTGGTGCCGTGAATCCTCGTATCGAATTCCAAATGACATAAATGAGATTCGATGGATCCCGTGCCTCAAGAGTAAGAGTCAACCCAACAAAGTGCCCCTCCAGCATCAACATGATCGCAATCGACCGCGCCAGATCGATAAACTTCAGCCTTTGTTTTGGGATGGCGGGCGCATCTGCGTTCATTACAGCAAAGGAATGCCCGTCAATGCCCCGACTGACCAGATCATTTTACTCGGAAATGTGTCAGCATCGCTTGCCACCGACTCCGTCCCCAGCGTAACATTGCCGACCGCGAAAATCATGTCCGATCCCACACCCGCCTCATCCTCCCAAGCCCATCTCGAACTCATTGCCCGCGAGACCGGCATCAAGCTTTCTTCTGTTGTCGCAACCGCGAAACTTCTCGCTGAGGGCGCAACGATTCCCTTCCTTTCCCGCTATCGTAAAGAAGCCACAGGTTCACTCGATGAAGTGCAAATTCAGGCGATCCGTGATCGCATGCTTCAGCTCGCCGAGCTCGATTCACGTCGCACGACGATTTTAAAATCCTTGGAAGAACGCAATCTTCTCACCGATGAACTGAAGAAAAAAATCCTCGCCGCGCTCACTCTGACTGCACTCGAAGATGTGTTCGCTCCGTTCCGCCCCAAACGCCAGACCCGCGCCACCAAAGCGATCGAACGCGGACTCTCGCCACTGGCTGATTTCTTGTTAGATAATCAAAACACCGAACCCACAGCAGAAGCCGCGAAATACATCGATCCAGAAAAAGAGGTCGCCACCGCGGAAGATGCCCTCGCTGGTGCTCGCGACATCATCGCCGAACGCGTTTCCGACGATGCCTCGTTGCGCGGCCAAGTCCGCAAAATCTACGAAGCCGAGGCCACGGTTTCCTCGAAGATCATGTATGGTAAGGAAAAAGAAGAAGGCGCGGAGAAATACCGCGACTACTTCGAGTGGTCTGAATCGTTCAAAACCATTCCTTCGCACCGCATGCTTGCGATCCGTCGCGGTGAAAAAGAAGAGTTTCTTTTTATGCGTGTCGAAGTACCCCTAGAGCGAGTTACTACGATTGCAGTAGGTGAATGGATGAAAGGTAGAGGCGCTGCCGCCGAGCAAGTCCGTCTCGCTGTAGAAGACGGTTGCAAGCGCCTGCTCATGCCTTCCATGGAAACGGAAATGCGGTTGCTTGGTAAAAAACGCGCCGATGAAACCGCGATCCAGGTCTTCGCGGACAACCTTCGTGAGCTCATGCTTGCCTCACCGCTTGGCCGCCGCCGCACGATCGCGATCGATCCCGGTTTCCGCACGGGTTGCAAAACCGTCGTGCTCGATGCCCAAGGCAATCTCCTTCACCATACGGTGCTACATTGCACCGCAGGCTCGAATAGCCAGCTCTACGAAGCTGCAGTGGAACTCACGACGTTGATCAAGAAACACGATATCCAAGCCATTGCTATTGGCAATGGCACAGCTTCACGCGAGACCGAGACCTTTGTCAAAAAACTCAAACTTCCATCTTCGATTCCCGTGATCATGGTTAACGAAAGCGGTGCATCGATTTACTCTGCATCCGAAGCCGCACGCGAGGAATTTCCGAACGAAGACGTCACGGTGCGTGGCGCAGTTTCGATCGGGCGTCGACTGATGGATCCACTGGCAGAGTTGGTGAAAATCGACCCGAAGGCGATTGGTGTCGGTCAATACCAACATGATGTCGATCAACGTGCGTTGAAAACTTCACTCGATGACACGGTCATCAGCTGCGTCAACGGTGTGGGTGTTGAGCTCAATACCGCATCGAAACATTTACTCGCTTACATTTCTGGTCTGAACAACACGCTTGCGGAAAACATCATTACTTATCGCACCGAAAAAGGCGGCTTCAATTCACGTGCCGAGCTGAAAGAAGTCCCTCGCCTTGGCGATAAAGCCTTTGAACAAGCTGCTGGATTCCTCCGTATTCGCGATGCCAAACATCCACTCGATGCGTCCGCGGTTCACCCGGAGCGTTACGCATTGGTGGAAAAAATGGCGAAAGACATTGGCTGCGGCGTCGCCGATCTGATGAGCGATGAGGCGTTGCGGAAAAAAATCAACCTCCAGAATTATCTAACAGATGAAGTTGGTCTTCCAACCCTTCAGGACATCCTCGCGGAACTTTCCAAGCCGGGTCGCGATCCGCGCAAGGCATTTGAAATGTTCAACTTCGCTGAGGGCGTCGAGAAACCTGGGGATCTAACAGTCGGGATGAAGCTTCCCGGAATCGTTACCAACGTCACCGCCTTCGGTGCTTTCGTCGATGTCGGCGTCCACCAAGATGGTCTCGTCCACGTCAGCCAGCTTTCCGATCAATTCATCCGCGATGCGAGCGAGGTGGTCAAAGTCGGCCAGAAAGTCCAAGTCACCGTCACCGAAGTCGACCTCAAGCGAAACCGCATCGCCCTCTCGATGAAATCGAACCCGGATTTCGAAGCCCGCCAGCGCAGCAACCCTGCAGGAGGTAACGATCGCCAAGCTCCACGCCGTGATAATCGTCCATCATCACCTGCTCCTGCAGGAAACGATTGGTTCAGCCAAGCGATGAATAAGGCGAAGAAGTAGGTAATTCTTCCGCCGGAGGCTTTGGACTGCTGCGGTTATCCGCAGCTTTTGAGGTTGAGATCCATTTATAGAGATATTCGTTAATAACTCATCGCTCCGATAAACCATGTTTTTCCCAAAAGCTGGGAATGATCCCAGCAGTCCAAAGCCTGCGGCGTAAAAAGTGTTCATAGGAACACTTTTTCAAGTTGACCAATTTGCCTAGCTCGCGACAGTTTGATGCGTGTCTCGTCCTCTCACTGCGCTGTTCGTTGATTGCGATTCCTATTTCGCAAGCGTTGAGCAGCACCTGAATCCCAAGTTGCGCGGGCGCCCCGTCGGCGTCGCTCCGGTGATGGCGGAGTCGAGTTCCTGCATTGCGGCATCGTATGAGGCGAAGGCTTACGGCGTGAAAACCGGCACGCGGATCAGCGATGCACGCGTCATGTGCCCGGGGATCGCGATCGTTGAAAGCAAACCTGCTGAATATATCCGCTTTCATCATCAAATCATTTCCGCGGTGGAAAACTGCATTCATGTTGAAGCGGTTCTCAGTATCGATGAAATGTGGGCGTGGCTGCCGCTCAATCTCCGCGAGATTCCGGTGATTCAAGGCATTGCGGAAAATATCAAATCCACCATCGCGCGAGAAGTTTCACCCGTGATCAAAGTTTCGATTGGGATTGGGCCGAATCGATATCTAGCAAAAACCGCGAGCAAGATGCGCAAACCCGATGGCTTGTTTTTCATCGAGGAAAAAGATTTGCCCGATGTCTTGCATGGGCTGCCACTGCGTGAACTCAACGGCATAGGTCGTAACATGGAAGCGCGTATGCATGCGGCAGGAATTCATACCGTCGCGGCACTTTGTGCGGCGCCGAAAGAACGTTTGCACCACGTGTGGGGCGGAGTGATGGGGGATCGATTCTGGCACTTGATCCGTGGCGATGAAATTCCGGATATTGTATCTGCAAAAAAATCCATCGGTCACAGCCATGTCTTGGCGCCCGAGTTTCGTGATCCAGCGAAAGCTTGGCCGATCCTTTGCAAGCTTCTTCACAAAGCCTGCGAACGCTTGCGTTCTCACGGTCTTCTAACAGGATCGCTCACGATGCACCTCGCATTTCTACGTGGCGCAGCATGGACACCTGAAATCCGTTTTCCTGAAAACGATTCCACCATCCATCTCATTCATCTGTTAGGAAAACTCTGGCGTGACCGACCCGATACCCGAGCGCATCTTATCCAAGTCGCCGTCACGCTCACGCACTTGGTTGAGCGCAACAATTTCACTCCGCAGCTCTTCGCTACAATGATTACAGAAGACGATGCGGAAACTGAAATCCCACAAACCAAAGAAAAGCACCAACGCCTCGACGCTACTCTAGACAAACTTCGCGCCCGCTACGGCCGCTGCGCGGCCTCGCCCTGGCTAGTATGGGTCCGCGCCTTAAGCGCGAAACAGATCCGTGCCGCGAGCCACCGGATTTTCCCTTTCAGTCCCCCGGTTTCCGGGGACTGGAAGCCGCGGATGTGGCGCAGTTGGCGATAGCCGGCAGGCGGGATGCCGAAGCGGCGCTTGAAGGTGCGGGAGAAGTGGTAGCGATTATCTTAGCATCGATCCGGTCGGTCTTTGCCAAGAGTTTCTGACTCTTAGCAAACTCACGCACTTCGGACGGATTGAGCTGACAGATTTGAATGCCGAGCTCTAGGCATATGGCTATTAGAGTGTGTCCATATCGCCCCGTAGACTCACAGCTAACACGGAGTGCTTCCCCGTATTTATGGCTGAGTTCACTTAGTTTTTTGCGGATTTCAGTAGCAGTGTTTGAAATCTGAAAAAGATTTCCATCGACTGCAAAATCGAGCGTGGCTTTTGAAACGTCCACGCCAGCATCAATACGGTTCAGGGGTTTTGGGCTGCAAGTATTCTTCATTTCTTTGATTGGTTCTATGTGTATTTTTCGATGAAGGAATCCCCCTTCCGATAGAAATCTGCCTTGTGTGCGAACGCGGAGGTATTATCCTGTTCTGGCAACTACACGATCTGGACGGGGGAAGACGGCGGAGTGTTCAAGCTACCATTCGAACATCCGGCAGGCGTTCAAGGGTCATACGAACTCCTCCGCCGCTTCCTCCGAAAGGATAGCACGTTTTAATACACAAGGGACAGTTAATGCTAGGAATTTGCTTTTGGCATGAAGGCCGTTGAGAAAGCTCATGGGAGGACCAGAGGCGGGGGGGGAAGGGGGTTGATCCTCCGTTTCCTTGTTCCACCCGACCGTCACCGAGCGCGGGCCGAATTACCCGTACTGCGTCCACTGCCCAACGTTGAAACCCGTTGTCCTGGCGAATCCTTCAAGCGTCCCGGAGTTTCCCGGCGGCTTCTCCCCCGACTGGTGCAGGCCCAAGACCCAGCGCGCCAACAAGTCCCGGTCGGGCTCCTGGAGATGGCCCTGCGGAGGCATCTCCTGCTTTCCCCATTTGGCGACACTGCCGGATGTGAGCACACACACACACCTGCTTTCCCCATTTGGCGACACTGCCGGATGTGAGGGACGCCTTGATCAACTGCAGCCTTCTGTCGCCAGCCGTTGATAGCGTCGGAGTGAGCGCATGCGTAAGCCTCTGCCAATTTGTTTCCTCATGACAGTCGGTGCCGGTCGGCGAGCGGGGTGTGCCAGGAATCACAATTTATACTGGGGAATCTTCATCCACTCGCCACCTTTGAGTGCCGACTTGTGGGCGATCACTCCGCCCAAAGTCATGTTCAGGGCATCCCCCACATGCACGATGGGCGTCTTATCGAGCAGTATCGATTCGATGAAATTGTTCGTCAGGTGTCCGTGAGAGCCGCCATGGCCGCCGCCGTCGACGCCTGGTGGCAGGGGCGGACGATCTCCCTTGATCGCGCTGTTGTGGGGTTTCTCCCCGTAGACGCGGCCTTGTTCCCCGTGGGCATTCTGCATATCCCAGCTACCACCGATCCGAGACATTCCGCCTTCGCTGGTCTTGAACAAGGCGATTTCCGTGCCGAAGGGATTCTTGTGTTGGTTGTCGCCACCATTGTATTCGGGATAGAGACCCGGAGTGCCCACCGCGGACACTTCTGTGAAGCGACCGCCGGTGATTGAAACA
>JAJTHK010000061.1 GCA_021298895.1 Luteolibacter sp.
AAAGCTCGAAGATGCCCGCGCAGGCCGTAAGCTGGCACGCCAGAACATCTCCCTAAACACACAAACAAACCATAACCCATTAACACCTGCTGTAGCTTAATTCAGAGAATCAATTGAGACATTCACGCTGAACCGGGACACGTTCTATTACTCGATGCCGCATAAAATATTTTGCCATTTACATAGATTGAGAAATGAAATGGACGACTCGAGTCATTTCGCTTAACGTCTTTTCGGCAACACAATGGGAATACACTTAATAGATCGCACTTTTGAACTTCACGGGCCTTCCGGGCTCGGAGCATCACCGCGCCCTGAGTTGGTGGGGCCGTTGTTGGCGGGATTGCATGACACTCTGGTTGATTCTGTGCGAATGGGGTTTCTCCATACGAGCCGGATGCGTGGACGAATCCCGCGTGGGCTTGGAGCAGCGGCAAATGTTCGCTTTGTCGGGATGGAGGGAAGCGGGGATGATCTAACGAAACTGCATTTCAAAGTTGCGCGCTTCGGAGACGTAGCTGGAGAATTATTTGATCAGCGTCAGCTTTGGGATGATGGACCGAAGCCTGAGCAGACAGCTTTTGATCTGCTCGCATTATCTTTAGGAGATGTCCGTAACCAACGGGGTGACAGTAGCCGCTATGACCATGGACTTCTCAACCGGTTCGCAAAATATCGTTCGTCACTGAACCGTGGGGTAGATTCGATTTTGATTGAAGGCAGTGAATCGAAAGAGGCGTGTATTGATCCTGTTCTAGTGGCATCTGCGGAGAGTTTGCGAAAACAAACCCCGCCGTCCCGTCGAGTTAGGCTATGTGGCAAGCTGGACATGCTGGGCGTGAGCCGCAAAGTGATGGGTCTATATCTGGAGGATGGAACGCTCGTCACCGCACTTTGGAATACCGAGGACTTTACCGGTCTCGCGGGCTATCTCGATAAGGATGTGGTGATCGAAGGATTGGCAGTGTTCCGCCCCTCCGGCAGACTTTTGCGCATCGATGCAGATGCGATTGATTCGGCGGGTTCGCGGGATTCGTATTTCTCAGTCTTGCCCCTTCCGGGTGTGGTGGATTACGCAGCAGCCGTTCGTGTCCGCCCGGGTTCATCGCCCTACAAAGATTTGCTAGGTATGATTCCAGGTGAGGAATCGGATGAAGAATTTCTGAAAGCCATCGAGGAAGCGTGCTAATGAAGGGTGGCTATTATCTTCTTGATACAAATATCCTGCTGCACTGGCTACGTGGCGGAAATGTCTGTACCACCATCGACGGACAGTTTGGCCTTACTTCTTCAGGGTTTCGTCCCCTAGTATGTGAAGTCACGCTGGGAGAGATCGAGGCCTTTGCGATGAGTGCCAAGTGGGGAGATGCGCGAAGACAGAAGCTGAGCGAAGTCCGGAAAAAGCTGGTCGTCATCGATCTGACCGACGAACGAATTTACAAGGAATACGCGGAATACAGCACTTTAGCTATGAGCAAGGGATGGTCGATTTTCCATGACAAGAATGATCTCTGGATTGCCGCCGCTGCGAAAGTGACTGGTGCCACGGTTCTTACAACTGATGCCAAAGGCTTCAAACCGCTCCGCGACGGCAAACATCTTGATGCAATTGTTTTGGATCCAAATACCGGTTGGGCAATTCCTTAACGGCCAAGCTGCAAATTCTCAGAGGCTAGCGGCTTAAATTTCAAGGGTCTTTTTTAGGTCATCGATGGATTCAAATACGCGATGCTCGGAGGCAGGAGTCGAAATTGCCTGACGCAAGCGTACTGCATTTTTTCCCGTAGTTCACTTGCGCTTCAGAATGTTTTTAAGAATAACTCCTTGATCGTCATGCCTGAAAAATTAGCCAATGTCCTATGTCGTTACAATCTCAATAACTTCATAAACAATGTTTGAGTTTTGGCATGGCGATTAAAAAGCGCCGCCACGTCAAATATCCTTCGCTGAGTATTCCCAGCCTTTGCGGTATTGGGCGCGTTTGACGAGTTTCTTAGCAGCTTCGTTGTTGATGGCGGTGGAGGTTTTTTGATCCCAGATGATGGGTTGTCCGGTGCGGATGGCGAGGCAGCCTAACAAGCAAAGTTCTGTTAGAGGGACTGAGTAATCGAACTGCGACATGAAGGGAAACGGTTTACCCTGTTTGATTGCAAGTGCCCATTCACGTTCCGAATTGCCCGGGGCTGGGCTGCGGTCGAGAGTTTTCGCGGGTGGGTTGGAGAGAAACTCTACGGAGCGTGCTTCTGGTAGGATGGTGAGTTTCTGGACTTGGCTGCCTTGGTTATAAACGATGCCGTCCGAACCGACGACATAGAAACCGGTGTCGCTGAGCGGTTGGGTCAGACCTTTGGGTTGTGGTGGCATGCAAGGGGAGCCGTCGGTGTTTTTTCCCTCATACCAGTAGAGCTTGATTTGGCCGTGGCTGGGGACGTCGTCCCAGATGTATTCGACTTTCGCGCCGCGTGGCCATGCAGTTTCTGTTAGACCATCGGCGGTGGCGTTGATGCGGTTAGGGACTCCAAGTCCGAGTGACCAGACGAGGGGATCGAGGTTATGGCAACCCATGTCTCCTAATGCACCGCTGCCGTAATCGAAATGTCCGCGCCATTTGAACGGATGGATGTCCGGGCTGTAAGGGCGATCCGGAATCGCAGCGAGCCATAGATCCCAAGCGAGTTTTTCTGGAACAGGTGTTGATGGTTTGAAATCCGCAGCCTTGCTCTGTGGCCAGATCGGACGATTGGTCCAAACGTAGATTTCTTTCACCTTGCCGACCACTCCCGCATCGAACCATTCTTTAAGCAAACGGTTTTCCTCATAGGTGTGGCCCTGATTACCCATTTGCGTGATGATGCCTTTTTTCTTGGCTGCCTGATGAAGTTGGTTCGCTTCCCAGAGGGTGTTGACCAATGGCTTCTGCACACAAATGTGCTTACCGAGCGAGATCGCATGCATTGCGGCGGGATAATGTGAGTGATCGGGCGTCGAGATCACTACGCCGTCTAACGAATTTTCTTTTTCCAACAGCTCACGAAAATCTTTGTATTGGCGTGCATTGGGGAATTTTGCGGCGGCTTTGGCGAGATGGTTCGCATCGACATCACAGATCGCAACGATCTCGTTATCTTGTGAGACATTCATCAAATCATTGAAACCGCGGCCACCCACTCCGATGCAACCCACCGCAACGCGTTTGCTGGCGGGCGTGTCTTGAGCGCGGAGCAAAAGGTTAGGGATCGCGATGCCGGCGGCGGTGGTTACGGTAATGCCTTTGAGAAAGCTGCGACGGGTGCTGAAATGGGATGGCTGGGTCATGGGGTTTTAGGCTTCAAAGCTCTCATACCCAATCATCCAAGATGATTTTTCATATTATCCGCATAGTCCTTAAATAAAATGACAATTTTTTGTAAGGGTTGCTTGACCCTGCGGTGAGATGGAGACTAAAACCCGCGCGGTTTTTGCCGTCTCGAATTATGAATATCCACGAATACCAAGCGAAGGAGTTGTTTGACCGTTTTCAAGTCCCTAGTCCGAAAGGAAAAGTGGCATCCACTCCAGAGCAAGCTGCAGCCGCGGCGAGAGAATTTGCAGGATCGAAACTGGTGATCAAAGCCCAAGTTCATGCAGGTGGTCGCGGTAAGGGTCATTTTAAAAATGGATTCAAAGGCGGCGTGCATTTGATCGAAAGCCCGGAGCAGGCTGCGGAATATGCAGGCAAGATGCTCAACGAAACTCTTGTCACCGTGCAGACGGGCGATTCAGGGCGCGTGGTGCGCAAGGTCATGGTCGCGGAAGCGGTTGATATCACTCACGAATATTACCTCGCGATTTTGATGGATCGTGCCACTTGTGCGCCAGTCATCGTAGCTTCCACTGAAGGTGGAATGAGCATCGAAGACGTGGCTCACGATACTCCGGAGAAAATTTTCCGCCAAGTGGTTCATCCTCTCCTGGGCCTTCAGGCATATGAGATTCGCAAGATCACCGCAGAGCTCGGCTTGAGTGGCGATATCGCCAAGCAGTTCGCCAAACTTCTGAAAAATCTCTACAAACTTTTCATCGATTGCGATTGCTCGATGTTGGAAATCAACCCTCTCGTCACCACTCCCGATGGCCGCGTGCTCGCACTCGACGCGAAGTTCGGCTTCGACGACAACGCGCTTTATCGCCATCCGGACATCGTCGCGATGCGCGACAAGGAAGAAGAAGATCCACGTGAAGTCGCGGCTTCGGAATACGATCTCAACTACATTGGTCTCGATGGAAACATCGCTTGCTTGGTCAACGGCGCAGGTCTCGCGATGGCGACCATGGACATCATCAAGCATTACGGTGGCGAGCCAGCAAATTTTCTCGATGTCGGCGGCGGCGCTTCGAAAGAACAAGTCACCGCAGCTTTCAAAATCATCCTCGGTGATCCAAACGTCAAAGGCATCCTGATCAACATTTTCGGTGGTATTATGGATTGCAACGTCATCGCTGAAGGTGTGATCGCTGCTGCGAAAGAAACCGGATTGCCTATCCCTCTCGTGGTTCGCCTCGAAGGCAACAACGTCGAAGCTGGCAAAGCCACACTCGCCGCTTCCGGACTTAATATTGTTTCTGCCGACACCATGGCAGATGGCGCAGAAAAAATCGTAAAAGCGGTTGGCTGAAATCACTAGATAATAACTTTAAAGAAATACTCATATGGCCATTCTCATTGATGAAAACACCAAAGTCCTCGTCCAAGGAATCACCGGCAGCTTTGGTGCGAGACACGCACAGCTTTCTCTCCAATACGGCACCAAGCTTGTAGCAGGTGTGACGCCTGGTAAAGGTGGTCAGAAATTTGAAAACACGGTTCCGATTTTTGATACGGTCTCTCAAGCTGTTAGAGAGACTGGTGCCACTGCTTCCGCCATTTTTGTTCCGCCTCCGTTTGCAGCCGATGCGATCCTTGAAGCGATGGACGCAGGCGTTGAGCTGATTGTTTGCATCACCGAAGGTATCCCTGTAATGGATATGATGCGTGTGAAATCTGCTCTTCAAGGTTCCAAATCTCGTTTGATCGGTCCTAACTGCCCAGGTCTCGTGACTCCGGGTCGCGGTGAGAAAAGCCATGGTGGTTGCCGTATCGGCATCGCACCGGGTTACATCCACAAACGCGGCAACGTCGGTGTGGTTTCTCGTTCCGGCACACTCACTTACGAGGCAGTTTTCCAACTCACTCAAATGGGTTATGGGCAGAGCACCTGTGTCGGCATCGGGGGTGACCCGATCAACGGCACCAACCACCTCGACGTGTTGAAAATGTTCAACGAAGATCCTGAAACCGAAGCGATCATCATGATCGGTGAAATCGGTGGTAACGCAGAAGCTGAAGCCGCACGTTGGGCGAAGGACAACTGCAAGAAGCCAATCGCTGGTTTCATTGCCGGTGCCACCGCACCTCCGGGACGCCGCATGGGCCACGCTGGTGCCATCGTCGGAGGCGAAGAAGACACTGCAGCAGCGAAGAAAAAAATCCTCGCGGAATGCGGCATCGCCGTAGCTGAAACTCCAAGCGACATGGCTTCCACGCTCATGACGCGCTGGGGCAAGTAAGTTGGCGCCGCAGGCTTTGGACTGCTGGGATCATTCCCAGCTTTCACGGCATGCGGCTATCACCGTGGCGAACGGTAACAACCGGTTTCTCCGTCCACCACAGCTCTCCCGAAAGCTGCGGATCACCGCAGCAGTCCAAAAGCCTCCGGCGGAATTGCTTTTCAATTGAATGTTGCGTTGTTAGTTCAGGGCCATGACCAATCCCCCTTGGCCACATGCTCCCCCACATTGGTTGTTCAACGAAGGCTTCTATTTCGTGACAGCCTCCACCTATCACCGCAAAAAACTTTTCGATTCTCCGGAGAAACTCGATGCAGTAACTCAATTGCTCGTAGAAACAGCCGAAAAATTTGGTTGGAGCCTCCGTGCTTGGGCTGTGTTTTCAAACCATTACCATTTTCTCGCTCAATCACCTGAAGGTAGTGGTGAATCTCTTCGGGAATGGCTTTCAGAATTCCATCGGAGCTCAGCGATCCGAATCAATCAAATGGATAGTATTGAAGGTAGACGGATTTGGATGAACTTCAGGGAAAGCTTCATCACGCATCAGATATCGTTTTTAGCTCGGCTGAAGTATGTGAATGATAATCCGGTTAGACATGGGTTGGTTGATGTGGCAACTGAATATCGTTGGTGCAGTGCCGCTTGGTTCGAAAAGTCCGCAGTTGAGAGTTTACGAAAAAGTGTTAGCCGATTCAAAACGGATCGTCTCAAAATTGAAGACGATTTCTAAACGCGCCGCAGGCTTTGGACTGCTGGGATCATTCCCAGCTTTCATGGCATGCGGCTATCATCGTAGCGAACGGTAATAACCCGTTTCCCCGTTCATCGCCATCAACCCCGAAAGCTGCGGATAACCGCAGCAGTCCAAAAGCCTGCGGCGGAAAATCACTTACTCGCATGATGGATCGCGAGTAGTTTCACCAACAGATCCTCAATAAATTCTAACGGAATCTGGTTCGGTCCGTCGGACATGGCGTTAGCGGGATCGGAGTGGACTTCCATGAAAAGCCCATCGAGTCCGGTGGCGATTGCTGCGCGTGCGAGTACGGGCGCGAGCTCGCCGTCACCGCCAGTCGCGCCACCAAGTCCGCCGGGGCGTTGCACGGAATGGGTTGCATCGAAAATCACAGGAATGCCTTCTTTCCGCATGATGTAAAGCGAGCGCATGTCGACAACCAAATTGTTGTAACCAAATGTCGTGCCGCGTTCGGTAATGAGGAAACGATCGCAGCCAAATGCCCGCATTTTATCGGCGATGTTGACGCAGTCCCACGGTGCGAGGAACTGGCCTTTTTTCACGTTCACGACGCGGCCGGTTTTTGCGGCGGCTTCGAGGAGATCGGTTTGGCGGCAGAGGAAAGCGGGGATTTGCAAAAGATCGATGTGCTCCGAGGCGATTTCCGCTTGTTCAGCGGTGTGGATGTCGGTGGTGACAGGGACTTTGAGTTCTTTGGAAATTTCACCAAGGATGCGGCAGCCTTCGTGGATGCCAGGGCCACGAAACGAATTCACCGAGGTGCGGTTGGCTTTATCGAAAGATGCCTTGAACACGAAAGGAATCCCCGTGCGATCGGCGATTTCTTTGAGTGACCTCGCCATTTCCCATGCAAATGTTTCCGACTCAAGCGCACACGGGCCGAGGATGAAAAAGGGGACGGATCCACCGACGGGGACGTGGCCGATTTGGAATGGGGTGAATGATTTCATAAAAATTAGGCTTCGGAGTCGTTGAGGACGGTTTTGTAGAGGGGAATGAGGTTTTTCAAGGCAGTTTCGAGCAGTTTGGCTTCGTGTTCGGTGAGATTTCCAGCGGTTTTGTTTTTCAGCATCCCCAGGGAATCGATCACGGATTTTGCGGCACGGAGATTCACGGATTTCTCCCCAGACACAGGATTCGGGATCTGGCCGAGGAAAAGCCCGGCGTTTTGGGCTTGGAGCAATATAAACTCGTTGAAGCGAGGATCGGCCTCGGTAGGATTTGGCATGGGTTGAGAATTGGTCCCTAGGCGGCGGGAAGCAAGTTCGGAAAATAACTAGATCAAAAATGCAATGCTTGACGTGGTTCGTGATGAATTCCTACCCTCCGCAAGTGATGGAGTCGCGGTGACCCCATCCTATCTCAGATAAATCTTTAGCAAACTGTAACTGTGGACCTCCAAGAAATCCGAAATATTGTGGAATTGATGAATGAGCACGGGCTCACCGATTTCGACCTCTCCAAAAAAGATTTTCATCTCAAGCTCAAAAAAGGCCCCGATATGGAGGCATTGAGCGGGCTGCTCGCCAGCATGCCACGTGTCGCTGCCCAAGCCGCACCATTCGCTGCTGCTCCAGCTGCCGCCGCCGCGGCTCCAGCCGCCGCTGCTGCCGCACCCGCTGCCGAGGGCGCAGAAATCACTTCTCCGATGGTAGGAACGTTCTACCGCAAACCCGCACCGGACGCACCGAACTTCGTTGAAGTCGGCTCCACGGTTTCCGAAGGTCAGACCCTTTGCATTATCGAGGCGATGAAAGTGATGAACGAGATCAAAGCCGAGCGCTCAGGCACCATCTGCGCATTGGTTGCTACGGATGGTAATCCAGTGCAATACGGCGACGTTCTGTTCCGCATCAAATAACTTTCTCCATCTAACGAAATGTTCAAACGAGTCTTGGTAGCAAACCGTGGCGAGATCGCCCTGCGAATCATTCGTGCTTGTCGCGAACTTGGCGTGGCATCTGTGGCCGTTTATTCGGAAGCGGATGTCGATTCGATGCACGTTCAACTCGCTGATGAAGCGGTATGCATCGGGCCAGGTCCGAGCAAGGAGAGTTATCTCAAGCCAGATCGCATTATTGCCGCAGCCGAAATCACTGGAGCGGATGCGATTCACCCGGGCTACGGGTTCCTCTCAGAAAACGCACGCTTCGCCGATATCTGCGAATCTTCCGGCATCGTTTTCATCGGACCTTCTGCCGAAGTCATCCGTATGATGGGGGATAAAGCCACCGCACGCGCCACGGCAGTCGCTAACGGCGTGCCCATCACTCCTGGTTCAGAAATTCTAACAGATCCAGATGAGGCCCTCGCGAAAGCGAAAGAGATCGGTTTCCCCGTGATGATCAAAGCCACTGCCGGTGGTGGTGGACGCGGAATGCGCCCGTGTTTCAAAGAGGAGGAATTCAAATCCCTATTCCAAGCTGCTTCTAACGAAGCGATGGCCTGCTTCAGCAATGGCGATTGCTACTTGGAAAAACTCGTGCTCAACCCGCACCATATCGAGTTCCAGGTCATAGCGGACTCGCATGGAAATTTCATTCATCTTGGTGAACGTGATTGCTCGATGCAACGCCGCAACCAAAAGATCATCGAAGAATGTCCTTCACCTTTGATCTCTCCGGAAATGCGCGAGCGCATGGGCAAGGCATCCGTGTCACTCATCCAAGCGATCAACTATCAGAACGCAGGAACGATTGAATACCTCGTCGATGAAGCGGGTGAAAATTTCTACTTCATGGAAATGAATACTCGGATTCAGGTTGAACATCCAGTAACCGAAGAAGTGATGGGCTGCGAGCTCATCAAGGAGCAAATCCGTGTCGCTGCCGGCGAATCGCTTTCCCGCCACGTCTTGCAAGCCAGTCCGCGGGGTCACTCCATCGAGTGCCGCATCAACGCGGAGGATCCTTACAACAAGTTCATGCCAAGCCCCGGCACAATTTCATTATGGTATGCACCGGGTGGAAAAGGTGTGCGCGTCGATACCCACGTTTACTCCGGATATTCCGTGCCGCCCTACTACGACTCGATGATCGCCAAACTCATCGTCACTGGCGCAACTCGTGAAATCGCGATTGCTCGCATGAAGCGCGCCCTCGGCGAGTTCATGATCAAAGGCATCAAAACCACCATTCCGTTCCAACAAGAAATCCTCAATCATCCAGATTTCGCAAATGGAACCTATGATATCGGTTGGGTCGGTCGTTTCCTCGAAGAAAAAGGTCTGTGAACCAAAGTCAGCGAAGATCCAAACTCGCCCATGCCCGCCTCTACGGGATTGTCGATTTCGGTTACGTAGCTCCTTCGGATGTTATACAAGTCACGCAGCAACTTCTAACAGGTGGTGCGGATATCATCCAGTTGCGCGCCAAAGATGCGGAGATGAATCAGATCATCGAAGCCGCGAAACAAATTCTCCCGCTCTGTAAATCGGCCGGGATTCCTTTCATCCTAAACGATTTTCCAGAACTCGCCGTCGAACTCGGCGCGGATGGCGTTCATATCGGTCAAGATGACGGATCTATCTACGAGGTTCGTAGTAGTATAGGCGAAGACATGCTGATCGGACGCTCCACCCACAGTCTCGAGCAAGCTCGCCAAGCTATGGCCGATGGCGCGGATTACATCGGCTTTGGCCCCTTGTTTCCCACCCCCACCAAAGCAGGCCGACCCGCTATCGGTCTAGAAGATGTCGCAACCATGGAGACCGAGGTCGGCCAATACGTCCCTGCCTTCTGTATCGGTGGAATCAAGATGGAAAATCTAACAGAAGTCATCAATGCCGGCGCCAAACGCTGCGTGATCGTATCAAAATTGCTCACCGCAGCGGATGTTACAAAAGCCACCGCCGAAGCAAAGCACGCGCTTTCCTGAATCAAGGTAGGGTCAACTGGCCTCAGTTGACCGTGGATAAAAGAATTGCAGAGTGTATGTGATTTAGTTTGGAGTTATAGATACGAAATCTAACCTAACTTGATCTTCTACAAAACCGATCTATCACTCAATATCTTGCCTCGCATAAAATATGTTCATATAAACAATCTTTATGCCTTCCATCTACCAGCCTCGCCGCCCCCGCGCCTCACCTCTCTGGCAGCTTGTCAATCATGGCTGGAGTTCCTTTACCGCTGATTACGAAAAAAACACCGCCCTATAATTGGTCCGCTCAAATCTGCCACCATCACCACCGTTAAATCCTTCCTCCGCTGCGGCGATATTGCCTCCGGATTCACGCGCCTCGAATGCTCTGATTGCGGCCATGAGCGGTTACTCGCTTTCACCTGCAAGACTCGCCACTTCTGTCCCGCTTGCCATCAGCGACGCGTGCGATCCACCAGTGAATGGATCGCGGGATCTGTATGTCATCAAGTCCCTCATAGACAGATCGTTTTCACCATTCCCAAAGTGCTACGCGGCATCTTTCGCAAACGTCGCCAGTTGCTTTCTCTTCTGTTCCAAAGTGCGATCGATACCCTGACTGAATCATTTCGTCTGCAACTCAATCTTCCCATAGGCAGAATTGGAGCCGTCGCTGCCGTTCATACTTTTGGCGATTACCTTGTCTTCCATCCCCATCTCCACGTGCTCGTCGCTGATGGTTTGTTTGCCTCCGATGGACGTTTTCACTGCCTGCCGCAAGGAGCCATCGGCCCCATGACCGAGCAGTTTCGCCATCGCTTCCTCTGTATACTCCGAGAAAAGAAACTCATCAGTCCTAACAAACTGAGTGATCTGCTCGGTTGGAAACATTCCGGATTCCACGTTCACGATGGCCGAGACGACCTCATCGATGCGAATAACCACGGAGGCCGCAAGCGACTCGCTGAATACCTGCTACGACATCCATTCTCGCTGCAGAAAATCACTTGGAACGCCACCAGTAAAACCGTCATCTACCGCTCCAAGCGCCATCACAACACCAAACGCAATTTCGAAATTTTCAAGGCCCCTGATTTCATTGCAGCCGCCCTCTTGCACCTGCCTCCCAAGGGTCAACAAATGGTCCGCTACTATGGCGTTTATTCTAACAAAGTCCGTGGACGAGTTGCGAACAAATCACCGTCCTTGATCATTGAGAGTGCTGTTAGTCATAAAGTTACTTCTCAAAATCAAACATCAACAATCGTCAACTTGTCCGTCGTAGCCTTGGCGAAGTCGGATCATCAATCGGAGTTCCTACTCGTTGAGCCACCAGCCAAGCGCAGCGCCCGACTCTTGCGCCCCTTGTGGCGTGATCTCATCCTACAAGTCTGGGGTGGTGATCCTCTCGAATGTCCCTGCTGCCACGGCACGATGAAAATCAAGCGGCCCGTGCTGCGCCGTGAGGAAGTCGAATTCTTTCTCCGTCTGCATGGACTCTGGGAAGACGTGGTGCGTTTACCCAGACCACCGCCACCACCTTTCGACATCGAGAATCTCCAGCGCATCGAGCCGCCCTGGCGAGCTATCAAGGAATGGATTGCCGTCGCTCCGCTCTGGCCATGCAGAATGCAAGATCCTCCTCCGGATCTTGATTTTCATGATTCGCCGCCTGAGAGCGGCGGTGGCGTTCCCGATGACGAACCTGATCTCGATTGGTTCAATCGTTCAAGGAACCCATCGAATCCCGACCCTGATGGCTTTGACCAACGCCAAACATGGAAGCCCAAGGAAATCCATTTGGAAGACGGCCGCATTTTGGTTTTCGATTAAAACTGATAAGCAGAACGCTAAAAAATTGACCCCGCAGCAAGCCGAAAGCCGCAGCAGGGCGGGGGAGCTGTGCCCTTAAATCTGCAAACCTTGGCTAAATGATCGGAAATAAGCGTCTTTGACTCTCTAATTTCAGCTTTTTAGATTTTCAGCATTTTAGCTTTTACCAAAAAAATTCCCCTTTTCCCCCGCAACCCCCTTTTCCCCTTCCCAGACCGGCTCCCTAGTGTATTCTCCGCGTTAAGTGAAAAAGCAAATTCCTAGCATTCAGCCATGCCATCCATGCCATCCATGCAACCGAATCCAAAACTCCAACCAATCAGAGACATCATGGAAAAGAATCCAATCCTTGGCGCCCTCCGCGCCATTCTGCTCGGCGGTGGCATCCTGCTCGCCGCTCCTTGCGCCCAGGCCGCGGACAACACCGGCACCGGCGGAACCATCACCTATACGGATGCCGACGGGCTGAATCCCATCAATACGCCCATTGCCGGCGGCTATGTCGTCCACACGTTCACCAGCAGCGGCGCGATGACCGCGCCAGGTCGGATTTGTGCATAAACCGCCGACCTTCCGTTCATGGAACGGGCGATGTTTCCTAGATACATTGCAAATGCTTTCCGATGTCCGGATCGCGTTTCTTTCCGATGAGAAAACCAGAAAGCATCACTCATCAGCGTCCCGATGGGTTCGCGTTGCTGGTAACGCTCACCCTCATGGTGCTGCTCATTGTGCTCGCTGTAGGCTTGCTCAGCCTATCCGCGGTCACACTGCGATCCGCAGGCGCGGGCGACGCCCAGGCCACCTCACGGGCGAACGCCCGGCTGGCCCTGATGCTGGCCATCGGCGAACTGCAGAAGGAACTCGGCCCCGACCAGCGGATCACCGCGCCCGCTTCCCTGCTCGATGCCGATCCCCAAACCCCGGCCATCGAAGGTGTCAACCACGGACAGCTCACCGGCGTCTGGAACGCGCGCGACGAGGAACCCGGAGAAACGCCCGACTACGCGCGTGAACCCTCCTTCCGCCGCTGGCTGGTTTCCAACGCCGATCCCACCCTCACGGAAAACCTGACCTTCGCCGCCAGCGGCACGCTCACCGATCCCATCGACATCGCCCCCGGTTCCGCGCGCGACGCCACCCCCGTCCGCGCCGGGCGCATCCCCGTCGCGAACGGCCGCCTCGCGTGGTGGGTGGCGGATGAGAACACCAAGGCGCTTTCCAATCCCCGCGCCGAATCCGACCGAAGCGGCACCACTCCGGTCGCCGGGTTGCTGGCTGGTTTCGCATCGCCCGGCGCACATGGCATCACCGCACTGGACGGCCTCGCGGATTTCCCCTCGAACACGGCAACCAGCGACAAGGCGATCACCCCCGAGACCCTCGAACTCGTCCATCCGCAGGCCGGGGGCGTCCGCTTTTTCCACGACCTTTCCCCCTATCCGAAAAGCGTGCTGGCCAGCGTGACGCGCGGCGGGCTGCGCCAGGATCTCAGCCTCTTCCTGGAGCGCACCGACATCAACTGGCTGCAACCCTGGGGAAAAGGGGAAGGAGTCACCACCATTCCATCCGGCCCGCTCGGCCCCAACGGCGCGCTCACGCTCGGCGGTTACGCACACGATGTGTTGCCATGGAAAACACTGCACCACTGGCAGCAGATGCACCGGCGCCAGTTGGCCGATCAGGACGACCTTTCCGTGAGCGCCCCGAACAACACCACATCCGCGCCCGATCCCGTCTCGAACCCGGCGTGGAACAACGGCAACACCCGCCTCAGTCCCGTGCTGGTCCGGATGCAGTCGCTCATCTCCTTCGGTGCAAAACGAATCGGTGAAACCGAAGACTACAATCTCTATGTGTACAATTTCCCCGTCCTGACCATTTGGAATCCCTACAACGTCCCGCTGAAGGTGGACGCTTTGCACTACGCCACCGCTTCCCTCCCGCTCGAACACACCATTTATAAAAACGGGGTCAAACATGATCTCGGCACCGACCAGAACATCGGCACGCTCAACGGGATTTTCGTCTGGGGCTGGCGCAACGGGGCGATGTATATGGAGTTGACCGGCGGCACGCACCCCGCCATCACCATGGCTCCGGGCGAGAGCCGGATGTTCTCCTATGCCGGCACCCCCCCGGATGGGATAGCAAGGTTCAGATATGACCTCCGGGAAAGACCGCCCGCATGGCTCCCCAGCCTCGCCGGGCGCGAGCTGCGTATCGGCACCGTCAACGGCAAGCCGGAGGATCGCATCTCCGTCGGCACCGCCTGCGCCACCTGGGAAGTCAGCGGCAGCGTCCTCAATCAGACCACCCTGGGCGGAAACCTGATCCAGACCACCTTCGAGGTCAGGGCGGAACCCACACATACCCATGTCGGTCACCATGCCCGCTTCCAGCAGCAAATGTTCACCTCGCAAATCGGGTGGCGGCACGAGGCGGCCAATCCGCGCGCGGAGACGATCTCCCAGTGGAACCTCCCCAACTCCAGGCTCGCGGATCTGAACAACAACCCGACGCCCTTCCTGCTGCTCGATATGCGCCTCAAGTCGCTCGACGATCCGTGGCTCCCCAGCAAAACCTGGCTCCACAACATTCCCCACAACCCCTTTGTCGCCGCCACCTCCACCGCGAAACACTCTGCCGCCGGCGTCGATGCGTCCACGAACTTTGTCGCACATCCCTACAACCTCACCTTCGCACAGGTGAACAACCTTGAGGGCTTGTTTCAGAACCGCCCGTATTTCGGCTCCAGCTACCGCCCCGGCGGCCGGGAAAAAATCGTCGCGGCTCCCATCCCTCTCGCGCCGCTCACCTCGCTGGCCCAGCTCCAGAATCTCCCCGTCCTGCCCATGGATGCCCTGAACTGGAGCGGCTACCACTTCCAGAACCTCGCCGTCGGAAATTCCTTCGCGCTTCCCGCCCTCCGGCCCGATCAGGTCGCGAAACGCAGCTTTCCCTTCTACCTCGGGCAGTATTTCGCATGGCAGGGCGGGGATGTGGCGGGGAAACTGTATGACAACGTGTCGTGGTTCACCAACGACCAATACACGGTGCCGCCCGGCGCGGCGGAAATCCTCGACCGCAGCCACATCGCCAACCACCTGCTCTTCGACGATTATTTCTTTTCCTCCATGGCCGCGCAGAAAGGCCCGGTCTTCCGCCGCTACGGCGCGGAGCGCAATCTGACAAACGTCGTCTCCGGATTCCTGAACGGCACCACGCCCCTGCCCGTCGCCGCCTACCGGCCTTACCTTCCTGCGGGCACCACACCATCCGCCGCCGCAGCCCGTCTCATCGGTGGCAGCGGTGTGACCCCCGCGGCCCACCGCCTCGCCGCCGCCCATCTCATGGCCGAGGGCGGTTTCAATATCAACTCCACCTCCGTCGAGGCATGGACCACCGTCCTTTCCGCCGCGAAAAAGAAACGCCCTGTCGCCATGCCGGGCGGCACATCGCTGAAAGCGGAGCCGCCCGGCGGGCATGTCATCAGCCGCAATCCCAACCCCACCGCAGCCGACGACACCGAGGCATCCCGCTGGCTCGGATACCGCGAGCTGACCGACGCCCAGATCCGTGAACTCGCCGGGGCTGTCGTCCGCCAGGTGAAAAAGCGCGGCCCCTTCCGCTCGCTCGGTGAGTTCGTGAACCGCCGACTCACGTCCGTCACATCCGAGGAAGACATGGCGCTCTACGGCGCGATCCAGGCCGCGCTCGAAGACCCCGCCGTCTCCATCAACGCCGCCTACCGCGGGGCCGGAAAGGAAATCGCCGCCGCCCACATCGCCGGCACCAACTATCCCTTCCCCGCCGCCGCCCTCGGTTCCCGCTACCAAGGCACACCCGCCTACATCAACCAGGCCGACATCCTCACGCCCATCGCCCCCATCATCCAGGCGCGCTCCGACACCTTCGTCGTGCGCGGCTACGGCGAGGCGCGCAGCCCGGACGGCTCCCGCATCCTCGCCCGCGCCTGGTGCGAGGCCGTCGTCCAGCGAGTCCCCGATTACCTCGACCCCGCCGCCGATCCCACGGAAACCCCATACGCCAATCTCCGATCCCCCGTCAACCGCCGGTTCGGCCGTCGCTTCCACATCACCTCCTTCCGCTGGCTCCCTGGCGGCGCGATGTAAATCCACAATCAAACATCAACAATCATCATTCATAAATCCATGACCACCGCTCTCCTGAGTTCCGTGAGCCTCTTCCACAAGGAGGGGCGAAACGCGTTCGCCCATGTGGATGATGAGCCGATGAGGGGCGCGAAGCACGTTCCACCGTCCCCCCATCCGCATCGGCGGACGCCCGACTTCGCTGAAGCTCCCGCCGACGCCAAGGCTATGGCGGGCAAGACGACGGGCAGGCGTTCCGCCGCTCCTTGGTGGCTTCGCGCCTCGCTTGCCTTCCTCTTCCTGACACCCCTCGCGCTCGCGCAGGAGAAATCCGCCACCGTCGAGTTCCGCGTCACCCGCTTTGATCCCGGCGATGGCAAGCCGCCGGAATTCCGCGCGGGACAGCGCGCGGACGCCGACAGCTTTGAAGTCCCGCTCACCCACATCGCCGGCCCTTTCAAGGCCACCCTGCGCGACGACACCTTCCTCGACCTCTGGCGCGGCAATGCGGAGAAACCCGAGATTTCCCTGCGCCTCGCTCCCGCCGAACGCACACACCTGCTCCTCGCCTTCGTGCCGGAAGGCGGAAGCTTCCGCGTGCTCAAGATCCAAACCCCTCCCGACCGCATCGGCGGCGGCGACCGTCTCGTCATCAACGCCACAACCGGGGAACTCGCCTTCAAGCTCGGCGGCATGAAGCCCCTCCATGTCGCGCCCGGAAAGTCGGCCGTCCTCAAAGGGCCGCCCGGCGAGCAAATCGTCAGCCTTCCCGCCTTGATCAGCCAAAGAAAAGAGGACGGATGGGAACTTGCCAGCACCGAGAATTGGCCCTGCGACCCGCGCTTTCGCAAGATCCTCTTCGCCTATTTTTCCCCCATGCACCAGCACCTCGATTTTCACGCGGTGTCTGAACGGATTGAAAGATGATCAAGAATTCTCGGGTTCCGTTCAGCCCGTTCAACCATCCTCGCAAAAAAGTCGTAGTTGTGCATAAACCTGTATCACGACCGTCATTTCACGTCGCGCCGGAGTGGGAATTTTCCTCAGACTTCGTTACGCCTATCCCCGACAAGCGAGGCTGAAGAACAGGAAAAAGGAGAATGACAAAGGTGTTACCGGCCAAGTTTACCACTGATTACGCTGATTTTGACTGATTTCACTGAAAGAAGTTTCAGCAATTGAGTTCACCTTTTGGGTGGCCTGGCACCCCTTTCTAAGCTCTTGAAAATCAGTTCAATCAGTGAAATCAGTGGTTCCAATCTTCCTTTCAAGGATACTCGCCCAAGGCGAGGCCGCACAGCGGCCGCTGCCCTGGGTTGGGCAGGGAAAAGGGCAAGCGCGCGAGGGGAGCGAGGGTCGTTGTCCCAACCTGATCTCGCGCCTCCCGCGCGCCGGTCGATTGGCGGCTGTTCACCCAGGGCGGCGCCCGCCATGGCGGGCTTGCCCCGGGCTAGTATGCTTCGGGCTTTCAGCCCGCAAGAGCCCACGAATCAGGCGCGAAAAAGATACGACCGAGGGCGCTCGTCCCTGGCCGTTCCCGCCTCCCGAAAAGTGCAACCCCCTTTTCCCCTTCCCAGACCGGCTCCCTAGTGTATTCTCCGCGTTAAGTGAAAAAGCAAATTCCTAGCATTAGCATTAACCCCAAAAGCAAATTCCTAGCATTAAACAGGGCGTTTGCTTGGCTGGGCTATTCTTGGACAGGGCGTGCAGTCGTGATGAGTTTCACGGATTTTTCGCGATTATCCCGGTAATAATCGAAGGCGTCGTTGAGGGATTCGAACTCTTCGAAGGGGATGACTGCG